>CAYLTF010000304.1:0-1003 GCA_964386625.1 uncultured Akkermansia sp. | reverse complement strand
CTCAGGCCTCGGGCGTGACGCCCAGGACGAGGTCGAAACGGGCGGCCCATTCCCCGGCTTTGGCCCCCCGCATGGGCTTGAATCCCACGGTGACCGCATCCCGATCCTTCCGGGTCTTCAGCTCGCGCCAGATCCCATCCTTCTCATTGCCGGGGTGGCCCTGGATGTAGAGCTGGGTGGTGAGCAGTTCACGGCCACCGCGACGGATCTTGAAGTGGATGTGCGGGGTGCGCGGAGAATAGGGCACGGGCTTGATGGTCCGGAACAGATACTCCCCGGTGCTGCCGGTGGAGAAACGCCCGAAGCCCTGGAAATGCTTGTCCTGACGGGCCCGGTTGGAGGTGTCGCCGGTGTGCAGATACACCCCGTTGGCGTCGCACTGCCAGATCTCGACCAGCGCGTTGCGCACCGGGGCTCCGCTCGCATCCAACACCCGCCCGCTCACGTAGCCCACCTCCCCCACCGCCGGCGTCAGGGAGTTGTTGATGACGATCAAGTCGTTGTCGGTATCGAGCGGCAGGTGGTTGGGATAATACGGTCCCTCGGTGGCCGCGGGGGTGCGGGTGAGGGCCTCGGCAAAAGCGCCGACGGAGGTGAGGCTGGCGGCGATACCGGCGGTGGTCCGGAGGAATCCACGACGGGACTTGAGGGGCAGCAACAGATTCATGGGCGTGCCTTCAGCAAACCCAAGGCTTCCCGCCCTGCCGAGCAGAATCGTGGGGATTCCAAAGGCCTGCCTGGATCGAGACGGGACCGTTCCCTCGCGGGCTCCCTCTAGAGATCGGGATGCTCCGATCAGACGGGATTCAGGAGGGCACGGGTCACGCTCCAATCCCACCGGGCGACGGCGAATCGGGAGCGGTGGCCCAGGAGGGAGCGAAATCGATCCAAGGTGGCGGCACAGGCTTGGAGAAAACCGGTCGCGGGGATCGGCCCCAACGAGTCCCAGAAGAAGAAGAAACGTCCAGCGAAGAAACAGACCGGAAAAAGAATCCCTCGGCTG
>CAYLTF010000303.1:0-1004 GCA_964386625.1 uncultured Akkermansia sp. | reverse complement strand
AGGTGGCTTACTCCACCACATCGACCCGTAGATCGCGCAGGGCCATCAGCCCTGGCAGCGGCACTGCCCGGATCGGGCGTGCTCCGCTCTTTCGGCGTGGCCCGAAGCGTTCCCGGTACCGGGTGAACACCCCGTCCACGAACTCCTTCGACCCCAGCACCACTCCATCGCTCAGGTGTCGGATCCTCAATCGCAGCACCTCCGCCCCGCTCAGTCGCCCTCCGTCCTTCAGCGCCTTCCGGATCGTCTCCCGATCCAGCGCCTTCTTCTTGCTGTGCCCGGACTCCCCCGACCTCAACAGCAGCCCGCTCCGGTATTCGGCCGAGGCTTCCGCCCAAGTCTTCCCCTGCAGGAAGCTCATCAAACCCCGCCTTATCCGCCCGTTGCCTCCGCCCACCGCCGAAGCGTATCCGCAATGCCGGTACTCCTTGGGGTCTTCCACCAATCCGGCGCGCACCGGATTCAGGTCGATGTAGGATGCCACCGTCTGCAGCGCCCGAGCCTCATCTTCTACCAGCACGCTCTTGAACCGCTCGGCCCACAGCGTCCCGAAGCGATCCGAATGGCGGTTGAACCACCGGCTGAAGCGCTGTTTGAACTCCTTCATGAACACCGAGAGGTCGCCCATGCGTCCCAGCAGCGTTTGACGGACATGGGGATCGATGCGCCCCCGTTGTTCCAACCCTTCGCGGGCCAGAGTGCTCAAGAGTCCTTTCTTCCCGTAGAATTCCTCGGCCCGTTCCAGGAGTTCGGCATCGGAGAGTTCCCGCGCCGCCGGCACCCGGATGAGCAGATGGAAATGGTTGGCCATCATGCAATAGGTGATGACCTCCAGCCCGCAGAAGGCAGAAAGAGACATGAGGATCTCCGAGAGCTTCTCCCGGCAGGCCTCGTTGAGCAGCTTCTCCCCGCCAACCGTCCGCGAGATGCAATGGTACACCGCAGGACACCCCGCATCCCCCTTGATCCGCGCCAACCTCATGCACCGACCATAAAACCAACCC
>CAYLTF010000302.1:0-1012 GCA_964386625.1 uncultured Akkermansia sp. | reverse complement strand
GCCGTTCACGGGGCCGGAGGAGGGTGTGGGAGAGGTCGTTTTCATCGGTTCGTGGAATGGTTCCGGGTCGCGGGATGCGGGCCGAAGAGTCGGTCTCGGAGGAAGACGGCGAGGCGTCCGATCCACCAGTGCCCCGGGCGTATGAGGCCGCGGGCCATGACCCCGATGGCCTCCGCGTAGGCGGGGTCGATCGGTCGGGCCATCTGTTGCTTCACGACGGAACGCGCCGCGAAGAGGCACTGGATGCGCTGGTGCCAGGCCCACCGTCTCCAGGCTCCCACCGGAGCCCACGGGGCGATCTGCCGCATGGCTCTCAGCTCGTCGGCCACCCAGCTCTCCAGCCTTCGTGAATTCGCCGTGGTGGCACTGCCACCGTGGTGGCGGATCTGGCAGAGGATCTCCGTCCGCTCGCGGAGCGCGGAGGAATGCCGAGCCCAGTCGGCATAGAAGACGCAGTCGCCCACCTGGGGGTAATCCAGCGGGAAACGGCATGGTGCCGGTTTCCGGCCGGTCTTCAGCAGGACCGAGCCGCAGAAGATGGTCTGCAATTGCCCTTGTTGCCTCACGAAGTCGATCAGGCGGACCGGTCGGACCCCCGGTGTTGGCGGGGCAGGTTGCCCCGGCAGCAGCGCCCCCGAGGCGTCGATCTTCTCGGTCAACGACCAGGCCATGGCCGGTGCGACCGAGCTTTCCAACGTGGGG
Organism: uncultured Akkermansia sp.; assembly: GCA_964386625.1. Classification (GTDB taxonomy): domain Bacteria; phylum Verrucomicrobiota; class Verrucomicrobiia; order Limisphaerales; family UBA9464; genus SXXZ01. The sequence goes on along the minus strand of CAYLTF010000302.1, from coordinate 310 downwards.
GCCAATCGCTCAAGGAAACCCGGCAGGACCAGGTCGTCGGCCAAGAGGATGTGCAGCAGGTCGGTCTCGACCGCCAGGTCGAGGCAGCGGTTCAGGTTGCCGAAGAGCCCCTGATTCCGTTCGTTGCGCCGGAGTTCTCCCCGCAGGCGTGGATGCTCGGCGAAGAAGGCCTGCACGAGTTCCGGGGTTCCGTCGGTGGAGACGTCGTCGATCACCACCACCCGGTCCGGCGGGACCGTCTGAGCGGCCAGCGATTCCAGCGTCGCCCGCAGATAGCGCGCGCCGTTGTAGACCGGGATGACAGTGAGGA
>CAYLTF010000301.1:0-1013 GCA_964386625.1 uncultured Akkermansia sp. | reverse complement strand
TTCTTCAAGAGCTACGACGGGTATTCCACCAACAACCCCATCGAGGCCTGCCTCGACGACGATGTGCTCATCGCTCATCACTGGAACGGGCAACCCCTGACCGTGGAACACGGTGGACCAGCCCGGGTGATCCTGCCCAAGCGCTACGCCTGGAAGGGGGCCAAATGGATCCGGGAGATCACCTTCCTGGACCGGGACATCCTCGGGTTCTGGGAGCTGCGGGGTTATTCCAACACCGCCGATCCGTGGACCGAGGATCGCTTCTCCGCAGGCGATCCGACCGAGTGAATCCGGGCGGCCGTCTGAACGGGGGGTCGAGGCGTGTGCGGTCCTCGGCTGGGCCCTCGCGGGCAATCGGGTTTTGATGAAACTGTCGTGGTCCCATCCGATCGTGGGATCCGATGAAGGAGCCTCGACCAAAAACAAACGCCGCCCGGAAATCCGGACGGCGTTGGTGTTGAAGAAACGTTCGAGTCGGGATCAGCCGACGATCTCGATGCCCATGTTGCGGGCGGTGCCGGCGATGGTGCGGAACGCCGCCTCCTCGCTGTTGCAGTTCATGTCGGTGCCCTTGGCCTTGATGATCTCGAGGACCTGCTTGCGGGTCACCTTGCCGACCTTGTCCTTGTTCGGAGTCTTGGAACCCGAGGCGATGCCGGCGGCCTTCTTGAGGAGCACGGAAGCCGGGGGCGACTTGAGGATGAAGGTGAAGGACTTGTCCTGGTAAACGGTGATGATCACGGGGATCACCAGACCAGCGCGATCCTTGGTGGCCGCGTTGAACTCCTTGCAGAAGCCCATGATGTTGATGCCCTGCGAACCCAGTGCAGGACCCACGGGCGGGGCCGGGTTGGCCTGACCGCCGGGGATTTGCAGCTTAACGATGCCTGTGACTTTCTTTGCCATGTTCTATCCAGTTGGTTTGCGGCGGTGTACGACGTCGCTTGAGAGGCATCACGACTTCTCGACCTGCCAGTATTCGAGTTCGACGGGCGTTTTGCGCCCGAAGATGT
>CAYLTF010000300.1:0-1031 GCA_964386625.1 uncultured Akkermansia sp. | reverse complement strand
GGCGGTCAGCGGGCCTGGGTCTTGAGGAAGGCCAGCACCTGGTCGGCCTGGTCGGAGGTGGAGCCCTTGGGGTCGACCCACACGCAGACGCCGTTCTTGAAGAGGAAGGCCGAGCGACTGGCCATGCCGACGAGGTTCTTCACGCCGAAGGCCTCGGTGACGGCCTTGTCCTTGTCGGCCAGGAGAGGGAAGGGGAAGGACTGCTCTTCCTTGAATTGCTTCTGGCTGGATTCGTTGTCGGTGCTGACGCCGTAGACGCGGACCCCCTGTTTCTGCAACTGGCTCCAGGCGTCGCGCAGCGAGCACCCCTGCTTGGTGCATCCCGGGGTGCTGGCCTTGGGGTAGAAGTAGACCAGCAGGTAACCCTCGGCCCCGGCCTTGGCGAGGTCGACGGCCTTGCCGTCCTGGTCGTTGCAGGTGACGGCCGGCAGTTTGGCACCGACGGCGAGCTTGTCGGCGGCGTTGCCGAAGAAGGGAAAGAAGGTCGAGAGGAACATGGCGGCGAGCAGCGGTTTCACGCCGTTGAATCTGATCCAGGAATGGAGCCTGGCAAGCCGGGGCCTGTCGGCGCGCGGTTGCCTGCCCGACTGCACCGGGGTCGCCCTGGAGTGCCTCGAGCGCGGGTGATGTGGTGGGCCGTCGGGGGCTGGCGTCGGGTCCGACGGTCCGGTTTCCAGGGGCCGTGTTCGTGGGCTTTGCACTTCGACGTTCGCACACCCCTTCCGGGTTGAAGCCGCTGCTCGTGCAGGGGAGGCTCGGGCCATGTCTTTCCCGTTTTTCGTGTCGCCGGCGTGGCGTGGGTTCGCCGTGTCGATGGTGCTGGGGTTGTCGTGGATCCTCCCCAGGGCCTCCGGGGCCGCGCTCTGGGAGATTCCCGAGTCCCGGTCGCTGAGCCTGCCCGATGAGCGGGTGCAGGTAGCGGGGTTGGCTTGGTTCGGGGAAGAACCCTCGGTGCTGCGACGCCTGCCCGCGCGGATGAAGGACCGGGTGAGCCCGGCGGTCTGGGGTCTGGCCCAGCATCCTTCCGGGGC
>CAYLTF010000299.1:0-1038 GCA_964386625.1 uncultured Akkermansia sp. | reverse complement strand
TCAAGAGGTTCGATAAATCGGTGGCCTTTTTGGTTCACACGGAGGGATTGATTCGAGAGATCCCCGAGGCCCAGTCCAATGTGAGAAACGAAGCCAAGGCCCTCGGTCGTCTTTTGTTCGCGGATGACTGGGCTGTGCTGAGATTGGAGTACCCGAAACTTCCGAAGGATCTTGGGGAAACACTTTACAAGTCAGTCATGGAGTCTGTTGGAACATCGAACAAGATCGACGTCGTCGACTGGATTCGCACGCATCTTGAGGGAGTGTCGTTGGAGGACGTGCTTCAATCTCAATCCGCCGATCATGCGGTGGCCATGAATCGTCATTACCAGTGGATATTGGAGGACGGGCGTCGACCAGATTTGATGGAGGTTGTGCGAGCCTTGGACGGGGAGTTGGATTCCTCCACGTTGATGGGTTCCCCGATGCTGATGGACTTGTGGGGGTATGGTTTCTCTAGAGCAGAAGCTCAGGAATGGGAAAAGCAGCGTCTTGACACTAGCCTTCCAGCAGATTTTCCAAGAACCGCCGAGGAAAGAGCTCTTTTCAATCAGCCCAGCCCCAAACAGGTCCAAGCTGCGGCAGAGGAGCGTCGGTGGTCTCAATCGCTGCATCATCAGGTGTTTTCTTGGAGGCTTGGCCAACTTTATGGGGTGGAGAATCCTGCACGGATTCTCGAAATGGTGGAGAAGATCCAGTTCAAGGACCCCCACCACTTTGGCTGGCCGGTGCCTTAGGCTGCGGCCAGCCCTTCCATGGTTTTTGCCCCGTTGGGAAGAGGTTGAACTCCTATAGCGGATGGGGTTTTCAAGGAGCCCCCCTCGAAGACCTCAGCTTGTGGCTGTGATCCCGCCGTCCTCGAGCGCGTATCTCACTCCACGATCAGCTCGCCGCGCATGAGGCGCCAGTGACCGGGGAAGGTGCAGAGGAACGGATAGCGTCCCGGGGTCTTCGGGGCGGTGAAGCTCAGCTCGGCGCGGCCTTGGGGAGTCACCAGCGGCGTGGCGTGGAGCACCTTGGGCGACACGGGCAGGTAAC
>CAYLTF010000298.1:0-1039 GCA_964386625.1 uncultured Akkermansia sp. | reverse complement strand
ACAGGAAATTATTATGCACAAACTGCACAAATTCCTGCTCAGGGGGTTGCATATTACGGAATAGCAGAGTATAATACTAGTACTGCAATTTATTCTGCAGGTACTGCTCTTCAGACACTGGTAGCTTATCCTACCGGGTCAGGTAAAGTTATTCAAACAGGCTACGAAGCTGACATCAATGGTTCTCCTTTGAGTGTTCAGAAGATTGAAATCCACGCCAAGAACGGAAAGATTGTATAATCATGGCTAACTATGTAAAATCCACCAACTTTGCCAGTAAAGATGCTCTGGCTATTGGCAATCCTTTAAAGATTGTCAAAGGCACTGAGATTGACACTGAGTTCAATAACATTGCTACGGCAGTTAATACTAAAGCAGACATCAATAGCCCTGCTTTGACAGGTACTCCGACTGCTCCTACACCTTCTACAGGTAACAATACTACTTTGATAGCAACTACTGCTTTTGTGCAGTCTGCGGTCACTGCGGCATTGCAGGCAGTATATCCTGTTGGTTCTGTTTACATCAATGCTTCTTCGTCTACCAATCCTAACACTTTGCTTGGGTTTGGTACTTGGGTGGAGTTTGGTGCGGGTCGAGTCATTGTTGGTCAAAACGCTTCTGATGCTCTCTTTGATACCTTAGAAGAAACTGGCGGTAGTAAAGACGCTATCGTTGTGAGCCACACTCACACAGGTACTACAGCTTCTAACGGAACGCACACGCACACGTTTAACGTCAATGATGTTAGTGGCCGCTTTACAGCTACGGGTAGTCCCGGTACTTTTGCAGGTGTTACTAACACAACCGATCCGGCTGGCGCACACACGCACACTTTCACTACCGATTCCTCAGGCTCTTCTGGTACTAACGCTAACTTGCCTCCGTACATCGTTGTGAAGATGTGGAAACGAACTGCTTAATAACTAATAGACAAGATTAAGGAATAAATTATGTCTCTTTTCGGATCTCTTGTTGGAGGCGCTCTGGGTCTGTTAGGCGGTAGTAGTCAGGCTCGTGCAGCACAGCAAGCTGCTCA
>CAYLTF010000297.1:0-1046 GCA_964386625.1 uncultured Akkermansia sp. | reverse complement strand
CGATCGTCAGGAGGTCGGCGGTAGCCCCGGCAATGGTGGCCGTGCTGCGGTTCAGCGCGAAGCCGCCTCCCGCCAACACATAGCCCCCGAGATTCAGGCGCACCACGCCGCTCACCACCAGCAGGGTTCCACCCAGCAAGGTCTCCAGCGGGCTGCTGTTCCCGTCGATCACCGGGGCCCATTGGATGGCGCTGGCCTGAACGCCTTCGGCCGAGGTTCCCGAGGCCGCGTTGTACTTCACGGCCAAGTCCTTGACCTCGACCATGAACTCGACCGGGAGGCCAACCACCGTCATCGAAGCCGCACTCGCCGCGATCCCGGTCCAGCGACGGCCATCGTTGGTCGCGGTGCTCTTCACCATTCCCACGCTGAGGTTGGCCGATTGAGTCAGGAATCCGGTCGCCGCGGTCGTGACGATGGAAGAATCCGCGGCCAAGGACGCCCCAACGCCCACGAAGAGGTTCACGCCAGTGAGGTCGATGGTGAGCAAGTCGATGGAGACCGTTCCATTGGCACCGAGCAACGCCCCGTTCTGGGTGCTCTTGCCCAAGGTGAATTGACCGGCAGCCAGCACGTAGCCACCGAGGTTCAGTCGCACCCGACCGCTGACCTCCAACACGATCGAACCGCTCAGGCTATTCAACGGGTTCGTCGTTGCCGGGATCAACGTGCTCCAGCTGATCGCAGTCGGTGCGACGCCGGCGAGGGCACCCGATGCGCTGTTGGAGCGGATCTTCAGATCCTTGACCTCGACCGCGAAGTCAGCGGGCAGGCCGACCGCCGACACCAGTGAGGCCGCGGCCGCGATACCGGTCCAGCGACGGGTATCGTTGACCGTGGCGTCGGCCAAGGTCGCCACGGCGATGCTCAGGTCGGCGCTCTGGGTCGAGAAGCCCACCGCGTTGTCGCGGTTGATCGAGCCATCCCCATTGAACGTCGCCCCCGAACCCACCATCAGGTCCACACCGGTGAGGTCCACCGTGAGCAGGCGTACATCCGAAAGATCCTCGGTTCCCGTCAGGCTCACTCCGGTCTGGACGGCGCGG
>CAYLTF010000296.1:0-1046 GCA_964386625.1 uncultured Akkermansia sp. | reverse complement strand
GGGCGATCCTGGCTGAGCGATTTGGATTGGGGGGTGGTGATGTTTGTGGAGCGGTGGTTTACCCGACTGCATTGACCCTGAGGTCTCGGAGGGTCTTGAGGTGAGGGAGTGGAACACCGCGGATGGGTCGAGCGCCGTTGGAGCGTCTGGGACCGAAGTGGGAGCGGTGGTGGAGGAAGACCTGGTCGACGAAGTCGCGTGAGCCGATGGCGACGCCTGCGGAGAGGTGGCGGATGCGCAGGCGCAGGATTTCGGGCAGGCTCAAGCGTCCCCCTCGGTCGAGTTCTGCGCGGATGGCCTGGCGAGTGAGCGTGTGTTTTTCGCTATGGCCGGCGACACCGGCTGTGGCGAAGAGGTTCATGCGGTACTCTGCGGCGGCTGCGTTCCAAGAGCGGCTGGAGAGGAAGCTCATGAGGCCCTGGCGGAGGGTGGGATTGCCGGCCAGAGCCCTGGAATAGCCGCAGAAGCGGTAGTCCTTGGGGTCTGAGACGAGTCCGGCGCGGACGGGGTTGAGATCGATGTAGGAGGCGACGGTTTGGAGGGCGGATGCGGAATCTTCGACGAGGGTGCTGGAGAAGCGTTCAGCCCAGAGGGTGCCGAATCGGCCGGAGTGTCGATTGAACCAGCGGCTGAAGCGTTGTTTGAGTTCTTTCATGAAGGCGGAGACGTCGCCCATGCGGCTGGAGAGGGTTTTGCGGATGTGAGGGCTGATGGTGCCGGAGCGATGGAGGTCGTTTCTGGCGAGGGTGGGGAGGATGGCGTTTTTGCCGTAGAAGGCCTCGGCGCGGTGGAGGAGGAGGGAGTCTGGGAGGTGGGATGGGGAAGGGATGCGGAGGAGGAGGTGGAAGTGGTTGGAGAGGATGCAATAGGTGAGCACCTCGACGCCGCAGAACTGGGCGAGCGGGAAGAGCAGTTCGACGAGGTGGTGTTTGGCGGCGTCATCGAGGAGGAACTGCCCGCCGACGGTGCGAGAGACACAGTGGTAGACGGTGCCTGGCCCCTTGATCCGCGCCTTTCGCATGCCCCAAACCTTGCAACCCACCCAA
>CAYLTF010000295.1:0-1060 GCA_964386625.1 uncultured Akkermansia sp. | reverse complement strand
AAAAGGGAAAACCATATAAAACAGAAATTCAATTACATACGTTACTTTGGTTATGAAAACGAACTCAAACACTAAGACGGTCGCAGCAGGGATTTTTCCCAAGGCTGCACGATTGGGCTTGTTGAAATTGGGGGTGTTGGTATTTATTTTATTTTTTGGGATTGTGTTACATGCCCAGCAGGTGGATGGATCGAATGCCGATGAGGAGTGGCGAAATCCAACCAATTATGGATTGAAAATGGGATTAGCCGTGAATAGTTTTATTGCCGGCGAACTACAAAATCCTAGACCTTCAGTGGGTTTTATGACGGGCGTGTATATTGAACGTCCCGATAAAAGAAAATCCAATTGGGGTTGGCAAACCGGTATGGATTTACGGTTGCGAGGAGGGAATTTTGCCAATCCAAGGATATTGGATAGTGTTTCTAATTCGGCGTATTCGCAAATTGGGTTGGTAACCATGGATTTTCCGTTGTTAGCACAATATCGACTTAGCAATTCGGGGGACGAAAAGAAGAGAAATATCCAATTTGGGTTGCAGCCTTCGTTGTTATTGCAATCCAAACTGTACGTTGGGCCAAACAAGGAGCCGTTTTATAAAGACGTTTATTTGCGTTCATGGCAGAACCTGCCGTTTACGCGTTTTGATGTGCAGGGTGTTGTTGGCTACCAATTTCGAGGGTACGCAATGGGGTACAATGTGAATATTAAGTGTTCGGTGTTGAACATGAATCCTGTATCCGATAATAGTTCCGACATGGGGGGTAGACGATTTAAATTACCGGAGGTGGATGGACAAGGACAGCCTGCGGGGGTATTGCCCGTGACGGGAACCGGCAAATTTATTGGAACGTGGTCTTTAGAGTTTTGCATGGTGTTTTGATACCTGAGTTGGTAGTTGCACCTATGCGTTGAAATTGCATTTGATGTTGTTTGATTTCGGATATGTTGGGAGCTTTTATTGATGTTACTGCAGTAGTTCATGGATCTTGTGGTTATTAAGCTGGGGTTTTTTAGTGTTTTCAGCGGTTAATTCCCTTTTAATTATCTTTGCATTTTA
>CAYLTF010000294.1:0-1103 GCA_964386625.1 uncultured Akkermansia sp. | reverse complement strand
GGAGCGGCCAACGAAACAATACGATTTCGGTTACTAATTTTTCGATATCCAGCCACCGAATCGCTTTCGCCCCAAAAAAACTTACCCAATACCGAACTGTCGTTGTTATAAACCTCCAAAAACGAATCTTTCCCTGCTGTGCCCAGTTTAAATAGGCTGGCATAGTCGTTCTTTTTCCACACGATGTTAGTGACTGCATCGTTTTTTACTGATTTTCCGCAGGACGAAACCAAAGAAATTACCGCGGTAATCGCTGCAAAGGTTAATAAATTCGATGTTTTCATATTTGGCTGTAAAATTAGACCAAAATATCAAACAGCCGTTAACGAGGTTTGTTTGCTTGCCGAAAAGGTATGAACTTAGTACCATGTTTCATCCAATTATTCGCTACCGCTACCACATCCTGTTTGGATTTTTCACGCTGTGGATGCTTTTTTTCGATATGAATAATGTGTTTTATCGATATCGAGTGGCTCAGGAAATATCGGCCTTGGAAGAAAGTATCGCCCAACAAAAAGAAAAAATCGCTCGATTGGAAGTACAAAAACGCGAACTATTTGGCAACGAACGCAAATTAGAACGGTTTGCCAGAGAAAAATACCTCATGAAACGAGATGGGGAAGACGTTTTCATAATTGTTGACGAAGAAACCGAGAAAATTAAAGAGTAAAAAACAAGCGGTAATTGTATCCTGTAGGCAACATGTTTATAAAACGGCTAAAGTTGTTAATTGTTATTTGGCAAAACTAAAATAGGTTTGTAATCGAGGAAACACAATTCCCATCAACCACAGGTATGAATTTCATAGCACAATCCAGCGACCTGCTTCAGCATCTGCTTACCGTTAACGGAGCAATCATGTCTAAGCCCCTTATCCCCATTCTGGAGAACTTTCTTTTCGACGTTCGCGGTGGAGAGTTAACCATCACCAGTACCGATTTGGAAACCAGCATGACAACCACCATGAAAGTGGATGCCAAAGAAGATTTCAAAGTGGCTGTGCCTAGCCGAATGGTGATTGATATTTTGCGTTCTCTTCCCAGCGATTCGGTTACCTTTAAAATTGATGCCGCTACCTTCAGCATTGAAGTAGTGAGTAAAAA
>CAYLTF010000293.1:0-1103 GCA_964386625.1 uncultured Akkermansia sp. | reverse complement strand
CTTGGCGGCATGCCCCACGCCGCGCCGATCCTGGTCCTTGAACCCTCCCAAGTTCGGCGCCTCGAACAATGGGCTGCCGCCGGTTCCACTCCGCAGCAGGTTGCCTTGAGATGCCGAATCGTCCTGAGTGCAAGCCGTGGCGAATCGGTCCTTCGCATCGCCCAGGATCTGGATGTCCAACGCCCCACCGTGCGGTTGTGGCGCGACCGCGTGGCAAGGGAGGGCATTGGAACGGTGTGGGACATCGCACACGGCCGTGGACGGAAGCCGGCTTACGAAAAGGCGCGGATCGCTCGACTCGTCGAATCGACCCTCGAGGACAAGCCCCAGGGGGCAACCCATTGGAGTACCCGTGCGATGGCCAAGGCCCAAGGAGTCAGCAAGAGCACGGTCCATCGAATCTGGGACGACCATCAGCTCAAGCCGCACCTGGTACGCAGCTTCAAGCTGTCGCGGGACCCACGCTTCGTCGAGAAGCTCACCGACGTGATCGGGGTCTATTTGACGCCCCCACAGAACGCGATCGTTCTGCGCGTCGACGAAAAGAGCCAAATTCAGGCCCTGGATCGCACCCAGCCTGGGCTGCCCCTGAAGCGAGGCCGTTGTGGAACCTTCACTCACGACTACAAGCGCCACGGAACGACCACCCTGTTTGCCGCACTCCAGGTCGCCGAAGGAAAAGTAATTGGGGAATGCCACCAACGGCACCGGCATCAGGAGTTCCTCCGCTTCCTCAAGCGGCTGGACAGGGAGTTCCCTCCTGGCAAGGCGTTGCACCTGATCCTGGACAACTACGGCACCCACGGGCACCTGAAGGTGCGGGAGTGGCTGGCTCGCCATCCCCGCTTCGTCCTGCACTTCATCCCCACCAGCTCAAGCTGGTTGAACCTGATCGAGCGGTGGTTCGGGGAGCTGACCCAGAAGTCGGTCCGACGCGGGTCCTTTCGCAGCGTGCAGGACCTGGAACTCGCAATCGCCGCATTCCTCGAAGCGTGGAACAGCAATCCAACGCCCTTCGTCTGGACGGCGAGCATCGAGAAGATCCTTGAGAAGGTGGAACGATGTCGTCGCCGTCTGGAACAAACACAACCAGGAGCCACACA
>CAYLTF010000292.1:0-1103 GCA_964386625.1 uncultured Akkermansia sp. | reverse complement strand
GGGACAGGCTCTTTTTCTGAAAGGATGGTCCTGTGGCGACGAATCATGGGGGAAACTCCCATGCGAACTCGACGCCTCAAGGCCCCGGACGATGCCGACAGCGGCTTCTACCACTGCATGTCCAGGGTCGTTGACCGGCAACTCATCTTCGGCGACCTCGAAAAAGAGCACTTCGCCCTCTTGATGCGCCAATACGCCCGTTTCTGCGGCATCCGAATCCTCACCTTCTGCCTCATGGGCAATCACTTCCACCTCCTCATCGAGGTCCCAAGACGCCCAGATTCACCCCCAACCGATGAGGAACTGCTCCACCGCATCGCCGCCATCCACTCTCCAGCCAAGGTCGGCAACCTCCGCAGACTCCTCTCCGACCCCTCGATCCACCCCAGCCAAAAAGACCTCCTGCGCCAGCGCTTCTGGAGACGCATGGGCGACCTCAGCCAGTACCTCAAGGAACTCAAACAGCGCTTCAGCCAATGGCACAACCTCCGCCAAGGCAGACGCGGCACCCTCTGGGAGGAACGCTTCAAAAGCATCCTCATCGGCGCCGATGGATCGGCCCTCTCCACCATCGCCGCCTACATCGACCTCAACCCAGTCCGCGCCGGATTGACCTCCAACCCCGCCTCCTACCGCTGGAGCGGCTACGGCCAGGCCATGGCCGGAAGACCGGAGGCGTTGGCCGGCTACCAATCCCTCATGGCCATCCAGGATGGACTTGGCCTCGGGGCATCGCTGGCACTCAAACGCTACCGGGCCGGTCTCTTCGACTACGCAGAACGCCGTGGCCTCTTCACCGCGCAGTCTCTCCCTCGCACCAAATCCCACCCCGCCCCGGCCACCACCTCCGCGTCAGCCAGAAAATCAACCAGACCGACGCGCGATCCCGGACTGATCAGCCAATTGCTCCATCGGATCGGCTATTTCACCCACGGATCCGTCATCGGAACGAAAAACTTCGTGGAATCCATCTCGCTTCACCATCGCGCTTGGCTCCAACGAAAACACCCACCGACCGCACACCCGTTGCCCCCGTTGGGCTCCCTCTCTCTGTTCAGCCTCCATCGTCTGCGGGCCTCACTGGGCGGGTAGCCGCCATCCAC
>CAYLTF010000291.1:0-1105 GCA_964386625.1 uncultured Akkermansia sp. | reverse complement strand
GGATCTCCGGAACCCACATGACGACGATCGACAACCGTCCCTCGACGATCCACCCCCCCGTGGTGACGGGCATCAACGACTCTGGCCTGGTCTCCGGTGGGGAGGTGTCGGCCCCAGACGGTCACAACAACGGACTCCAGATCGGTGGAACGCTCGGGGTTCCGAACTTCTCGAGACTCCATGCCGTCAATGCCTCGGGGACTTTCGCAGGATCGTGGGGTGCCCGAAGCGTCGCTTACGACATCAACACCGCCGGCCAGGTCGCGGGCGAGGCCGAGACCATCCACGGGGTGATGCACGCCTTCCGGTGGTCCGATGGCGTGATGGTCGATCTCAACCGCCTGCTTCCGCCCGGCGCCGACGGCTGGGAACTCATCACCGCCAAGGCCATCAACGACCGCGGTGAGATCGTCGGTCAGGGGCGGTTCCAGGGATCGCTGCGCGCCTTCCTCCTCTCACCGCCCGGACTCGTCACCCCACCCTGGATCAAGGCCTCTCCGCAGGGAGCCCGCCTCGCTCTCGGACAAAGCCTCACCCTCGGCGTCGAGGCCGGGGGCTTCGGTCGCCTGACCTATCAGTGGATCCGGAGCGGTACGCCCGTGGCCAACGCCACGGACGCGATGTCGGCGACCCTTCGGTGAGGATCACCAATCCGGGGGGCGCCATCCTGAGCCTGACCGCCCGCATCGAGGTCCTCGATCCGGAACTGGCGATCGAGACCTTCGTGGGGCTGCGGCTCACAGGCGAGGTGGGTGCCACCTACGAGGTGCAGTGGCGACCCTCGGCCAACAACGCCCTCCGGACGTCCTTGACCCGGGTCACCGTCGTCACGACCAACCAGTCGTGGATCGATCCGGAATCCCATCGGAACCCCGGGCGGATTTACCGAGCCATCCGACAGCCTTGAGGCTGGCGCGTGGCCGTCCTCAGCGGTCGCTGGATCCTCGGCGGAGCCGAGCCGGGGCAAGCCCCCGGGGGGGGAAACCCGCTCAGCCCCGCTTCAGCACCAAATCCCGGAATTCGTCGAAGAGCACCGAGGAATCGTGCGGGCCGGGCGCGGCCTCCGGGTGGTACTGCACGCAGAACACGGGCTTGGTCTTGTGAC
>CAYLTF010000290.1:0-1135 GCA_964386625.1 uncultured Akkermansia sp. | reverse complement strand
TGAGAAGCGATGCTCGTTTTTCTGCGGCTATTGATACGTTCGATCACATTCAGCTTGCGATTGACAGGCTTCCATCAAAATACAGAAATGCTCAAGTGGACCTCAATGGTTTAAAGAAGAAACTATTCATAGATGACTATCGCTTCATCGCCATGAGTTTAGGGCTTGATTGCGGTGGAGCTGAGGCTGCGTTTGATCAGCTAAACAGTTCGGTTGAGATTCATTCCGAAAACCCGGTTGCTGAAGTGGGGCCGGGCACAAAAAATGTGCAAAACAGCGTTGTTGCAGACCGTTGCAAGGCGCTGATTGAGGAGTCCGGAAACTCAGGGTACTCGAATATCGCGGGTGTTTTCCTGTCGCGTGGCATTGAGGATGCCAGCCAAAGTCAGCTCCTCTTGGATGCGATGACCTATGTGGCGTTTAAAACCTACGCGGAAGAAGAGCTCGAAGAGGACATCCGGCACAGTGCCGGTATTCGGGTAAAGTTGGATGCCGAATTAGGGGCTGGGGTAGGGGACGAGTATGCGAAGGCTGCGGCTGAGACGGTCTCACAGTTGACCCAAGTTCTTGATGCCTACAAATCTGTTTACCAGCGACGAATGACGAGGCACCTGGGGGCAGCAGGCGAAGACATCATGGAGGCGTTGGGTCAGCTGAAACTCAACAACGTGAATATTCTGGAAGTTGGAGTTCCTTGCCACTGACGGGCACGGGGATGGCAACGCGCCAAGCATGATCCTACCGAACCGCTCAAGAACAGGCTGACGGTTGTCACCTCGCGCTGGGCTCGGGCGACTTCTCCCTGAGTGCTGTCCAGCCTCCGTCGCTGGTGCTTTCGGATCCAGAGATTCCCCGGGGTTTCTCGGCGGGGCGGGGGGCTCGGGGTGCGCGGGCTCGCGCTGCCGAAGGTATGCGGAAGAGCGGATCCAACGCGGATCGCCCCGACACCGGAGGCTTTGGCGACGCATGGACCTGGTCCAATGCCGCTTCGCGGTGGTCGTGTCTCAGCCCCCCGCAGGCTTGATCTCTGGCTCGATCGGTGGCTGTAGTCACCGACATCGATTCCCATGAATGCTTCTCCCCTGTCGCGTCGCGAGGCTCTTCGAAATCTGGCCGTCGCCACCGCCCTGCCTCT
>CAYLTF010000289.1:0-1139 GCA_964386625.1 uncultured Akkermansia sp. | reverse complement strand
CGCGGGAAAACCCAGATCAGGAACAGCCCCAAGGCCGCCAAGATCAGGGCTTGGATCGCGGCCCGGCGTCGGGTGGTCATGGCGTGGCCGGGGTTTCCGACGGGCTGATCGGCAGCAGCAGACCGGCGGCGTTGTGTTCGGAGGGCGGGGGAATGACCATGGGCGAACGGCCGTTCCAGCGCTCGACGATCTTCCAACGCAGGAACGACGGGCTTTGCCGCAGGGCCTCGCCGCGGACCCGGATGGCCTCGGCCTCACCCTTGGCGCTGATGACCGCCGTCTCGGATTCGGTCTGGGTCTGGATCTGGGTGAACCGGGCCTGGTTGGCCTGCTGCTCGGCCACCATCTTGGCCTCGATGGCCTTCTCCAGTTCCGGCGACAGATCGATGTCGCGCAGCACGATGTCGTCGACCAACAGCAGCGGACCGATCTTCTGGCTGGCCAGGGCCATGGACTTCTTCTTGATCTCCTCGCGGTTCTTGACGATCTGCTCGGCCGTCATCAACGCCGTGACCTCCTTGATGGCTTCCTGCACCCGCGGGGCGATGAGGCTGTCGAACGGATCGCCGGCGAACTCACGGTAGATCGGCACGACCGACGCCTCGGGAATGCGGAAGAGCACCCGCAGGTCGATCTTCACCTGCTGCAAATCGGAGGAGAAGCAGTCGGCCGTCAGCGCCCGGGTACGTTGCCGGACATTGACCCTCACGATGCTGGTGATGAACGGGGTCTTGAAGCCGAAGCCCTCGGGCAGGAATCCCTCCTGCGTCTTGCCGAGAGTCACCTTGAGGCCGCGGGTGCCCGGTTCGATGACATACGAGGCCGAGTTGAGCACCAGCAGGGCCACGAAAAACGCGATCGAGGCGACGACCAGGCGGGAGGCGGTTTGAGGATTCATGGCGTCAGCGCTTGGTGGAGCGGGTGGGTTGAGCGGGGACCGAGGCGGCGGCCGGAGTCGCAGGCCGGGTTCCTGCCGGCTCGGTCTTCTGGCCTTTGAGGCGCTCCAGGTCTTGGAGGTTCAAGAGGATCTGATCCTTGCCTCCGATGACCAGGGGGGCGATGCCGTCCCAGCGGTCCACGATCTGGAGATCCACGAAGGCGGGGTTCTTCTTCAGGGCCTCGCCCCGGATCAGGATGGA
>CAYLTF010000288.1:0-1157 GCA_964386625.1 uncultured Akkermansia sp. | reverse complement strand
TTGCCGGGTCCATTGGGCCGCCAGAGATTCGGCCAGTTCGAGGAACGCCTCCGCTTCCCCGGGGATGAGTCGGTAGGCATCGCTGTAGAGGGTCAACGAATGGCCCGAGGCGTACACCCGGATCCGCGGGTGATCGAGGGCGAGTCGGCGCAGGGCCGGGCCGAACAGTCCCAGGACCGGCTCCGCCTCCGGTGCTTCAAGCCGGCAGGTCTTCGAGAACCCCGGATCGCGGTCGAACCGGATCCTTTTCCAACCACCGATAGGGCCGGTGGATTCCACGATGGAATCGATGACGCAGGAGAACTCGGGCCAAGTTCCCCGCACATCCTCCAATCGGAGTGCGATGTACTGTCGGTGGGGCCATCGACGGTAGCCGAAGAGGTGCGTTTGCACGCCGTGGTGGTCGCGTCGGTAGCCCTCCTTCCAAGGCGGAACTCCCGATGCGGTGAAGCCGTTGAAATCCACGCGGTCCGGTGTCCGGTGTTCCATCGGAATCCATGAATCAAGGAACCGGGGATCCAGGCCGATCACCTCGAAGCCGAGGAGAGACAGGCGCTTTTGGCATTCCCGGTCGAGCCGGCGGGCCGCCCTGCGAAGCAGCGCGACCACCGCCAATCCGCCCACCGCCAGTCCACACATCATGGCCAGTCCGGTGTGCTCCGCGAGGGTCGGCATCAGGAAGTGCAGTGCCAGGGGAATCATCGCCCACGAAAGGACGATGATCGCCAACAGGCCGCTCTCTCTCCGATCCAAGATCACCCGGCCGAAGATTTCCGGGTTTTCTGGTGCTGGCCAGTGACAAGTGCCCCGGGCGAGATCCCGAGTCGGTGGTCTGCATCAGGGCGATCTTGTGGACAAGGCGTGGCTCCCACCAAGGGCGTTGGACGTGCCATTCTCCGATGCGCTAGCCCATCATTCCACGATGGTTGGGCCGGTTCTGGTGCCAGCCCGACGAGGGGTGTCCCGATGCGGTTTCATCCTGAAGCCGGACGGCGTTTTCGCCGCCCCCCGCCACGGGGCGGATCCCAGACGGGAGTTGACCTGTTTGGTCCGCTGGGTCCCTCTTCGACCCTCCTTCCCGCTCCCATGCCTCCCATTCGCCTCGCATTCCGATCGATCCTGGCCGTCGTCCTGACGGTCGTGGGCTCGGCGCTTCC
>CAYLTF010000287.1:0-1173 GCA_964386625.1 uncultured Akkermansia sp. | reverse complement strand
AGGCTGATCACCGGGGGCCAGGTCCAGGGGCCCCGCCCTGCTCGGCTTCGCCCTCGGCGACCCAGTCGGCGAAGACTCGCTCGAAGTGGTCCGACAACTCGGGGTACAGGTCGGAACTGATGCGGGTGAAGTGCCGGAGATTCCGGCGCTCGGTGCCGGCATCGGCGTTGAGTTCGTTGTAAGCCAGGGAGTACGGGCCCCAGAGGTCGTTGTGGGAGACCGCATCGATGAACTCGACAAACTCGCCCAGGCTGAAGGGACGGGCGCTGCTCTCGGGGTCGCAACGGAACACTTCGTGGTATTCGTCGACCACCCGGTAGTGGATGAGCCCCCCTTCCCGGCGGGCCCGGATGCTGATGACATCGGAGGTGGTCGATTCGAGGTCGATGCGCGCGATCTCGGTCTCGCCCGCTGGGTAGCCGGGAAGGTACTCGCCCCCCATGAACGACGGATGGATGCGCCCGAGTCGCCGTCGGAGGTCGTCCGAGATCTCGGCCGACTGGATCTCTTCGGCGACATGCTCGAACTGGCCGTCGGCCAAGGCCTGGCTGATCAGTTCACGCCGCTTGCGGCCTTTCACCCCACGCAAGATGGCCTGCTCGACGGTGGTGTCATTCCAGTAACTCTTGGGCCGGAATGCGTAGCGGATGCCTGGGTATCGTTTCATGGCGGGTGGCGTTCAGGCGGGGTTGGTGGGCAAGGCGGCGAGCAGGAAGTCACGGATGGCCCGGGCCTCCTCGACACGGCGGGTGCCGGTGTTGCGCCGGATGCGCTGCTTGGTGAAGTCGGGCCGGTGGACGGTGAAGTGGCACCACCAGATGCCGTGGTTGCTCCACAGGTGATGGTTGGGGTTGTGCTCGGGGATGCGGATGGAGGCGTGCATGGTCGTCGATCGTCGGATCGGCACGCACCCGGAGCGGTGTGAAAAGACGAAGGCCGCCGCTCGATTCACGAGACGACGGCCCTCACACGGGAGTCACATTTTGATTCAGGCTTTCGCCTGCACATCGGAGACCGTTGCCGGTCCCCAAAGCACCTTTCCCATGACTCTGGGCAGGTCGCTGGTCAGCGGATTTCTCCCCGCTGACGCTCTGGATGCGTCTCGTTCAGACGTGCTCAAGAAAGCATACCCGTCGGGACCCGGCAATCCCCAGGTGTGTCATGAAATCTCCG
>CAYLTF010000286.1:0-1173 GCA_964386625.1 uncultured Akkermansia sp. | reverse complement strand
CCGGGGTTTTCCCGGAACCGGGTGAAGGAGGCATCCCGGCGTTGTGACAAGGTTCCGGCGACCGCGCAACCCCGATGGCAAGGATCTGTCGACAGACCTCGGATCATGGATCTTCCGGGATGAAGCCCAGCCCTTCATCAATGCCGGAGATGGATGCCGATAGCCACCCGATCCGGGCGCCACCGACCACCCCGGCATTGGCGGCGTGCACGTCCGAAGTCACTGTCGGCCCATGGAACCGATCCAGCCAGAGACGCTTGCCGCGCGGTTGTTCCCCGAGGGCGACTTCGCCTTCGGCTTCGGCATGCAACGCCCCCGGCAGGAGTGGTTCCGATGGAGCCCACCCGATCACGAGGCCCTGCAGGAGCGCCGACACTGGCTGTCGGTCGAACCGCATCGACACCTGACCTGGACCGACGAGGCCGCCCCCGTGCTGCAGGAGGCCCTGGCCCTCTTCCCCGATCTCCCGTTCACACCGGAAGCCGATCCACACCCGCACCCCCAGCCTGCCGAGCCGACCGGAGCATCGCCTCGTGAGCCAATCCCGAGATCAACCCCCGAACCGTCTGTACAAGCCTCCCGGAAACCGTCCCACGAACCTCTCGCGGACCGCTTGAAGAGCCTGTCCCTTCGTTGGGAGCCTGACCTGTTGCTCCTGCGCAGGGATGCCTCGGGCCACTTCCGTCTGGTCGCCGGAGCCGTGTGTTTCCCCTCGGCCTGGGATCTCCGCGAAAAGGTCGGCAAGACCGTCGACGCCATCCATGCCGGTGTTCCCACCCTCAACGCCACGCTGGGGTCGCGGATCCGCGCCTTCCTCGATCGTCTTCCGGCTGGCCAGACCTTCGAGCGCGACAACTGGGGCCTGGCCGCCCATGGCGAGCGCAACGCCCACCCCGATCGCGCCCTCCCCCGACTCACCGCCGACGCCACCCTCGACACCACCTGGCTGCGGCTCGAGCACCAGGCCTTCCGCGCCCTGCCCCAGAGCGGCGGCCTGCTCTTCGCCATCCACCTCACCGTGCACCCGCTGGGTCGCGTCCTGCAGACCCCAGGTGCCCGCGATCGCCTGGCCCGGCAACTCCGCTCCATGCCCGACCCCATCGCCGCCTACAAAGGCATCCTCCCCGCCCGCGACCCCCTCGTCCGCCAACTGGAGCAGCGGTGACCCATCAC
>CAYLTF010000285.1:0-1177 GCA_964386625.1 uncultured Akkermansia sp. | reverse complement strand
GAAGAGCCGGCACATCTGGCGCTCGGGCTTGTCCTTGTAGTCGAGCACGCGCCCGCCCCGGATGCGCCCGCCACCGCCGCCCACCAGCACCACCGGCAGCTGGGTGGCGTCGTGGTTGCCGTTCAGCATCGACGAGCAGTAGAGGAGCATCGTGTTGTCGAGCAGCGTGCGCTCACCCTCGCGGATGGCCTCCAGCCGGCGGGCGATGTACGCCACCTGCTGCACGAAGAACTGGTTCACCTTGAGCCAGTCGGCCGAGTCGCTGTGCGAGAGCAGGTGGTGGATCATGTAGTCCACGCCCAGGTTGGGGAACCGCAGCGAGCTGTGGTCGTTGTTGAGCTTGAGGGTGGTGATCCGCGTCGTGTCGGTCTGGAACCCCAGCACCAGGATGTCGCACATGAGCTTCATGTGCTCGGCGATGTCCTGCGGGATGCCGTCGGCCGGGCGGGCCATGTCGGGCTTCGACAAGGTCGGCCTCCAGCCCTGCAGCTCGCCCTTCTTGCCGGCGCTCTCGATGCGCTGCTCCACGTCGCGGACCGAATCCAGGTACTCGTCGAGCTTGCGTCGGTCGTTGAGGCTGATCTGGCGGCGCAGGCTCTGCGCGTCGGTCCTCACCGCGTCGAGCACGCTGCGGTCGCCCTTCTCATTCGAATCCTTGAAGAGCCGGTCGAAGGCCAGCGCCGGGTAGATCTCCAGCGGCGTCGGGGTGGTCGGCGAGGTCCACGAGATGTGCGAGCTGTAGAGCATCGAGTAGTTCTTGTGGACCGACGGGTTGGACTTCTCGCAGCCCAGCACCAGGCTCGGCACCTTGGTCGTCCGGCCCTGCGCCTGCGCCACGAACTGGTCGAGGCTGGTGCCCGAGCGGATCTCGCCGCCCGAGGCCAGCGGCGCGCCGGACAGCAGGTTGCCCGTCTGCGAGCTGTGGATGTTCCCCTTGAGCGCCTCGGCATTGTAGAGGCCGCGCACGAACACGGTCTTCTGGCGGAAGTCGTTCAAGGGAGCCAGCACCTGGCCCAGCTCCATCGAGGCCCCCTCGCCGCGGGCCCACCATTCCTTGGAGTGGAAGCCGTTGCCCGAGAAGAGCACCGCCATGCGCACGGGAGCCTCGCTGGCCGGACGCTGGCCTGCTGGCGGCGTGTCGCCCCAGACCGTGAGGGACTCCATCCAGGGAAGGGCC
>CAYLTF010000284.1:0-1180 GCA_964386625.1 uncultured Akkermansia sp. | reverse complement strand
GTCCGCTCGCAGAATTCCCTCGTCACCGATTCCTCGGCCTCCTCGTGCGCCTGGGGCAGCGGCGTGCGCATCCCCAACGGCAAGGTCAACCAGACGAGCAAGGGGGAGAAACTGGTGACCCTATACGAATTGCTCGGACAAGCGGGTTGGAAGCGCGGCTTGGTGACCACCACCGAGATCACCCATGCCACACCGGCCGGGTTCATCGCCTGCGTCAATGCCCGGGCCAGCGGCGAAGACATCGCCACCCAATATCTCGAGCGCCGCATCGACCTCGCCCTCGGGGGAGCCAGCAACCACTTCCGGGCCGACAAGCGCAAAGACAAGCGGGACCTGCTCGGCGACTTCCGCCGCCTGGAATACGCCGTGATGCGAACCCCTTCCGATCTGGCCTCCGCCCCGCGCGACCAGCGCTGGCTCGGGGTCTTCGCCGAGGGGCACATCCCCTACGTCGTGGACCAGAAGGGCGGACTCACGAAGGTGCCACCGGTGCCCTCCCTGGCCGCGATGACCCGGGCCGCGCTCCGTCGGTTCGCGCCCGAGGAGCGCTTCATCCTGCAGGTCGAGGGCGGCCGGGTGGACCACGGCTGCCACAACAACGACGCGGCGGCGGCCATCCACGAGCTGATCGCCTTCGACGAGGCCATCGAGGTCTGCCTGGAATTCCAACGAGAGCACCCCGACACGTTCGTCCTCATCACCACCGACCACGCCACGGCCAATCCGGGCCTCAACGGCATCGGGGAGACCTACGAGAAGACCAACGCCACCTTCCACAACCTCAAGAAGGTGCGCCAATCCGTCGGGGAGATCCTCAACCGGTTGCGCACCGCCGAGAACCGGATGCAACTGGCCGCGCGACTCCAGGAGTCCACCGGCTACGCCGCGAGCAACCGCCGGCTGGAGACCCTGGAACCGTTCCTCAAGAAGAAGGGCTACGCGCTCTTCGAGGCCTTCAACTCCGACACCTGCGCGCTGGGCCAGGTGCTGGCCAACCACACCGGCATCGCCTTCACCAGCGGCAACCACACCTCCGACTACGTCCCGGTGCTGGCCCTGGGCCCGGGCTCGGACCGCATCGAAGGATTCCTCCAGAACACCGAACTCTTCGGGCACTACCTCGACTTCGCGGGCCTGACCTTCCGCAACCCGCAGGAACCCCTGGTGGCCGGCGCCTGCC
>CAYLTF010000283.1:0-1226 GCA_964386625.1 uncultured Akkermansia sp. | reverse complement strand
CCTGAGCGAACCCGGCCAGATTCACGGTCAACGCCGGAGCGCCCGCCCCGGTTCCAGGCACCGCCTGCAATTCAAACGCCGTCTTCCGCGAGGTACCCGTTCCCTGAGCAACGAGCCCGAACGAAGCCCCACTGACTTGGACCAGCACGTCGGGCGCAGCCGCTAGCCTCACTGTCACGTTCGACCCGGTGGCGATGATCTGGGAGCCCATCTTCGAGAAGCCCACGTCACCACTCAGGCTCACGAAATCACTGACCGAAGCCGTCATCCCCTTCAGCGTGAAGGCCACCGTGCCTGCCGCAATGGCCCCACTGAACCCGTAGCTCACGCCACCGACGCTCAGCGAGGTTCCGGTCTCCACGGCGATGCCCGAGGCATACTGCACCAGGACCGAGCTCGCGCTCACCGAGGCGAAGCCGCCCAGGCCGACCGTCAGAGCCGGACCATTGGTGGCAGGCGTGGCCTTGAGTTCGAACACCGTCTTGCCCGACTCGGCCATCAACCCGAACGAAGCCCCGGTGATCTGCGCATACACCGAGTCCGAGGCCGCCAACCGGGCCGTCAGGTTCGAACCCGTCGCCACGATCTGCGCCCCACTCTTCTTGAAGCCCACATCGCCGCTCAGGCTCACAAAGTCACTGACCGTGGCCGACATCCCCTTCAGCGCGAAAGCCACCGTCCCGACCGCGATCGACTCGGCAAAGGTGTAGCCCGTGCCAGCCACGGTCAGCGCCGTTCCCGCGGTCACTCCGGTGCCCGAGGCGTACTGCACCAACACCGAGCTCGCGCTCATCGAGGCGAAACCGCCCAGACCGACCGACAGCGCCGGACCATTGGTGGCCGGCGTGGCCTTCAATTCGAACACCGTCTTGCCTGCCTCGGCCACCAACCCGAACGAGGCGCCGGTGACCTGAACATAGACGTCGGCGCTGACCGCCAAGCGGCCCGTCACGTTGGACCCGGTCGCCACCAACTGGGAACCCGTCTTCTTGAAGCCCACATCGCCACTCAGGCTGACAAAGTCACTGACCGTGGCCGACATCCCCTTCAGCCCGAAGCCCACCGTGCCCACCGTGATCGACTCGGCGAAGGTGTAACCGGTGGCACCCACGGTCAGCGCCGTTCCCGCGGTCACTTCGGTGCCCGAGGCGTATTGCACCAACACCGACGCCGCGCTCACCGAGGCGAAGCCGCCCAGGCCGACCGTCAGAGCCGGACCATTGGTG
>CAYLTF010000282.1:0-1235 GCA_964386625.1 uncultured Akkermansia sp. | reverse complement strand
TGTGACCGTCGGCCTCCGGCTGGAGGCAGAGACCGACGGAGTTTCTGCATCAAGCCGGATGCGGGTCACGCCAGCGGCAAGCGACCGCCGGCCGGCTCCTGTTGCGAAATGCAATGAAAGGAACCCAGGCCCCAGATCAATTCGGTGGAATCGATCCCGATGACATCTCGCCCCGGGAACAAGGGCCGAAGGATTTCAATGGCCTTGGCGTCGTTGTCATGCCGGTAGGTCGGAACCAACACGCACCGATTGGCGATGTAGAAATTCGCGTAACTGGCGGGAAGGCGCTGCCCCTCGTATTCGACAACCCCGGGCATGGGCAGTGTCACGATCCGAAAGGGATTCCCGTCCTGATCCTTCATCGAACGCAGGCGGTGCAAGTTCTCTTGGAGAACGCCATGGTTGGCATCGGCTGGATCTTCCTCCACCACGGTGACCACGGTATTCGGGTCGGTGAACCGGGCGATGTCGTCGATGTGTCCATCCGTGTCGTCGCCGACGATTCCGTCACCCAGCCAGAGGATGTGGCGGACCCCCAGGTAATTGCGCAACTGCTCCTCGATCTGCTGACGATTCAGTTTCGGATTCCGGTTTGGATTGAGCAGACACGCCTCGCTGGTCAGCAACGTGCCCGCGCCGTTCACCTCGATCGAACCGCCCTCGAGGATCATTCCTGGACTGTACAGAGGGAGCCCCCTCAAGGCCGCCACGTGGCGTGGCACGGCATCGTCCAGATCGTAGGGAGGGTATTTGCCACCCCAGGCATTGTAATCCCAATCCACCACCGCCCGTTCACGGACACCGTTCCGATCCCGAACCAAGAAGATCGGTCCATGGTCCCGGCACCATGGCTCATATGCGGGAAAGTGGTGGAACGAGACCCGATCCAAGGGTGTCCCCCTCTCCGAAAGCAGTCCACGCACCCACTCCTCCTTCTCCTCGTTCCAGACATTGATGTGCACCGACTCCACCTTCACCAGAGCCTTGATCAACTCTGCGTACACGTCCGGCACCGTCTCATACTTGTCTGGAAAGCTGATGCCCTCCGGCCGAGGCCAAGTCAGCCAAGTTCCTGAATGCGTCTCCCATTCCGCCGGCATCCGATACCCCGCCTCCGCCGGCATAACACTCAAATTCATCCCGAACATCAAAGCACTCCGCCATCCATATGCCAACCCATAATATGGTGACAGGTTCATTGTTGTTGACGGTTGATTGGGTGGGTTGCAAGGTTT
>CAYLTF010000281.1:0-1242 GCA_964386625.1 uncultured Akkermansia sp. | reverse complement strand
CGGGCTGCCGCGGCCGCTGTCCAAGCCGGCCGCATGCCGATGCCACGGCCGCGTGTGGGCGGGCTGCTCGGGCGGAGAGCGACCCCGATCCATGCGGCCCCCTGGGGCGCCCCGGGGAACGCGCCCTACCCCTGGACCGTGACCACGGCGTAGTTGCGCCGACCCTTGCGCAGCAGCAGGTGCTTGCCGAAGAGCAGGTCGGCTGTCGTGACCGCGCGCTGCACCTCGGCCACGCGCACGTTGTTGAGCGAAGCCCCGCCGCCCTGGATGTCCGTGCGGGCCTGCCCCTTGCTGGCCGAGAGGCCGGCGTGCACCAGCAATTCGGTCAGCGGAATCCCGGCCCCGGCCAACCGCGAGGCCTCCAGGGCCTTGGTCGGCACCTCGCCCAGCAGTTCATCGAAGGTGCTCTCGCCCACGCCCGCCAGGTCGCCTCCGAACAGGATCTCGCTGGCCCGGACCGCCTCCTGCGCGGCCGATTCGCCGTGGACCAGCGTCGTCACCTCGCGGGCGAGGGCCTTGTGCGGTGCCCGCGCCCCCGGATTGGCCACCAGGTCCTGCTCCAGGGCCGAGATCTGCTCGGCTGAAAGGAAGGTGAGCACCTTCAAGAGTTTGATCACGTCGCGGTCGTCGCTCTGGACGAAGAACTGGTAGAAGCGGTACGGGCTGGTCCTCTTGGAATCGAGCCAGACGGCACCCGAGGCGCTCTTGCCGTACTTGGTGCCATCGGCCTTGGTGAGCAGCGGCAGCGTGAGTCCCCACACCGGCACGCCGAGCTTCTTGCGGCACAGCTCGGTGCCCGCGGTGATGTTGCCCCACTGGTCGGTCGCGCCGATCTGGAGCTCGCAATTGCTGTGGCTGCGCAGGTGGTAGAAGTCGTACGCCTGCAGCAGCATGTAGCTGAACTCGGTGTAGCTGATGCCGTTGTCGCGGTCCTCCATGCGGGCGCGGACCGACTCCTTGGCCACCATGGCGTTGACCGTGAAGTGCTTGCCCACGTCGCGCAGGAACTCGAGGTAGGAGATCGGACCGAACCAGTCGAAGTTGTCCACCAGTCGCGCCGCGTTGCCCGGGGCGTCGAAGTCGAGGAACCGGGCCAACTGCCCCTTGATCGACGCGATGTTGTGCCGCAGCACATCCGGGGTCAGCAGGTTGCGCTCCGAGGAGCGGCCGCTCGGGTCGCCGATCATGCCGGTGGCGCCCCCGGCCCAGGCGATGGGCACGTGACCCGCCTGCTGGAACCGC
>CAYLTF010000280.1:0-1271 GCA_964386625.1 uncultured Akkermansia sp. | reverse complement strand
CAGAACTTCGCGCAGCACCCGCTCATGGCCGGCACCTTGAGCCATACCCTGACGAACGATGCGAAGGGGCGACCCACCCACCGGTGGACCGGTCAGCGGAAGATCGCCGAACTCCAGGATGCCCTCCGATTCCCCGAGGTGCTTCCGGATGAACCGAAGAGCGGCAAGCGGTTGCGTCGCACCGGGCCCGACCTGGAGGCGCTGGCCAGCGTGCTGAGGTCGGGCACGAACCGGGCGAAGCGGACGGTGTACGACCCGGGCCGCACCGAACCGCGCGAGACCAACGACCTGTTCCACCTGCCCATCCCGCCGGCCGGCATGCCCGCCGCGCAGGCGGTCCTCGTCGCCTTCGAGGGCCGTCGGGCGATCCTCGACCAAGTCACCGAGGCGGCCCGGCGGCCCCGCGCGCAGTACGACCTCCACTATTCGGACGGGCCCAACGCCCTGCTGCCCCACCTGGCGATCCACAAGTCCATGGCCGCAAGGTTGCGAACTCGTGCGGCCGCGCGGGTCGCCGCCGGCGACACGGCAGGTGCCGCCGAGGACATCGAGACCGTCTTCCGTCTGGCCGAACTGACCGGCGAAGACCCCGTGCTGATCGGCTACCTCGTCCAGGTGGCCATCCAGAGCATCGCCTACAGCGCTTTCTGGGACGGCACCTCGCAGCATGTGTGGTCCGATGCGCAACTGGCCGCGTTCCAACAGCGCTTCGCGGGCCTGAAGCAGCGGGACAGCCTGGTGCGGGCCTTCCGGGGCGAGCGACTTTTCGGCAAGACCACCTTCGAGTTGATGCGAGAGGGCCGGCTCGATGCGGAGACTCTCGGAGCCGTGGAAGGCTCCGGCGGTGGATTCCCTGGCACTCTCGTGCCCAGGGCCTGGCTGCTGCAGAATCAGGCATACCACTCGCAGGTGCTGGATCAGATCGTGGACGCGCTGCAGCGATGCGATCCGGAGCGCGGCATCGCCGGTAAGGGCTCGGTCTGGGAGACCGAGCGCGTCGACCAGAAGGTCTTCGACACGGCGGGCCGCCGATACCATCCGTACCGGATCTTCACCCACATGCTGTTGCCGGCCCTGGCGAGGGTCCACACCAAGGCCGACCGGAGCCTGACCACCAGCCGTCTCGCCATCACCGTCGCCGCGCTGGAGCGCCATCGCCTGGCCACCGGCGGTTATCCCAAGACCCTCGACGAGCTCGTACCGCGATGGGTGCCCGCCGTGCCGCTCGACCCCATGGATGGCCAACCGCTGCGCTACCGCCTCGCCGCCGA
>CAYLTF010000279.1:0-1332 GCA_964386625.1 uncultured Akkermansia sp. | reverse complement strand
GGAGCGACGTTGACCGTTTCGAGAGCGGTTTCCGCGGTGGCTTCCGATCAATTCGGTTGGACGGGTTCAGGGAACTCAGGGGTCAACGCCTCGGGATCCGATGTCCGTGTCGACACGACCACGGTCGGAACGTTCACCTCGTCCGGGGGTGCCTTGACCATCACCTTCAACGCCTCGGCCACCACGGCTCTGGTCCAGACCGTGATGCGCGGCATCACCTACAAGTTCAATAGCGACATCATGGGCCAGGGGGCCACAGCGAGCGTCACGCTGAACTGGGTGCTCAACGACAAGAACACCGGCAGCCAGGGTTCGGGTGGCGAGGGTTCAGTGACCGTGGCGCAGACGGTGAACCTGAACGGCGTCAACGATGCGCCTGTGCTGGCGGACACGGCGTTGGTTGCGCCGGCGATTGATGAAGACCTGGGGGCGCCCTCTGGGGCCGTCGGGTTCCTGGTCTCGTCGCTGGCGACCTCTGGCAACATCAGCGATGCCGACACCAACGCGGTCCGCGGATTGGCGATCGTGGCCACGACCGCCGCCCATGGCACCTGGCATTATTCGACCGACAACGGCGTGACATGGACCTCGTTCACGGCCAGCGCGACCACCGCCCGATTGTTGGCGGCCGACTCCGACACCCGCCTGTACCTGCAGCCGGCCTCCAACCTCAACGGCACCCTCGCCACCGCCCTGACGGTGCGAGCCTGGGATTCGATCAACGGCGGAAGCAACGGGGGGACCGCCAACATCTCGAGCACGGGTGGAACGACCTCGTTCTCGACGGCGACCGATACCGTGAGCCTGACCGTGAACGCGGTGAACGACGCGCCGGTGGCCAGCGGGAGTGCCACGCTTGCGGCGGTCAACGAGGACATCGGAAACTCGGCGGCCGGGTCGCCGGTGAGCACACTCTTCGCGGGCAATTTCAGCGATTCAATGGACTTGGTGACCGGTGGATCGTCGGCCAACACGCTGGCGGGCGTGGCGATCGTCGACAATGCCGCCACCATCGGCCAGGGAGCGTGGCAGTACCGCGCCTCGAGCATGGCGTCCTGGGATGCGTTGCCTCCGGTGAGCCCTGGCGGTGCGCGCCTGGTGGCTGCCACAGGGGAGTTGCGATTCGTGCCGGCCGCCAATTTCAACGGCACACCGGGTGGGTTGACGGTGCGGTTGGTCGAAAGCCCCACAAGCGTCACCCACGGGGCGACGATGGATCTTTCGCAGGCTTCGAGCTACGGCGGTTCGACCGCCTACAGCGCGGCGACGGTCGCGTTGGGTACCAGCGTCACGGCGGTGAACGATGCGCCGGTGGCCTCGGGAACTGCGACG
>CAYLTF010000278.1:0-1361 GCA_964386625.1 uncultured Akkermansia sp. | reverse complement strand
TCTCGGTGGTGTAGTAGTGGTAGCCGCTGAGGGCCGTCCATTGCGCGTCGGCCTGCGCGTCGAAGGTCCAGTAGGGCAGGTACACTCCGTGGACCGTGTCGGTGAGGGCCCGCTCTCCCAGGTTCGAGGGCGCGAACCAGCGCTGGGAGTACCAGGTGCGGATGCTGTCGCGGACCTGCGCCTCGCTGATGCGCAGGGGCAGGAGGCTTTCGGGCCGGATCGATTGCCGGAGTTCCTGATAGGGCACCAGCGCCGCGGATCCGCAGAAGTCGCAGCGCTTGGCGGCGTGCTCGGCCTCGAAGACCGAGATGGCGTTGCAACTCTGGCAGCGGACCGAGCCGGCCTTGGCATTCCAGCCCCGAGCCGAGTCGGGCAGTCGATCCAGAGCCCTGGCCAGGTCGTGCTCGTGGATCGTGGTGCCTTGGACGAGCGATTCCGGCGTCGACGGGGCCGGCGTGGCGCAGTAGGCGCACACGAGGGTCTTGGCGGCGGGATCCCAGGTGGTCTCGCCACCGCAGGCCGGGCAATGGAACTTGCCCCGGGCCTGGCGTTCCTCTCCGGCCAGTGGCGGCGGTGCCTGGATCCGGGGAGGAACGGAGTCGGGGGTCACGGCGTCGTCGTCGTTCGGAGCCCTGGATCGATCGGTTATCGAGGATGCGAGGCCAACCAACCCCGGATGGCCGCCGCCTGGGGATGGCTGGGCTCGAGGGCCAGCACCGCCTCGTAGTGGGGGCGCGCCTTGGAAGGTTCGTCGAGTTCCCCGGCGTAGAGCCCGGCCGCGGCCAGGTGGGAAGCCGCGTCGGCGGGCTTCGAGGCGAGGAAGAGTTCGAGTTGCTCGGCGGCATCCTGGGGATGCCCGGCCTGCTTCAGCGCCACGGCGAAGTTGCGGCGCGTCTCGGCATCCGAGGGGCGGATGAGCAGGGCTTGTTCGCAGGCCAACAGGGCGAGGCTCAGGTCGCCCTGGTCCATCGCGACCAGGGCGAGATTGTGGTAGGCCTCATGGAAGGACGGGTCGACCTCGGTAGCCCGACGGTATTGGGCCGACGCCGTGGCGAGGTCGCGCCGTTGATGAGCGGCGGTGGCCTGCTGGAAGACCGATTCGGCCGCGCTCCGGTTGCCGGCCGGGAGCAGCCCGACCGCGCGCCGGACGTAGCGGGGCGGGGCGGGGCGCCGGGGCGAGGCGATCTCGGCACGGGGTGCCGGTCGCGGGGGAGTCGTTGTGGCGCTCGTCGCGGGTGCCGTTGCCGGTACACCGGAGGCGGGCGGCGACAGCGGCGTAGGTTTCTTCGCCGGCATCGAGGCAGGCTTGGGGACCGACTTGGCTGCGACCTCGGCCGGCTTCGCTGGTGAAATCGCGGCAG
>CAYLTF010000277.1:0-1372 GCA_964386625.1 uncultured Akkermansia sp. | reverse complement strand
TACCCAAACGTCTGATTTCTATAGTAAACCAAAACCATATAATTATTCTCAGTGGCTGCGTGATTGCCTTCAAATTCTGAGAAGTTTAATTTCCCTGTTTCCGAATCTAAAACCCCATACATATAGTTATAATACCCCTGCTTTAATGGCACAACCGCCTCATAAACACCAGCATCGGGACTATAATACATTCGATAGTTCTCCTGAACTCTCCAATCACTTATTTCGCCATAAATATAAACCGGCTTGTCTAATTCTTTTTCGCATCGGACACTGAAATGCACAAAACAATAATCGCTTTCCAAGGGAACACCGGCAGGCATAGGAACATCTTTGCTATCATATAAAACCCTACCATTGATATCGGCCCAGTTAAAATACTTTTCATACTTGCGTGATTGATCCGGAACAAGCCATACATGCTTCTGATTTGAAATATTTAATCGCTGTTTAATCCCCGCTTGAGACATTCGTAAACTTCGTAAATCAAAATATCTAAATTGATTGGTACCTTCAAACTGATTACCCAATTGTTGATTAAATTGAAACGTGCCGCCCAACACAACTGTGGGTTTCATCCCATAATTTGCGCTCATCCACTCCCCATTTCTCAACACAACAGTTTTAATATCTTGCATGGGATTGGGCATGAAAAAATCCGCTTTCACATTGAAAGTGAAATTTACTTGTTGATGGGTAGCACGAAGATCAACCTGCCTAGACTGCAACAACTCCATGTTAACACCTCCAGCCACATTTAAAACCATCATTCTACGTGATAACACAATATCCCGCTCATCGAAATTCCTGTAAACCACCAATAAAAAGTTACCACTGATTTTAGGCATCGTATTTTCACTGGGTAGTTGAACACGATAGTGAGAATAGTTCATTAAAGTTCCACTGGAAAATCCTACGTCATCAATGTTGTCAAACCCTTGTCCTTCAAGAATTTGTGTTTTAACCATTCCCGATGTCGGCTGCCAATTCGCGTCGCAATGAATTAATGTATATTGATAAAAATCCCGCTCCGTTTTAAGTTGATCAAATTCAAGTAATAATGGCCGTTTGGCTTCTAAATTATAAATTGGAAAATTAAACCCACTCTCCGATTGAACAAATCGTACCGTTTTTACTTGCTCTTCGTATACCGCATTATCAAATCTCAGCGTGCTATCTACTGCCGATTTTAGGGGTAATGATATTAAAATACCCGCCATAAAAGCGAAAAAAACAGAATATAGCGACCTCATATCTCAAACTTACGCATGGAACATTCAAAAAACAAGCCAATTATCCTTCCTGAAGAACAAGCCATTCTTCAAAAAGTGAATCGTGCTTCCTTTGTAAATCCAAAACTTGCTTTTCAAGA
>CAYLTF010000276.1:0-1417 GCA_964386625.1 uncultured Akkermansia sp. | reverse complement strand
CCGTAGTTGTCCTTGGAGTCATTGGGCAGGGCATCGCGGCTGTTGAACGCGAAGACCGCAGCCGTCATGTCAGGGGACGCGGGCCAGCGGGGATCCTGGTAGAGGTTGTCCACCGGGGTGCCGTTGATGCCGCCCCAGAAGGAGAACTTCAGCACGCCGTCCTTGACGTTCAGGAAGGAGTAGAAGCTGGCCTTGCTGTTGGCTTCGACCGCGTTCTTCGAGGTGTCGACCACGTTGTTGACAGTGACGGTGTAGGCCACGGCGCCCGGGGTCTGGGCGGCGGTGGTCAGGGTCACCACGTTCTTCTTCACGGCCGCCGCGGTGACCGCGAGGTTCGGGCTGAAGGAGTAGTTGGCCAGCGTGGTCGCCGAAGCGGCGTCGACGGCCTCGGAGAAGGTCAGGGTGACCGTCTTGAAGTCGCCAGCCGTGGACGCCGAAACGAGGACCGGCTTGGTGACGTCGATCGGGTTGGTGCCAGCCTGGAACTCCTGGAGGTTGGTCGCACCGTCCTTGTCGAAGTCCTTGGCGGCGTCGGAGGCGTCATTGGGATTGAAGCCGTAATCCTGTTCCCAGGTGTCGGGCATGCCGTCCTTGTCGGTGTCGACCGGCGGGGTGCCGATGGGGGCGCCCTTGACGATGGCCTGGATGTCCTTCTGGGTCATCGCTCCCTTGAAGATGGCGAAGTCGTCCAGCACGGCGTTCGGCGAGTTCTTGTCGCTGGCCGAGCCGATGTACAGGGCATTGAAGTCGGTGGGCAGCGGGCTGACACCTTCGGTCTGCTCGGCGAGCAGTTCACCGTCGATGTAGATCTGCTTGGCCTCCTTGTTCTTGACGAACGCGTAGTGGTGCCAGGTGGTCCAGTCGAAACCCTCCGGGGCGGCCTGATCGAGGCGCTGGGACGGAGCGGAGCAGCAGCCGTTGCTGTCGAGATAGATGCGGCCGTTGGACCACGGCACGTGGGCCTGGATGCCGCGGCCCTGGCTGTCGGCCACGAACCAGAAGGAGGAACTGTCCACGTTCGAGATGTTCTTCTGCCAGAACATGATGGTGACGGCATCGTCGGCAGCCGCCTCATTCATCGGGTTGTCAGCACCCGTCGCCTCCAGCAGCAGGTAACCCCGGGAGCTGTCACGGGACACATCGAAACCACGGCCACCGCCGGGGCGACCGCCGCCGGCCTCGGTGATCTTGGCGGCATCGTTGATGGCGCCAACATACTTGCCGTTGGTGGACTTGATGGAGACGCCGTCGGCTTCGACGCGTTCGAAGTCCCAGTACGCGAGGACCGGGGGAGTGGATTGGGCTTGCGCCGCAACCGAGCCCAGGGTGAGGGCCGCCAGGCCGGCGAGGAGCCGGAACGAGGCATTGTTGGGTTTGTTGTTCATAACTTGGGAGTTGATGAGGTTGACGACCCCCG
>CAYLTF010000275.1:0-1600 GCA_964386625.1 uncultured Akkermansia sp. | reverse complement strand
CGATCTCGACCAACGGTCAGGTGATCGCGGCCTCGGTGTTCCGCGGCAAGATCTATGTGTCGACCAACGCGGGAACGACCTGGGACGCCCGCGAGAGCGACCGTACCTGGCGCTCGGTGTCGATCTCGACCAACGGCGCGGTGATGGCGGCGGTGGCCAACGGCGGTCAGGTATACGTCTCGGTGGATGCCGGCACGAACTGGACGGCGCGTGCGACCTCGCAGCTGTGGAACTCGATCGCCGTGTCTGCCGATGGCAGCCGGATGGTGGCCTCGGTGTACGGCGGCACGCTGTACACGTCGGCCGACAAGGGAACGAACTGGACGTCCGTGGCGAGCCCGCGGCTGTGGAACTCCGTGGCTGCAAGCCCGGATGGCCTGAAGCTGGTGGCGACGGAGGTGCAGGGATCGATCTGGCAGTCCGCCGATGGCGGTGCGACCTGGACGGCCAACACGGCCGCCGGCAGCCGCAACTGGTCGTCTGTGGCGATCTCGGCTGACGGCAGCCGGCTCATTGCCGGAGTGACCGGTGGCAAGCTGGTGCGCTCGCTCGATGGCGGCGCGACGTGGAAGGAAGTGGGCACCGCCCAGAACTGGAGCTCGGTGGCCGGGTCGCTGGACCTCAAGGCGGTCGTGGCTGCGGTGGACGGTGGCTCGGTCTACAAGACCGTGGACTACACGATCCCGCTGACGATCACGGTGGACGAGGACAGCGGCGTGTACACGCAGGCTGGTTTCGCGACGGGGGCTTCGGCCGGTCCGTCGAACGAGTCTTCGCAGGTGATCAGCTACACGGTGGCCGTGAGCAACCTGAGCTACACGGGCGGCACGAACCTGTTCGTGGGCACGCCGACGGTGGACGGCAACGGTGCGCTGAGCTTCGTGCCTGCGCCGAACGCGACCGGCAGCGCGACGCTGACGGTGTCCGTGAAGGACAATGGCGGCACGACCAACGTGCTGAACACGGTGACCGGAGTGGACACGACGGTGGTGGGCAGCTTCTCGGTGGTGGTGAGCCCCGTGGATGACGCCCCGACGGCGACGGCGCAGGCTGTGGGCGTGGTGGAAGACACCACGAACAACGCGATCACGCTGGCCGGCAGCGACGTCGAGAACCAGGCGCTGAGCTTCGAGTTGGTGACGCAGCCGACCAAGGGCACCTTGGGTGGCACGGCCCCGGCGCTGACCTACACGCCGACGTTGAACCTGACGGGAACCGACAGCTTCACCTTCCGGGTGGTGGCTGGTGGGTTGACCTCGTCGGTGGCGACGGTGTCGATCGTGATCACGAACGTGAATGACGTTCCTGTGGCGACGGCGCAGTCGGTGACGACGCTGGAAGACACGGCCAAGGCGGTCACGCTGGCCGGCACGGATGTGGAAGGCTCTGCGCTGACCTACACGGTGGTGACGCAGCCGACGAAGGGTGTGCTGAGCGGCACGGCTCCGGCGCTGACCTACACGCCGAACGCGAATGTGAACGGTGCCGACAGCTTCACCTTCAAGGTGAACGACGGCACGGTGGACTCGGCCCCGGCGACGGTGACGATCTCCATCACTCCGGTGAACGACATCCCCGTGGCGACGAACCAGGTGGTGGG
>CAYLTF010000274.1:0-1602 GCA_964386625.1 uncultured Akkermansia sp. | reverse complement strand
GGGGCTGTCTTGGGGGTTTGGCTGAACCGGCCGGTGTCGCGGGAGGGCGGGGCGGGATCGCCGGCGGCGGGGCTTCGGCAACTGGATGGTCGGATCGATGCATTCCGGTCGCGGCCGGGAGCCTCGGCGAGGGCCAGCGCCCCCACGTCCATCCCCTGGGCCTCGCTCGACGATGACGGCTACCTCAAGTACCTCACCGAACTGAAGCGCATCGGCTGCCCGGTGCGGACCCTCAAGGACATCATCGAGGGCGACGTCGAAGACCTCTACCGCCCCCAACTCGCTGCGGCCAGCGGGCCCTATTGGTCCCACTCGGTGCGGGCCCGGCGGGATGTGGTGCTCAAGAAGGCCGAGCTGATCGCGTTTCTTTTCGCCCATGTCGAGGGCCGGGATCTTGCGCGATTCCAACCGACAGACAGTGTCGAGGGCATCCTGGAGACCCACGCCATCCTCGCCCGGCACCTCGTGCGCGATTGCCGCGATGGGGCCCAGGCCCGGGATCTGACCGAGGACCTGGAAAAGGAAACCCTGGAGGCCCTCTCGCGACACCTCGACGCCGAGGGAATCCAGGACTACCGCCTGAAGCATTCCATCGCCGCCCGACAACTCCGTGAGCAGTTGCGTCGCTTCAGCCCGACCGATGCCGAATTCCGGGCCATCTTCGCCTCGGTGGATCAACCGAAGTCCGCGGGCAAGGATCCGCTCGTGCCCGGGCCCGACTCCCGCCCGATCCCGCTGGCCGAGGCCCTGGGCCCAGTGCGATACGAGGAATACCGCATGACCCGGGAACCCGGCTACTCGGGCATCGTTTCGTTGGTCGACGAGTTCTCGCTGCCCTCGGAATCCATCGCCGCCTATTTCAAACTGCAACGCGAGGTGAATGCCAACCCCGGGCGCATCCACTCTTCGTCGGGAGGCTATGACACCCGGTTCATCGCCGACATCCAGGCCCGATTGCAGCAGATCCTCGGTCCGGGCTATCCGACCTATGTCCAGCGGTACGGCTGGCTGATGCCTCCCGGGATGTTCGGCAGACACTGAGACGAACCACCCTCCAGCCCCCCAAGCCCGCCCAAGATTCCCGCAAGTCTTCCCCCCTGAACCCGTGAGCACTTCCTCCATCCCCGTCTCGGCCGGCTGGGTCGTGTGGATCCTGGCCTTCGCGCTGATCGGCTTCCGCCTCGGTCCGCCGACCCGCGAGGCGCTCGGCAAGTCCCGCCCGCTGACCGCGGTCGACCAACTGGTGGCGACCCGGCTCTCCTCTCCCCGTGAGCTGGCCGTGTCACCGCAGGGATCGGTGCCTGCCGCCTTGGACTGGAGCCGCATCCACTCCACGAACTACCCGACCTATCTCCGGAACCTCCGCGAGGTCGGATGCCCGCCCCGGACGCTTCGGAACATCCTCCTGGCCGACATCCACGCCAGCTTCGACGCCCGCAAGGCGCTCCGCCCGTCGGACCCGGGCTATCTGGCACCGGAGGCCCTGGAACGCGAGCGTCAACAGATCACCACCGCCTTGTTGGCGGAGATCGGTTGGAAAGACGACTCCGTGCCCGCGGAGGCGCTGCTTCCGGTGCTGGCCGAGCGGTTGGAGGTGCTGCA
>CAYLTF010000273.1:0-1641 GCA_964386625.1 uncultured Akkermansia sp. | reverse complement strand
GGAGTCTGGGTGGGCGGCTGGACAGGGTCCGCGGGCGCCGGGGGCGGCACCGGGCGCTCCGGGACGGTCGGCGTGGTCGGGGCCTCCTTGGGGGTCTCCCTGGGAGTTTCGATCACCGGGTCGGGCAGCAGGATGACCTGCGCCCGCATCGGGGAGACCATTCCGAGGACGGCGGTGACGACGGCGAGCATCCGAAACGAGGGGAGGGAGCTCCACCGTTCAAGGAACGGGGATTTTCGAGGTTTTAGAGGGTTCATGCGGGGAGGGGTTGAGGTTTGGCGTGGGCAGGTTTCAACTTTTTCTGATGGTGTGTAACAATTTTTCTTATCGTAGAGCGCCAGAAGGGCCCCGAGGGCTCAATCTGTCGAAAAGGGGGTTCGGGTCGGGGAAACGGAAGGCCGTTCAGGCGGTCCGCCGGGGCGTGGCGGTCAAGGCCCCTCCGGACAGGGCCCCGAAGAGGGCCAACACCGTCAAGGCAGCCGGAGTCAGGGCCAGACTATCCTGGATCCACGGATGCCAGCCGGCTTGCAGCAACCCGAGCAACGCCGCCCCGGTCAGTCCGAGGGAGAGACCGATCGCAAGGTTCCGAGGGATCCGGGCCCGCCGGATGAGGAAGGCCATGGCCAGCGAACCGGCCGAAAGCCCCACGCAGGCGGCGATCGAACCGTGACTGGGATCGGCCGCGGCACAGACGCGGGAAGCGAAGCCCGTGGCCAGCAAGAGCCACCCGGCCACAGCCACCCGCTGCTGCGGGGTCATCGGCACGCGGTGCGGTTCTCGGGGATCGGACTCGCGCAGGCAACGCCGGGCGACCTCGAGGGGCGAACCCAGCGATCGAAGGGCCGACCGGCGAGCCTCCTCGGCGGACATGCCGGAGCGGAGGCCTGCCTCGAGGGATTCCATCAAGTGGTCCTCGAGCTCGGCGGCGAGGTGGGCGGGCAACCCGGTGAGATCGGAGGCGAAGGGGTTGGAGTTCATCGGTGGTGCGGGTTTGGGGTTCCGTGGCGGGAGATGCGTCAGCGGGCCGGAGCCGGGGCGGTGGCCGGATCGTGGGGGTGGGTGGTGTGCGGGGCATCTCCGGTGGCCCACAGGCGGTGGAGGATCGCGTGGACGGTCTGCCATTGCCTGCGGTCGTCTTCCATCACGGGGTGAGCCTGGGCGGTGAGTTGGTAGTACTTGCGCTTGCGACCGGTTTCAGACTCGCCCCATCGGGCGGTGATGAGTCCATCGGCCTCCAGCCGGTGGAGAATTGGGTACAACATGCCATCTGTCCACTCGACCTCCCCACCGGAGAGTTCTCGGACTTTCTGGACAATCGCATACCCATAACTTTCACCCGACCGGAGGATTCCCAAGACAATGGCACTGGCGGAGGCGGCATTGAGGTCCTTGTTGATCTTCATGGGACCACTATGCATTGCAGTTCAATGCATGCAAGTCCAACGCATCACTTTTCTCAAAAAATCTTGGATCCACTGCCACCAAGAGGCCCGGTGATGCGGAGCGGTCCTCTCACAAGCCGGCTTGACCCGGATCCAGAAGACGAAGGCACGGTCGGTGGCGATCCCCGAAAAACACCGCCGCCGAAAGGTCACGGGTTGCGGATCAGGTAGGACCGGGTCCAAGGCGGCGGGGCTGGAG
>CAYLTF010000272.1:0-1643 GCA_964386625.1 uncultured Akkermansia sp. | reverse complement strand
GCTGCGATTTTTGGTTGATCACAAAGTCCGCTTGCCGGGAAGCGGCTTCGATCCCAACATCCCGCCCATTGATGGATACACAACTGTACCAGTACCTGCCGGTCCTGATGCTGCTGTTCGTGGCTGCGAACTTCGCCGTGGGGACTTTGGTGGTTTCGGTGTTGCTCGGGAAAACCGGTCGGCGGACCCGGGCCAAAGACATCCCCTACGAGTGCGGCATGCTGCCTCAGGGCGAGGGCAATGCCCGACTCAGCGTCAAATTCTACCTGGTGGCCCTCTTGTTCGTCTTGTTCGATATCGAAGTGGTCTTCATGTACCCATGGGCCGTGACTTTCAAGGAACTCGCCCGCACCGACTTGGCCCTCGGGTTGGGCGGCATGATGTCCTTCCTGGGCATCGTCTTCGTCGGTTACCTCTACGCGGTCAAAAAACGCGCGTTCGACTGGAAGAGTTGAACGGCCGTTCCACCTGCAGGCGCCGAGCAACTCAGGGAAGAATCAGCGGGTCCACCGCGGCGATTCTTCGCTTTCCGGAGTCCAGCTTGAGCCGTTTCAAAAAATATTTTGCCCCTCACCGTCCCGATTGGTTCACTTCCCGCACCTGGTCCCAAACAAGGTCTCACTATTCCCGTTGAATGAACTCGTACCCGTCCGTACCGAACTCACTCTATCGGCCTGACTTCGAACACGACGCCTGTGGCGTCGGCTTTGTCGCCAACATCAAGGGAACCCAGACCCATTCCGTGGTCCAGCAAGGGCTCCAGATCCTGCGCAACCTGGACCACCGGGGCGCCTGCGGTTGCGAGGCCAACACGGGCGATGGTGCAGGCATCCTCATCCAGATGCCTCACGAGTTCCTGGCGCGCGAAGCCCAGCGCGCGGGCATCACCCTCCCGCCGCCGGGTCAATACGGTGTCGGCATGGTGTATCTGCCGCGCGATCCCCGCCAACGCCGCAAGCTCGAGATGGCGTTCGAGAAGATCATCCAGTCCGAGGGACAGGATCTGCTCGGCTGGCGCACGGTTCCGACCGACAACAGTTCTCTCGGCGAGACGGCCAAGTCTTCGGAGCCTCACGTCCGCCAGGTGTTCATCGGGAAGAACCCGGAGTTGAAGGATGACCTGGCCTTCGAGCGGAAGCTCTACGTGATCCGGAAGCGCTCCTACACCGAGATCCGGTGCTCGACCAAAGACGGAGCGGGCTACTGGTACGTCTGCAGCCTTTCCTGCCGCACGCTCGTCTACAAGGGAATGCTGCTGACCGAGCAGGTCGACAAGTACTTCCTGGACCTCAAGGACCCGGGCATGAAGTCCGGTCTGGCGCTGGTCCACTCGCGCTTCAGCACCAACACGTTCCCAAGCTGGGCCCGATCCCATCCGTACCGCTACATCGCGCACAACGGTGAGATCAACACCCTGCGCGGCAACATCAACTGGATGCGCGCCCGCGAGGCGCTGTTCCAATCCGACGCCTTCGGGGACGACATCCAGAAGATCCTGCCCATCGTCGATCCCGACGGCAGCGATTCGGCCATGTTCGACAACGTCCTCGAACTGCTCGTGCTCGCCGGCCGTTCCCTGCCGCACGCCATGATGATGATGATCCCGGAGCCCTGGGCGAATCACGAGTCCATGAGCGACGAGA
>CAYLTF010000271.1:0-1664 GCA_964386625.1 uncultured Akkermansia sp. | reverse complement strand
TGATCTGGAAGGACCGGTCCTGGTTCTTCGTGGGCCAGATCGAGCACCCGGTCGCCGCCCAGGCGGCGGCGACCGAGGCTTGGCTGAGGAATTGACGGCGGTTCATGGCAGGGCGGGGGACCGGGACCGAACGCTCAGTGTGCCGGGGCGGATCCACCCGAGGCCGAGGCGGCCACGTTCTTCGGGGGATGGAAGAACAGGGCCAGAGCCACGGCGGCGGCCGAGGCGGCGAAGAGAGGCACTTGGAAGAGTCCCTTGAAATTGACCAGCTTGTTGGTGGTGTAGACCGACTGCATCAGCCAGGGGCAGATGGAATTGGCGATGAGGGCGCCGATGCCGAGGATCTGCAGGTTGAAGAGGCCCTGGGCGCTGGAGCGGATGTCCTTCGGGAAGTAGGCGTCCACGAAGATGTACACCGTGGCGAAGAAGAAGGCGTAGCAGATGCCGTGGAGCACCTGGATGAGGATGATGGCACCGGCGCTGTCGGGCACGAAGGAGTACACCGCGAAACGGGCGGCATGACCCAGGATGCCGACGATCATGGTCGTGCGCCAACCGAGCTTCTTGAGCGTGGAACCCAGGATGAACATGGTGAGGATCTCGGCGATCTGGCCGATGCTCATGATCGGCGTGATCCACGGGGCGGCGATGCCGACGCCACCGTCGGCCTTGGGCGTGCCGAGGAAGGTGCCGGTCCAGTTGAAGTAGCAGTTGTGGACGAAGGAATCGACGAGGGTCACGAGCCACAGCACGAGCACGAAGGGGTGCTTGAGCAGTTGGACGGCCTGGACCCAGGCCGCGGACTGACCGCCCGCGGAGCCGGCGGCGACCTTCTTGGGCGGGGTGTGGGGGAGCAGGAAGCTGAACCCGGCGAGGGCGAGGGAGGCGAGTCCGGCGACGATGTAGGTCCACTTGGTGGCGGCCTTGGCGGCGTCACCGGTGAGAGGGTTGCTGAAGACGGTCTCGAGCCATTTCACGGCACCGACCGGGTTGGCGGCGTTGACGGCATCCCAGTTGACGAAGATGAAGGTGAAGGGCCAGGCGGCGAGGATCCATCCGATGGTGCCGCCCATGCGGACGATGCCGAACTCCTTGGAGGCGTCCTTCATGTTGGCGAAGGCGATGGAGTTGGTGATGGAGATGGTGGGCACGTACAGGAGGCAGTGCACCAGCATCAGGACGAAGAACGGGGTGAATTCCTTGGTGAATCCGCAACCCAGGATGGCGAGGCCACCGACGAGGTGGGAGAACGCGAGGAACTTCTCGGCCGCGAACTTGCGGTCAGCCCATTCGTTGCTGAAGAACATGCCGACGATGGAGGCGATCGGGAAGGCGTTGAGGATCCATGATTGCTGGCTGGGGGTGAATCCCAGGCTGGGGAGATACCCGAAGATCAGGGGCAGCCACGCTCCCCAGATGAAGAATTCGAGCACCATCATGAGGAACAATTTGAAACGGACTCCGGAGTTCATGGATTGGGAGTGAATGGTCGGCTGAGTTTGCAGGATTGTTTCGGGGACCCTAGGTCAGTGCTGGCCGGCGCGACAAGGCAGTAGTCCGAGGGGCTCCGCGGAATGGGTCCTGCGCCCGCAGGGAAGCTCTGGGGAGACTTCAGCCATGGCGCTCCGCGCCGAAGATCTGGATGTTCGCTTCCAGAGCGGGCT
>CAYLTF010000270.1:0-1666 GCA_964386625.1 uncultured Akkermansia sp. | reverse complement strand
CCGCGCTGGAAAGGGTTCCCACGGTGCGGGAGCCCATCTTCAGGGAGGTGCCTTCTAGGTTTAGGCCGCCCTGGGGCTCGAACTTCAAGGAGTGCCCTGAGGGTGCGGCCGCATTGTTGGGACCGGACAAGGTCCATTCCACAAACCACGACCCGACGGTGTCGAAACCGAGCAGTCCAGACGGCAAAGAGGACCCGGAGGTCACGCGGACGGGGTTGCCCGGCAGCAGGACCGGTGTCGATGCAGACTCGTCGGGGCGGGTGAACGCCGTGCTGAACGTGTACCCGTCCACGGTGGACGGGGAGGCGGTCTCGTCAAAGTAACTGGTGATGCGCCCCCACACTTCGGTCTCCAAGAGGTAACCCTTGGTCTGGGTCTCGGCCAAATCGTTCAACCGCCCCGTGGTGAGCCATTCCAAGCCGTCTTCGTTGCCTGAATCGTTCGGTTCGGTGCCACTCCAAGGAAACGTGGCGTTGGCGTAGGTGAAACTCTCTCCCGTGATCCACCGCCACTGGCCTTCCACACCCCGATCCGAGGCTCCGAGCCACACACTGCTCGGGATGGTGCCACCAATGGCGGTCTGGGCCGCCGTCAATTCCGTGGTGGTCGACAGCACAGCCAGACGACCCGCTTTCGCGACGGCATCGGCTGCCGCCTGGGCCAGGGTGAAGGTTCCCGGGATCAACGCGTAGGATCCGGACACCTTGGTGGCATTCGGAGCGCCCGGCGACATGGACTCGATGCGGAAAAGGCCACCGCGACCAGCCGTGCCGCCCGACTTGGCCGATCCCACCCAGGATCCATCGGGCATCTCGACCGGGGTCCCGACAGGGTCATAGAGAGAGGTGGCCACCGCAGAGCTGAACCGCCACAACTCCTGTACGGCACCGCTGTCTTGAACCCGGAGGAGCGAACCACGAC
The DNA here is from genome assembly GCA_964386625.1 of uncultured Akkermansia sp. Classification (GTDB taxonomy): domain Bacteria; phylum Verrucomicrobiota; class Verrucomicrobiia; order Limisphaerales; family UBA9464; genus SXXZ01. The sequence continues at coordinate 745 of CAYLTF010000270.1, read as the reverse complement.
TGGACCCCGAACCCGTCGTGAACAACAACGCGCTTCCCGACCGGACCGGGCTGGGCGCGCCCGCGGGTTTGCCCTGGACCGCGGTCGTGCTCAAGATCGGAGCAACCGAGGCCACCCCGCCGGATTGAGCCGGGGGAACCAGTTTGACCAATCCACCATACCCACTATTGCCACCGGACTCGAGACTGATCCACAGATTGCCTGATCCATCGGCCACCGGAGAACCGATCGGAGAATACAACCCCGATGCCGCAGTGGTGAAGGAGTGGATGGTTTCGATGGTGCCGACCGTTCCGTTGGCATAGGCCAAGCGAAACACGGAACCCACACCGGCGGATCCTCCGGAACGGAGCGTGCCGTAAATGTATCCGCTCGAGAGCGTCAATCCGCCCGACGGCACGGATCCGGCAGGGAAACTGTGGATCACCGCGAATTGAGTCCCGTCAGACCGGATGCGGAAGATCGTTCCCGCCCCATTGGCACCGCCTCCCGTGGCCACTCCGACGAGGAGCGAACCATCGGAGAGATTCCCCGAGGTCAGGGGCAAAACCAGAAGACCGCCCATGGGCCGCAGACCGTCGGCGGTGGTCAATCGACGCAACTCCCGATAGGATCCCGGTTCCATCGAGACCGAGAAAATCACTCCGGGTTCGTAGGACACCGTCGGGGTGGAAAGACCTCCGGTTGAAGCGGTGACAGTCCGAGTGCCGTTGGCAGTCGCGCCGTAGTACACGCCCCCCGCCTC
>CAYLTF010000269.1:0-1669 GCA_964386625.1 uncultured Akkermansia sp. | reverse complement strand
GGCGAGAGCGGGCAGGGGTTGATGGAGGCCTTGGCCTTCCACCCGGACGGGAAGCACTTCGTCATGGCCGGCCGGCTGTTCCAAGGCACCTGGAACCTCGCCCTCTTCGACGCTACCACCGGTCGCAACCGCTTCAGCATCGACGCCAAGCACCGCATCACCGACGCCCGCTTCAGCGCCGATGGCCAGCGACTTTTCCTCGCCAAGGCCCGCCAGCAGGAACTCAAGAACGGCCGCTGGACCGACTTCGGTCTCCTCGAGATCCACACCGTCTCGGGCCTCGGCGCGCAGGCCTGAGCGAATCCGCCCGATCCATCGGGGTTAGCGGGGTCAGCGGCTTGACAACTGTGTATGCACAGTATACACAGTAATCACGATGTCTGACCGGGCCCCCTCTTGGACGCTGCCGCTCATCTCGCCAGCGGCGCCGGGGGCGCTGTATGAGCAGATCATCGAGGGCATCCAGCGCGAGATCAGCGCGGGCCGTCTGCGCCCGGGCGATGCCCTCCCGTCCTTCCGCCAACTCGCGACCGACCTGATGGTCAGTGTCATCACCGTGAAGCGGGCCTACGAGGAGCTGGAGCGCGGAGGGATCCTCTACCGTCGGCAGGGGCTCGGGACCTTCGTGGCGGAGACCGGGCGGGATCGCAACCGGGAGGCCCGCCAGGCGGAAGCCGCGCAGCTCTTCCAGGCCGCGATCGCCTCCGCCCGGCAAGCCGGCCTGTCCGATCGCGAGATCGTGTCCCTCGTCCGTGAATCCCTCCAGAGCCCCTCGAAAGAATCGAACCCATGAATCCGAACGCCATCGAGATCCGCGGCCTGACCAAGTCGTTCCGCAAATTCCGCCTGGGTCCCCTCGACCTCACGGTGCCGCGTGGCTCCATCTACGGGTTCGTCGGCCCCAACGGAGCCGGGAAGACCACCACGCTCGACCTGCTCCTGGGAATGGGCTCGCCGGATGGCGGGCGCATCGTCGTCGACGGCCTCGACCACGCCCGGGACGAGGTCGCGGTGAAGCAGCGCATCGGCTACGTGAGCCCCGACTTGGATTTCCGGATGTGGGGCAAGATCGGAAAAGCCATCCGCTTCGTGCGGGGGTTCCACCCAGGTTGGGATGACCGTCATTGCGGCCATCTGCTGGAGACCTTCCGGCTCGGGCTCGACGACTCGATCGCCACGCTGTCCTACGGCAGCAAGATCAAGCTGGCCCTCGTGCTGGCACTGGCCTGGCGGCCGTCCATCCTGATCCTCGACGAGCCGACCGTCGGACTCGACGCGGTGGCCCGGCACGACCTGTATTCCGAGTTGCTGGAAACCGTTCGGGATGAGGATCGCACGGTGCTGATCTCGACCCACGCCCTGGGCGACGTCGAGCGGTTCGCCGATCACCTGGGATTCATCAAGGACGGGCGCATGCTCCTGGAGGGCGGGACCGCCGAACTCCTGCAGCGGTACCGGATGGTCGATTGCCAGACGAACGATCCGGGCCGCCTGCGGAACCAGCCTGGAGTGGTGATCGCCCGGAATGACGGGAATCGACTTCGGGTGCTCGTGGACCGCGGGGAGCAGTCCGGGGACTGGCTCCAGCAGTGCGGGGCGCAAGCCTTGTTCTCGGCTCCGGTCACGCTGGAGGAGTTGTTCATCACCCTCGCCAAGGACTGATCATGAA
>CAYLTF010000268.1:0-1695 GCA_964386625.1 uncultured Akkermansia sp. | reverse complement strand
GCGTCGAGGCTCTGGCCGGTGACGTAGGCCTGGAACCACTCGTCGATCTGCTGGCGGCTCATGTTGGCCGAGACGCTGCCGGCGAAGTTGTGGCGCAGGCCGAGCACGTGGCCGACCTCGTGGGCCACGACCTCGCGGACGTAATCCTGCGAAGCCCGCAGCGCGCCGGCGTCGGTCAGGGATTCATTGGAGAGCAGGTCTTCCAGGCCCTGGGCGTACTGGTGGGCGAACTCGACCGACTGCATGTGGCACAGGCCGTTGGCGGTCATCCAGGGAAAGCCCTGCGCGGCCTCGCCACCCACGGCGTCGGCGGTGAGCTTCTTCTTGTCGACGACGATGTCGCGCATGGAGCGCAGCAGCGCCCGGGCCCGAGCCTTGCCGCTGAGGGCGAAGACGCTGGTCATGTAGGCCTGCCCGTGCTCCGACTCGCCGGTGCGGGGGTCGATGAGGATGTCGGCGTAGGCGAAGCCGGCGTTGTCCCACGGGACCCACTGCACGATGTTGTAGCGCGGATCGGGGGCGGTGACGCCGGCGGGAGCCTTCTCGGCCCGGACGACGTTGGTGCCGAAGGCGCGGTTCCAGTACAGGATGCCGTCCTTCACGGCCTCGACGTAGTCGGCCGGGGTGTTGGCGCTGTAGTGGAAGACCACCGGCTTGGAGAGGTCGAAGCGGGCCATCTGGGGCGACGGACGACCAGTGCTTTCCTCGAGGCGGGCCTGGGTCTCGAAGAAGCGCGCATAGCGCAGGTCGGAGGCGGGGGCTTCCTTGCCCTTGTAGACGCCGGCCTCGTAGGGGGTGAAGAAGTACCGCACCTCGAAGCGCTGCTCGACGTTGGCCATGGCCTCGCGGTCGCGGACCTGGACGCTCTGGCGGATGGCCAGCTGGTTGTCGAGCTTCTCGGCCTGGAACACGCGCGACTGCGGGATCTCCAGCGATTCGTCGCGCGCCATCGGGTTGAAGCCGCGGCCCTGGCCGTACCAGATCTCGGTGTAGAGGCGGCGCATGCCGCGGTTGAAGTCGATGACCACCTTGCCAGCGTCCTGCTCGACGATGGGGAAGGTCGTGAGAATGCGCCGGGCCGGCAGGTCCTTGGTCACCACGAGGCCGTCGGTGGCCTCGTACAGGTCGACGCCGTCATGGAAGAGCTCGAACTTGACGATCTTGCCGGAGAGACCGGTGGAGGTCGCGGCCAGGGCCTGCGGGATGCGGGAGGCCGACATCAGGTGCTCTTTGCCGAAGACCGTGCGGGGCAGCACCAGCGTGTTGTTGGTGCCCACGCTGATCTCGAGGGTCGGCTTCTTGGCGGCGGCCGGCGCCTGGGCGCTCAGTGTGGGAGCGGCTCCGACGGCTGCGGTCAGCAACAGCAGGGAAAGCGCCGGGGCGAGACGGGGACGAACGTCTGGGAAAAGCATATCCGGAATCAGTTCTGGTGCAGGGTATTCGAGTTCAGGTGGCGTCAACCTGACACCAAAAGGGCCGGGGCCTCCAGAAGATCCGAAAACGGGGGCGATCCGGCGTTTTTAAACGAGTGGGCTCCGGGGGAAGGGGTTGGTGCCCGCAGGGAAGCTCTGAGAGGACAAGCCTTTCGCGCATTGCGCGAAGGGTGGGGTTGTTCGCTTCCAGAGCGGGCTTCAACCCCTTCCCCCTCCGCCTGGGTACCTTTGGTTTGAGGGTTTAATGCCCGCAGGGAAGCTC
>CAYLTF010000267.1:0-1736 GCA_964386625.1 uncultured Akkermansia sp. | reverse complement strand
TTGTCGCGCAGGTAGTCGAAGCCGAACTCGGCGTTGGTGCCGTAGGTGATGTCGCACTGGTACATCTCACGGCGGACCGAGGGGGGCTGGTCGTGCAGGATGCAGCCGACGGTGAGGCCCAGGAACTTGTAGACGTGGCCCATCCACTCGGAGTCGCGGGAGGCCAGGTAGTCGTTGACCGTGACCACGTGCACGCCGCGCCCGGACAGGGCGTTGAGGTACACGGGCAGGGTGCCGACCAGGGTCTTGCCCTCGCCGGTGGCCATTTCGGCGATGCGGCCGAGGTGGAGACCCATGCCGCCGATGAGCTGGACGTCGAATGGGACCATCTCCCAGCGGAGGGGGTGGCCGCGGACCTCGACGGTGGTACCGCAGAGGCGGCGGCAGGCGTTCTTCACCACCGCGAAGGCCTCGGGCATGATGGCCTCGAGTTCGCGCTTGAGTTCGTCGTTGTCCTGGATGGCCGACAGCTTGGCCTTCCAGGCGGCGGTCTTCTCGCGGAGCACCGACTCGGGCTGCGACTGCAGCTCCTGCTCGATCTGGTTGATCCGGGCAACGAGGGGGCGGAGGCGTTTGACCTCACGGTCGTTGCGGGACCCGAATATCTTACGGAAAATCAGACCGATCATGGGTGTCTCAAGTTAAAGAACGGGCAAGCTAAGTAACCCCACCCCCAGCGTCAAAGGCTTTGACCGGGGGCGGCAGCGGGATCGGTCCTGCGCTCGCAGGGAAGCTCGGGATCCAAAAGACTTCGCGCTGTGCGCGAGGGGGTGGGTTGTTCGCTTCCAGAGCTCGCTTCGGACCGATCCCGCTGCCGCTGGGGGTGGGCGGTGTTGGGGGGCGGGATCGGTCCTGGGCTCAATCCTCTGGGCGTTCTCCGCTCGGGGCCATTTTCACGAGGCGGGGCATGAATTCGGCGAGGACATCGACGAGGTCGGTCTGCGCGGCCATCACTTGGTGGATGTCTTTGTAGACCATCGGCACCTCGTCGAGGCCGGCGGACAGGAGTCGGACGTTCCGCTCCCGCAGGATCGGGTTCACGGTGCTCCAGTCGAAGGTGGCCTCGGCCTTGGTGCGGCTCATGACCCGCCCGGCGCCATGGGAGGCCGAACCCAGCGAACCGTCGCCACCCTTGCCGCGGACGACGAACCCGGGGGTGGCCATGGAGCCGGGGATGATCCCGAGGATGCCGGCGTGCGCGGGTGTGGCGCCTTTGCGGTGGACCACCACCTCTTGGGCGACCCCGTCGACGACGTGGCGCTCCTTCCAGGCGAAGTTGTGGTGGTTCTCGATGTCCAGGAGCACCTGGGCACCGAGGTGACGGGCGACATGGCGGTGGATGAGTTCGTGGTTGGCCGCCGCGTAACGGCCCATGAGCTCCATGGCCGACCAGTATTCCTGGCCTTCCACAGAATCGAGGTCGAGCCAGGCGAGCCGCTGGTGGTCCTTGGGCAGCTCCGGGTGCATGGCCATGGCGAGCTTGCTGTAGTGGTCGCAGACGGCCGCGCCGGTGCCTCGGCTTCCGCTGTGGGACAGCAGGGCCAGGTATTCGCCCGGGGGCAGGGTCAGCGTCGCCGGATCCGAAGGGGATCCACCGTCGGGCCGCGCCTCGGGCAGGATCCGGAGGGTGCCGAACTCGACGAAGTGGTTCCCGCTCCCGCTGGTCCCAAGCTGGGCCCAGGCGCGGTCACGGTTCCGCCGGGTCGGCGGGCTGACGTTCCAATCGGCGTCCATGA
>CAYLTF010000266.1:0-1758 GCA_964386625.1 uncultured Akkermansia sp. | reverse complement strand
CGCAGACACCGCCGTCATCACCGACGGCAACGCCACCGTCGGCACCATGGTCTGGCCGTAGGTGGCATCACCCCACGTGAGGACCGAACTGCCAGAGGCGTTCAACCCGATACCATGCGTGAGACCGAGTCCGGCCTGCACCACGGGGGAGAGGACGCTCGAGGTCGCCGGGATCGCCTGACCCTTGCCACCGATGGACACCATCCGTCCATCCGACTTGACCCGTCCGAAGAGAGCCGTCGGTCCCGCGATCAAGGCACGGTAGACATCGGTGGCCGTCGCGGCGATGGCGATGCCGGAGGACTCGCCACCGGCGACCCTCGGCTTGCCATCCATGTCGATCCAGGCCGTGAAGTCGTTGCCCGCCACGACTTGGGCGATGCCGGTGGCCGTCGCCGGGATTCCTGTCACGGCGCTGCTCGTGGATCCCCAAGCCTTCAGCGTGCCGTCTTCCAAGAGAGCCACTGCGTGCTGAGCGCCGGCGGCGATGCCGACCACCCGCGCGGAGAAGACCGGAGGCTGGGCGATGGAGCCGGCCACGACCACGAGACCGTCGGACCGGAGGCCCAGCGAGAACTTCTCACCGGCGGCCACGGTCACCAGATTCGTCCATGTGCCATCGAAGGAAACCTGCCGGGCGGAGTTGTCACCCCAACCGCGCGCCTCGACCCGGGGACGTTGGACCGTCAGGAAAACCGGGCCGCTCCGGGCGATGCCCACCGAATTGACGACATGAAGTTCATAGACACCGGCATCCGATGCGGTCACGGCATTCCGGGTCCAGGTCGCCCCGGTGGCGACTTCAACACCATCCCGATACCATTTGTAGGTCAAAGACCCTCCACCCACGGCATCGGCCTTGAACACCGCCGGAGACCCTTCGTTGGCCCAGACACTGACCGGGCGGGTGACGAAGGAGGGAGGATCGACCACGGCGACGGTCGCCGCCGCGGATTCGATCTGACCCAGGGCATTGATGACCCTGACGGTGTAGCGACCCGCACGATCCGGGGTCACATTCGCGAGAGTCAAAGTCGATGAACCGTTGCCTTCGAGTTTGGTGCCGTTCTGGTACCACTCGTAGGTCAGAGGGGCTTTGCCGGCCGCGGTGACGGAAAGGGTCAGTGACCCGCCCAGTTTCGCATCGGTATTGGCCAACTGGGTGGTGATTTTCGGAGCCGCCTGCAGGACGACCTCGATGACTTTGATGGTCTTCGCACCATGGGCGTCGCGAGCCGTGAGGGTCAACGGCACGGTGCCGGTGCCATCCTCATCGGGAACGATGGAGGGCACAATCAGACGCCATTGACCACCGATGAACGAGACCTGAGGACCGGGGATGACCGCAAGGTCACCGCTGGTCACCGTGACGACGAGATCTGACACGGGAGTTTCCTCATCGCTAAGGGTCAGGGGAATGATGATGGGATTGGCAGGAGAAGCGGCAGGGGACATGGCCCACGTTCCGGCCGCCAGATTCACGACCACCGGGGGAACGGCCGCAATGGTCAGCGCGTCGTTCTCCAACACAGGGGCCGTGGTTCGAGATTCAACGGCGGCATCCGACGTGCCGTTGCTGATCCGCCGCTTCACCACGGCGACGGAAGGGACGACCCCCGAGTAGCTGACAAAGATGGAATCCATCGTCTGCTGGAGGTAGGCCGCCTCCACGTCTGCAGCGAAGGTCAGGCGCACGACGGTCGCCGCGCTGGAAAGGGTTCCCACGGTGCGGGAGCCCATCTTCAGGGAGGTGCCTTC
>CAYLTF010000265.1:0-1763 GCA_964386625.1 uncultured Akkermansia sp. | reverse complement strand
ATTCGTCCACGCCCCAGGCGCGGGTCGCGTCGGTGTCGGAGTACCCCTGCCATTGACCGGAAGGCTCCTCGACGTACTTCAGCCGGTAGGTGAGGTTGACGATGTCGGCGCCCGCCTTGGCCTTGGCGGCGGCCGCCATGGCGAACTTGCGCTCATCGAGGTAGTCCACCTTCACCGGCACCCCGGCCAGCAGCATGTTCTCCGAACGCGGCACCCACGTGAAGTTCGGGTTGCGCAGCAGGTTGTAGTAGGACTTGGTCGCCGTCAGGTAATGACCCCAGGCGTCGCCATGACCCTGCGGGTACATGATCATGCCATCCTTCTCGTCGATCTTTCCGTCGGCATTCTTGTCCTTGAGGTTGTAGACCTGGGCGTAGGCAACCTCGCCATCGCCCTGGGTGAAGTTCCAGAACAGGCGGTTGTAGATCGGCGCCCCCTGGACACCGGCGGAGCTGTCGTCGCGCCCGCGCAGCAGCGCCAGTTCCTCCTCGAGCAGCGAGTCGAGCTGGTTCTGGAACGCGAAGATGGAGGAGGCGAGGCTGCCGTACCCGTCGCTCGTCGTGAACCCGATCGTCGGATCCGCCGCATCCGCCATGGCCTCATTGCCCAGCAGCGTGTAGAGGTCGCTGATGCGGCTGGCCATGTAGAGGAGCGCGTTGTTCGCCGGGGCATAGTTCACCGGCGGCGAGCCATCGGTGCTCAGGGAGCGCGCCCGACGGAGGACCGTCTCGTACGCCTCGATCAGGCCGATCTTGTTGAGGTAGTTCGGGTCCGGGTTGAAGGCCACGTCTCCCTCGTAGCGACGGCCTGCCTGCTCCAGCATCGAGACCCGGGAGGAGGCCGAGGCGGTGCTCAGATCGGTGGCGCGCTCGTCGAAGGGATTGAGGCCGCGGACCACCCGCTTCACCCAACCCTCGGCCAACATGGGCAGAGGCGTCGAGAGGCTCGACGGATCGCCGATCCACGGGCTCCAGACATTCCGCTGGGTCCCCACGTTGTACCCGCGATAACGGGCCAGGAACCAATTGTCGGACATGACCAGCAGGCCCGATTCGCCGCTCTCGCCGAGGGTGATCATGTTCTTGCCCAAGCCGGAACCGGGCGTGTACTTGATCCATCCGTTGGCGTTGGCCACGGTGCCGTCCGCATTGAGCGTCGGCAGAAGGGTCTTCTTGAAGTCGGCGCTGTCCGGCTTGTACCACCACTCGAAGTCGAACTTCTCAGGCTGACCGGCGAAGTCGCTCGACAGGCGCAACGTCAGGCGCTCGTCGAACACGTTCAGCGGCGGCAGCACCTTCATGTCTCCCCCGAACGGCCCGGCTCCGATGGCGATCACCGACATGGTCACCGGCAGGCCGGCCAGGCCGGAGTCGTTGTTCTGCATCAGCGTCACGAACCGCGGAGGGATTCCCCACGGTTGGCCGTTGACGCTCTCCGTGGTGACGGTGCCATAGGCCACCGCCGTTCCGGTCACACCGAAAGGCAGCAGGCGGATCTGCGGGATCGGGAGGCTCGGGTTGCCGCCTTCCCAGGAGCCGTCGGGCAACTTCCAGCGGACCACCAGGTGGTCGGTGCCCGTGGCCTCGGCGGCGACGGCCTCGATGTAGTAGGAACGTCCGGCCTTCAGGTCGATCTCGACCGATTTCTGCGAGGTGAACCGTTCCCACTCGTTGGTGCCCGTCGGCGAAGGCACCGATGCAATCCTGGACTTGTTGGAGGGGTTCTCATCGGTGGACAGGAACAGCTCGGCCTGGTCATCACCA
>CAYLTF010000264.1:0-1770 GCA_964386625.1 uncultured Akkermansia sp. | reverse complement strand
TCCGCAGGTCGGGAAGCTGGAGCGGATTCTGGGTCAGATCCACCGGCACGGCGGCGATGCTGACCTCGATCCCAGGGGTTTTCGCGACCTCCGTCTTGGCCACCTGCTGCACCTTGGCTGGAAACGCCTTCACGATCCCGTCGACAGCGTCATCCACCAGTTGGTTGAAGATCTCGGTCGATTCAACCCCACCGGTTTGGGTGCCGCGGATATTCCGCGAAACTCGCAAGGTGTCTCCCGCCAAGGCGCCTCCCTCGCCGGCCTCGGCGATCCGGTAGGCCACCCGAAGCACATGGTTGTGGCTGGTCAATTGGAGGGATCCGTCGTTGAACGTGCGGGCCTCCCGGGTCACCGACGATAGCGAAACCAAAACGATCAGATCGGCACCGAGAGACTGCGCCAGTCGCAGCGCGGAGGTGCGCTCCGAAAGCAACGCATCCACCTGGGCCCCGTTGCCTTCCTTGGCGATCGCATCGATCACGGTCTGGCGACTGATCAGGACCAATCCCATGCCGGCGGCGCGGCTGGAGAACTGATCTTCGAGCTGGGACGCCAACCGTTTGAATTCCTCGCCGGCTCGATTCTCGACCAAGAGCGCAGCCTTGCGTGGCGACACGACCGAAGGAACCCCTTGAGCTGCCACCATCCAGCAGAGACCAAGGAACGATGTCGCCCAGGCACACATGGAAAACATCCAACGCAATCGGTTCATATCATCGAAGTTTTCGGAGGGAAGCCTCCGCCACCTTGCTGGCGGTTGTAAGGGTTTTGCCACGCCCACCGTGGACGCGGCGAGAAGGATTTAAGGCAACTCGCCTTCAAAAACGAGTCCATTTTCATCCCGGGAACCACAGATCCTGCTCATCTCTGTGGAGAGAGCCTGTCCCCCGGCGGGGAGGATTGCGCCAAATCAGGATTCCCTTACGATCCCAATCGTTGCTCTTCGCATGAATGACCAAACGATTGCCCGCATTGCTGGAATGGGCCTGATTCTCTCCGCCTGGGTGGGTTGCGCCTCGGATCCCAATCGGCCGGGCCTGACTGACCCGCGCCAACCGGGCCCCGCGGTGGGACAAGCGGTCGGAGCCACCGTTGGCGCTGTCGGAGGCAATGCCGTTGGAGCGGTGGTGGGAGTCGGCGAGGGCGCAGCGGCCGCCGCTCGGGTTCCATTCAACAACACCCGCAGAGTGGTTCGCCATTGGAAGCAAGAGACCACCTCCGACGGTCGAGTGATCCAGGTGCCCGTGGACATCGAAGTGGATTCCCTGGGCAGACCTCTGACGGCACCGAAGCCCGCGAAGAAATAAGCCGGGCTCGGGAGGCGCCTCGCCCTAGTTCTTCGAGACAACAGGGTATCAAAAAAGCCGGACTCCAAAAGAGTCCGGCTTTTAAAGGTTTGGCGGCTACCTACTCTCGCGCAAGCTATACAGGCACTACCATCGGCAATGCGGTGTTTGACGGCCGAGTTCGGGATGGGATCGGGTCGGGCCACCGCTTTATGGCCACCATAAAATGTTGTCGCAGAAGTCTTCAGCGGGAGCTGAAAAACGCTGCGGAAAAGAACTTCTTCGGTCATCCGAGGATTGAACCCAATTGAACTCAGCGAACTTGGTTCAGTTCGCTTGGATGGGCTTCCCTCGGATGCGTCATCGAAATCACCGCCTGGACGAACCGCTTCGAACGAAGCATCTCCAACACGGCATTCTCGACTGAAGTAAAAAGCCGGACTCCAGAGGAGTCCGGCTAGGAAAGGTTCGGCGGCTACCTACT
>CAYLTF010000263.1:0-1825 GCA_964386625.1 uncultured Akkermansia sp. | reverse complement strand
CCGCAAAACGGGGCGGGTAATTCGTTGACGCCCGTTTCCTCTGCCCAACAGACTTGCGGAGATTCAAATCAGCGCTCCTTTCCCCTAAAACCAACATGAGCACCCCTTCCGCATCTCCGACCGTTTCCAAGGGCCTTGAAGGCATCATCGCCGCCCACACCCGGCTCAGTGACGTTCGCGGAGATATCGGACAGCTCATCTATTGCGGCTACGACATCAACGAGTTGGCGGGCAAGGTGAGCTACGAAGAGGTGGTCCACCTGCTCTATCACAACCACCTGCCCAACCCGAAAGAGCTCGCCGACCTCAAGGCCGTGCTGGCGGGCTACCGCGAGCTGCCGCAGGGGGTCATCGACCTGCTCACCAATCTGCCGAAGGATTGCCCCCCGATGCACGCCATCCGCACCGGCGTGAGCGCGTTGGGTTGCTACGACACGACCGCCGACGACGACAACATGGACGCCCAGCGCCGCAAGGCCCTGCGCCTCATCGCCCAGATCCCGGTCATCACGGCCTATTTCCACCGCTCCCGCCAGGGCCTGCCGCTCGTCGCGCCGGATCCCAAGCTCGGTGAGGCCGCCAACTTCCTGTGGATGATCGACGGCGAGAAGCCCTCCGTTGAGAAGGAGAGCACCATGGACATGTGCTATGTGCTCCATGCCGACCACGGCATGAACGCCTCCACCTTCAGCGCCCGCGTCACCATCGCCACCCTGAGCGACATGTACTCGGCCGTCACCACGGCCATCGGCACCCTCAAGGGCCCGCTCCACGGCGGTGCCAACGAGGGCGTCATCAAGATGCTCAAGGAGATCGGCTCCCTCGAACAGGTCGACGCCTACGTGGCCGACTGCCTGGCCCAGAAGCGCAAGATCATGGGCATCGGCCACCGCGTGTACAAGGTGCTCGACCCCCGCGCCCCGCACCTCAAGCGCATGGCCCAGATCCTCTCGTCGAAGCTGGGCGAGCCGAAGTGGATCCAGATGTCGGAGCGCATCGCCGAAATCATGCTCAAGGAGAAGAACCTCCACGCGAACGTCGATTTCTATAGCGCCACGGTGTACTACAGCCTGGGCATCCCCACCGACCTCTTCACCCCGATCTTCGCCATCGCCCGCACCAGCGGATGGACCGCCCACGTGCTCGAGCAGTTGGCCGACAATCGCCTCATCCGCCCGCAATCGGTCTACACCGGCCCCGTCGGCCTGACCGTCACCCCGCTGGCGCAACGCGCCTGACCCTCGGTCTCGGGTCGCCCCGGGGAACCTGTCCGGACACCCTTGTTCCGACAGTCCCCGGGCGCCCGGTGCGACCCCTCTCCGACTCCTGGAGCGCGGGTGGCGCACCGAGTCGAGCCACTTTCCCCTCCGTTTCGAAGTCAACCCCAAGGAAGATCCAGCCTGAACTGAATGAACATCCACGAGTACCAAGCCAAGCAGTTGCTCAAGCAGTACGGTGTCGCCGTCCCCTCCGGTGATCCCTGCAAGACCGTCGCCGAGGCCAAGGCCGCGGCCGAGAAGCTCTTCGCTTCCGGGCACACCCTGGCCGTCATCAAGTCCCAGATCCACGCCGGCGGGCGCGGCAAGGGCACCTTCAAGCATGGCTTCAAGGGCGGCGTCAAACTCGCCAAGTCGGTCGACGAGGTCGTGAACTACGCCGAGAACATGCTCGGCAAGACCCTCGTCACCGTGCAGACCGGCCCCGAGGGCCGCGTGGTGCAGACCGTCCTGGTCGCCGCCGCCGAGAAGATCCTCAAGGAGTTCTACCTGGCCGTGCTGCTCGACCGCGCCAACAGCCGCCCGCTCATCATGGCCAGCACCGAGGG
>CAYLTF010000262.1:0-1898 GCA_964386625.1 uncultured Akkermansia sp. | reverse complement strand
CAGGGTCTTTTGCTCTGAGAGCCCCGTAGTGGCGTAAAGTGGGCGAGTTTTCTTTTTTGTAGACCAGCCCCCCTCTTTGCGCTCCAGTGATGCGGGATGAAACGCCTGCACCAACCCTCATCAGGTTCAACTTCCGCAACGCCCTCCGTCCGATTGGCATCTTCCGCCAAAGACCAAGCCTGGTTCGATGCCCAACTGGATTCTTTCCACGACCTCGGTGCCACGACGCCCATCGGGGATTTCCTCCGCCAGATCGTCGAGATCGACTCCAAGCCCGTGGCCCTTCTGGCCTGGGGCCCGGCCTGTTATGCCCTCAAGGATCGCGATCGCTGGATCAGTTGGAGCGCTCCACAGCGGGTCGCTCGACTCAAGCTCATCGTCCAGAACCGCCGACTGCTGATCCTTTCACCCAAGGGCGCCTCGCCCAACCTCGCTTCCCAAGCCATGGGTGCCGCACTCCGAGCCCTTCCAGCCCAATGGTTGGAGGTCTTCGGCTACCAACCGCTCCTGGCCGAGAGCTTCACCGATCCAGAGGGCTACGCCGGAACCACCTACAAGGCCACCAACTGGCATCCCCTCGGCACCACCCAAGGCTACGCCCGAAGCCGCCTCGACTTCTACGTTCCCAATGAGAGCCCCAAGCGGCTTTGGTGTCTGGAGCTCCATCCCAAGGCCCGCAGCATCCTGCGATTGCCGGTCCTGCCAGATGCCTACGCCAAAGCCCTGTCCACCGTGCCCCAGGGACTGCTGCCCCTGTCCACCGGCCAGTTCGAAACCCTCCGCAAAGCCTTTGCCGCCGTCCCGGATCCCCGCCGCAAGGCGGGCAATCACCAGTTCTCCATCGGCATGGTCCTGAGTCTGGTCGCCATGGCCCTCCTGTCCGGTCGCAGGGAGATCGCCGAAATCACCCGCTTTGCTCAAAGCCTCAGCCAGGATCAGCGCAAACGCCTTGGATTGCCCTACTCAAGGACTTCGACCAAATGCCGCCGTGTCCCCGGCTACTCGGTCATCTACCAGATCCTCCGACGCGTCGATCCGGCCCAATTGAATCGGGTTCTAAACGACTGGTTGGCCGCCAATGCCTCACAACTGCCCCAGGCCTTCGCCTTGGATGGGAAGATGGTTCGCGACCACTTCGGCGTCTTGAGCCTGGCTCGCCACAGTGACGGAGCCCCCGAAGCCATGGCCCTGTACGATCAAAAGGAAGGCACCGAGCGCAGCGAGCAACAGGCCGCGGCTGAGTTGCTCGATTCCATGGGAGGCCTCGATGGAAAGGTGATCACTGCCGATGCCCTGCATTGCCAGCGCAAGATCGCCCGGACCATCGCCGAGAAAGGCGGCGATTATCTCCTGCAGGTCAAAGGCAACCAACCCCATCTGGAGAAACAGGCCCTGAAAAAGGCGTCGACCTCAGGCCCCCCCTTTTTGAAGAAAGCCAAGTAGGCCACGGCCGTGTCGACAGCCGCGCCATCCACGCCTTCGCCACCGATGGCATGGCGATGGATTATCCCTACGCACGCAGTCTGGTGGTTGTCCGAAGTCGCAGGACCGAGAAGCGCTCCGGCAAGAGCACGGAGGAGACACGCTACTACATCAGCAGCCTCGAACCGGAGGATCTGACGCCAGAACAGTGGCTCCAGTTGATCCGAGGCCACTGGGCCGGTGTTGAAAACCGCAACCACTGGCGGCGGGATGCACTGATGGGAGAGGACCGCTCCCGGAGCCGAAACCGATCTCTCCTGACCAATCTGGCCCTGATCCGCAACGGGCTCCTGAGGGTCCTCAATCGCTGCTTTCCAGGCGATTCCATCCCCGTCATCCGGGAATGCATCCAAGCCAAACCCTCCCTCGCATTCAGAGCCCTTGAGGCTTGAACCACTCAAAGCAAAAGACCCTGG
>CAYLTF010000261.1:0-1903 GCA_964386625.1 uncultured Akkermansia sp. | reverse complement strand
CCGAAGAGCGCCGTCTTGACCTTGCCGACGTATTGGATGTCGAAGGCCACGGTGTTCTGGTAGGCCACCACGCACCCGGTGTCGACCCGCAGGGTCTCGCCCGGGGCCAGCACCCGTTCCATCAGGGTGCCGCCGGCGTGCACGAAGGCCCACCCGTCGCCCTGGAGTCGCTGCATGATGAAGCCCTCGCCGCCGAAGAGCCCGACGCCGAGCTTGCGCTGGAAGGCGATCCCGACACTGACCCCCTTGGCCGCGCAGAGGAACGAGTCCTTCTGGCAGATCAGTTCGCCACCCAGCTGAGCCAGGTTCACCGCCACGATCTTGCCCGGGTAGGGTGCGCCGAAACCCGCCCGCGCCTTCCGCGGTGAGCGGTTCTGGAACACCGTCATGAAGAGCGATTCGCCGGTGAGCAGGCGTTTGCCCGCGCCCAGCAGCGCGCCGAGGAATCCGCTCTGCTGTTGGGAGCCGTCGCCGAAGATGGTCTCCATCTCGATGCCCTCCTCGAGGAACATCATCCCGCCGGCCTCGGCCACCACGGCCTCCATCGGGTCGAGCAGCACCTCGACGTATTGCAGGTCGTCACCGCGGATCTCGTATTCGATTTCGTGCATCATGGCGTTACCGGTGGCTGTCCCGGGCGGCTGCCCGGATTGCGTGAGCCCTACGGAAACCCCAGTCGGTCCATGGGTCAAGTGGAGGACGGCGAGGTCGATTCCAACCGCGATGCCGGCAGGGAAAGCCCGTCGAGGCCCGGGCCCGGGACGATGGTCGGGGTTTGCCGTGATCCCCGGACCGGGGCATGATTCGAATCCATGAAGTACCGTCGTTTCGGCCGGACCGGGATCCGGATGCCCGTCTTTTCCTGCGGTGGCATGCGCTACCAGCAATCCTGGTCCGACATCCCGTGGGACCAGGTGCCCGCCGCCGGCCAGGCCAACCTCGAGGCGACCATTGCGCGCTCCATGGAACTGGGCATCCATCACATCGAGACCGCCCGGGGGTACGGCTCCTCGGAGATGCAGCTGGGGCCTGTGCTGGCCAAGTACCCGCGCGAGTCGATGATCCTGCAGACCAAGGTGATGCCCAAGCCGACGGCCCGGGAGTTCCTCGAGACTTTCGAGACCTCGATGGCCTACCTGAAGCAGGACTACGTCGACCTGCTGTCCATCCACGGCATCAACCACCGCCAGCACCTCGACGAGACCCTCCGCAAGGGCGGCTGCCTGGAGGTCTGCCGGCAGCTCCAGCGCGAGGGACGCGTGCGCCACGTCGGCTTCAGCACCCACGCCACGCCGGATGTCATCTCCGAGGCCATCCGCAGCGACGAGTTCGACTACGTCAACCTGCACTGGTACTTCGTGAACGACCTCAACCGCGTCTGTGTGGCCGAGGCGGCCCAGCGCGACATGGGGGTCTTCATCATCAGCCCGAACGACAAGGGCGGGAAACTCTACCTCGAGCTGCCCAAGATGCGCCCGCTGTGCGCCCCGCTGACGCCCATGCAGTTCAACGACCTCTACTGCCTGGCCCGTCCGGAGGTGCATACCTTGTCCCTCGGCGCAGCCAAACCCTCCGACTTCGACGAGCACATCGCGGGACTGGAGCACTACGAGCGCGCCGCCGAGGCCGTCGAACCCATCGAGCGCCGCCTGCGGGCCGAGATGGAACGGGTGCTCGGGGCCGACTGGTGCCGCCGCTGGTGGACCGGGCTCCCGGAATTCGTGGCGGTGCCCGGCGAGGTCAACCTGGTGGAGATCCTGCGCATCTGGACCTACGCCAAGCCGCTGGGCCTGACCGAATGGGCCAAGTTTCGCTACAACATGCTGGGCAACGCCGACCATTGGTTTCCCGGCGAGCATGTCGAGAAGCTGGACTGGTCCCGGCTCGACGAGGTCATCCGCCG
>CAYLTF010000260.1:0-1926 GCA_964386625.1 uncultured Akkermansia sp. | reverse complement strand
AGGCTGCTCAGGCTGGCCACCGGGATGACCTGGCTGATGGCCACCGGAGCGCCGGAAAGCTTCAGCACACCCGAGGCCGGGAGGGACTCGATGGTGTAGCTGACCGCCGGACGCACCGGGAGATCGGGATGAGCCACATTGTAGGTCGCCGAGAAAGCACCCGAGGTGAAGGTGACCGTGGTGTCTTCGGTGCCGGCGACAGCGACCGCTCCCTGGGTGGGGGCGTCGTTGACCGGGGTCACGACGACCTGAACCTCATTGCGCGGGGTCGGGACCGAGGAGTTCACGCCACCGTCGGAGGTGCCGCCATTGTCGCTGACGGAAACCACCGTGATCTTGGCGTTGCCATTCGCGTTGGCCGCCGGTGTGAACGTGAGGGCACCGGCCGCGCTGATCGCCGGCTGAACCGAGAACAGCGAAGCATTGTCGGTGGTCACCGAGAAGCTCAGCGTCTGGCTGGACTCGTTGGCCGGACCGGCCGACAAGGTGGTGAAGAAGGCGGCATTGGTGTAGGCGCCGCTGTCCTCGGCCACGGTGATGGTCGCCGGGGCGTTCACGTCCTGCGAGGTGTAGATCAGCCCGCCATCGGTCACCGCCGCCAGCTTGCCGCCATCGGCCGAGGCCGCCACGGCGAACCAGAGCCGGTCGCTGTCGCGAGCAACCCAGGTCACACCGGAGTCGGCGGAGGTGTAGAGCTTGCCGCCGTAGGTGCTGGCCACCAGTTCCGAACCGTCGGCCGAAGAGGCCAGCGAGGTCCAGAAACGGGCACCCGACCCGGCCTGAGCCGTCCAGTTGGTACCACCGTCGATGGAGGTGTGGATGAATCCGTTGACCTCAGCGGCGATCAGCTTCTGGCCGTTGGCCGAGGAGGCCACTGCCGACCAGAGCTTGTCGCCCGCCGTGCGGCGCACCCAGTTGGTGCCCACATCGGTGGAGGTGTAGAGGCCGCCGCCGTAGACCGCAGCCACCAGATTGCTGCCGCTGCTCGAGGAAGCGACCGCATACCACGGCCGCACACTGTCACGGGCGGCCCAGGTGGCACCACCGTCGACGGAGGTGTAGATCTTGCCGCTGTATTCGGCGGCGACGAGGTTCTGGCCGTCGGCTGAGGACGCCACCGACTTCCAGTTGCGGAGCGATTCACGCGCCGTCCAGTTCGCCCCGGAATCCACCGAGGTGTAGATCTGGCCGGCATCGACCACGGCAACGAGCTTGGCACCGTCCGCCGAGGACGCGATGGCCTGCCAGTTGCGATCGATCGCGACCGCCGACCAGCTCTGGCCGGCGTTGATCGAGGTGTAGATCTGCCCACCGTCGACGACGGCGGCGAGCTTGCTGCCATCGGCCGAGGAGGCGATGGCCTGCCAAGCACGGGTGCCGGGACCGGCGACCGAGAGCCAGTTCACACCGGCCAGGGTGTCGACCACCGGGATGATCGCCACCGGGGCGTCATTCACCGGGGTGATGGTGATCGAAACGGTCGCCGGGGAAGACACCCCCGCCGAGTCGGTCGTGGTGAAGGTGAAACTGTCGGAGCCGTTGGCATCGGCGTTGGGCTTGTAGGAGAGGTTGGGAGCGGTGCCGGTCAGGACACCCTTGGTCGGCTGGGAGGCGACCTGGAAGGTCAACGGACCTGTTCCCGTGATGTTCCCGGTCAGCGTCAGCGACACCGGTGCCGCATCTTCGAGCACGGTCACCGACTGGGGAGTCGCCGTGGCCGCGATCAGGCCGGGGAGACTTCCCATGGCCAGAAGCGCCGAGGCCGTCAGGGCCCATCGGGTTCGAGGGATTGCGGCAGGGAGCAGGCGGCTCCCACGAGGGGGAGCGACATGCGGATTCAGGGGCGTCATACGATTTTCTTCGTGTGGTCTATTCAAGCGGTAACCGGATCGCTCAGCGTCCATGGACCCTGCGTTACCGGCTTTA
>CAYLTF010000259.1:0-1945 GCA_964386625.1 uncultured Akkermansia sp. | reverse complement strand
CGTCTCAAGTGAGAGGCGGATCAGCTCGAGGCCGGTCGAGAATGGACCAAGACGCACTGGCGGAAGCAGTCGCCGCCAGGATGACTGGTCCGTTGGGACCGTTCCGGCTGAACGGCCCGCATTGAACCTTCCCGATCCAAACCAGAAACCGGCCGTCCCAAGCGCTGTGCATTTTTCGATCCGGACAGGCCAGACACTGCGGCCGATTCGAAGGGTGGGGATGGAATCGCTTCACCCACTCAGATCTCTCTGGCTTTGCAAACGCATGGTCTCCGCCACTCCCGGCGGTTTTCCCCTGCATTCGCGGTTTCTCGTCTTGGCTCCGGGGGTGGCGGGGGCATGATCGGGGGCGATTCCTCATGAGCCACGAAACGAACTCGGTCGCCTGGTGGCGGCTCCTGAACCGCTACCAGTGGTTCGTCCTCATCGTCGCCGCCGCGGGCTGGCTGCTCGATTGCATGGACCAGCAGCTCTTCAACCTGGCCCGGACACCGGCCATGAAGGAACTGCTCAAGGGCACCTTCGCGCCCGATGCCACGCCGGCCCAGATCGCCGCCTCGGTCCAGGAACACGCGGGCTACTCGACGGCCATCTTCCTGCTCGGATGGGCCACGGGCGGATTGATCTTCGGTGTGCTGGGCGACCGCATCGGCCGCGCCAAGACGATGCTCATCACCATCCTCATGTACTCGGGCTGCACCGGCCTGAGCGCGCTGTCGCAGGCGTTCTGGGACTTCGCCCTGTACCGCTTCATCACCGGCCTCGGCGTGGGTGGCGAGTTCGCCGTGGGCGTGGCGCTGGTGGCCGAGGTGATGCCCGACAAGGCCCGGCCCTACGCGCTGAGCCTGCTCCAGGCCCTGTCCACCGTGGGCAACATCGGCGCGGCCGTCACCAGCATGAGCCTCGGCCACCTGGAAACCACCGGCGTGCTGGGATCGCTGGGCGGATGGGCCGCCTGGCGCTGGATGTTCATCATCGGAGCCTTCCCCGCCCTGCTGGTGGTGGTCATCCGCCGCAACCTGAAGGAGCCCGAGCGCTGGGTGCAGATGAAGGCCTCGGGCATGGACATGAAGAAGCTGGGCGACTACGGCGAACTCTTCGGCAACCCGAACTGGCGCCGGCCCGCCACGCTCGCCGGATTGCTGCTGCTGACCGGGATCCTGCTGGGCTTTCTCGGACCCGCATCCTGGAGCAAGACCATGGTCCTGCCCGGCTTCTCGCTGCTCAAGACGGTGGTCCTGGGCTTCTCGCTCGCGGCCTTGGCGGCGGGCTTGTGGGTGGTGTACGGCGGCGGTGGAGACACCCGCTACCGCAGCCGCGCCGTGGTCGGCCTGCTGCTGGCGCTGGCCGGGGTGATCGGGGTCTGGGGCATCGCCTTCTTCAGCTTCGAGCTGGTGCGCCTGGTGTTGACCCAGAAGTTCCAGGCCGAGGGCCTGAGCGGCGCTCAATTGGCCGGAAAACTCACCTACTGGACGGGCATCACCTCCATGATCCAGAACCTCGGCGCCTTCTTCGGCGTGTACGGGTTCGGGCTGCTCTCGCAGCGGGTCGGGCGCAAACCGGCCTTCGCGGTGTCGTTCGTCCTGGCCATGACCTCGGTGGCCTCCACGTTCTGGTTCCTGCGCGACTTCAGCGACCTGTGGCTGGTGCCGCTCATGGGCTTCGGCACGCTGTCGGTCTTCGGCGGGTATGCCATCTACTTCCCGGAACTCTTCCCGACGCGGCTGCGCAGCACGGGCACGAGCTTCTGCTACAACGTGGGGCGCTTCGTGGCCGCCAGCGGTCCCGCCCTGCTCGGGCTGCTGACTGGGGTGGTCTACAAGGACACCGGCACCACCGACCCCGCGATGCCGCTGCGCTATGCCGGCGTGACCATGTGCGCGGTCTATCTCATGGGGCTTGTGGCCCTGACCTTCGCACCGGAGACCCGGGGGCAGCCGCTGCC
>CAYLTF010000258.1:0-1955 GCA_964386625.1 uncultured Akkermansia sp. | reverse complement strand
GCATCGCCTCGAGCAGGGCCGACTGCACCTTGGCCGGGGCGCGGTTGATCTCGTCGGCCAAGACGAGGTTCGCGAAGACCGGCCCCTTGCGCGTGGTGAACCCGCCGGCCGGGTTGTAGATCTGCGTGCCGACCACGTCGGCCGGCAGCATGTCCGGCGTGAACTGGAGCCGGGAAAACTTCACGTGCATGGCCGTGGCCAGCGTCTTGACCGACAGGGTCTTGGCCAGGCCCGGCACGCCCTCGAGCAGCACATGCCCGTTGGCCAGGAGGCCGATGACCAGGCGCTCGACGAGGTACTTCTGACCGACGACGCAACGGTTGATCTCCGTCATCAGGGTCGGCAGGAAGGCGCTGGCCTCCTGCACGGCGGCATTCAAGGCGGGCACTCCGGAATTCATCGGCGGGATGGATGGCACACTTCCCGGTCCCGGGGCAAGCCGCACCGCCACCGGATGAGGAGCTGAAACGGGAAACGATAGAATTCAACCGACTGCGGAATCGGTAGAACGCCTTGAAGATCGATGGTCGATCTGGGATCGATGCGGCACCTCTTGGGCGATCATTGCTGCATAATCTTCGAACAACTCACCCGGATGGCAACCGAGGGCTGCCTGCAGGCGAAGGAGGGTTGTCAGCAAGATATCGATCTGCCCCGCTTCGATCTTCTGGACCGTCCTCGGGTTCAGGTCGGCCGCCTCGGCCAATTGTTCCTGGGTCAGGCCTTGGGCTCGCCGAAGCCTCCGCAGGCGATGCCCGAACTCGACCAGATCAACGTCCACACCGCCATCTCAGCATCGGCCCGGGGACTGTAACACGGCCCAATGGGGCGTAAAAAACGCCCTTGCAGGGCGTGTTTTTCAAAGCGTTTCTGATTGCCAATCTGGGATGTTTCAATTTGATGCAGAAAGATTGTAACGAGCGGCGACGAATGTTTGTTCAAAGGATCAGTTCCTTACACCGTGCGTCTCAATGCTTTTGGTGTCCGACAAGCAGGTGCGATGCACCGCCGGGTCGAGATCCAATGAATGTCGGATCGGAGAGTGACTTGTGATTGAATTGTTCAACGCCTTGTTCAGGAAGGCCCTGCGTCCGCGGCTCGGACGGTTCCAGATGGAGCCGGTGGGGGTCATCATCCAGGCGTGTCTCCGCTCCGGCACCGTTCCTGGATTGGCGGCCCTCGAGGTGGGGGGCAAGACCTACCTCCAGCATCAGTTGGATCGGGTGCACGTGGCCTTCGACCGTTTGGACTGCGTGGTGGTGACCACGGAACTCAAAGAGAACCAGGCGATCATCCGCCTCTGTGAGGAGCACCGGATCCCGTTCTATGTCGGCGACAGCCACGATGCCCTGGGCAATTGCCGCAAGGCGGCCGAACAGCACGCCTTCAAGAGTGTGATGCTCCTCGATTCGGGGTGCCCGCTCATCGACCCGGTCCTGCTGGTCCGGATGACGAGCGAATACCTCAAGCTCGGAGTGCCCGGCAATTATGTCAGCAACCGCCTGCGCCGAACCTATCCGGTGGGCATGGAGGCCGAGATCACGAGTGTCGAGAACCTGCTCGAGGCCTACCTGATCGCCTCGAAATTCGCCGATTTCGCGGACCCCACGGCGATCATCCGGCGGGGTGGGTTGCCCGAGTGCCGGCGGGTCGATGTCGTCCAGGCCGTCGATCAGTCCCGGTGGAGGTTCCGGTTGGATACCCAGGCCGATCACCGGCAACTCTCCCGCCTCCTGGGGCTGGTGCAGAAGTATTCCTTGCAGGAGGTCATGACGGTCGCCGAGACCCACGGCCTGCTCGTCGAGGAGACGCGGTCCGTCGATCCCTCGGCCGACGCCTCCGGGTCGGACTGAGGGTGTGTTTCAGGCGCGACCAGCGCCCCGTCTCCCGCTTCAATCCAGCCATGACGACGGTGTTCATCGCCACGGGCAACGCCCACAAAGTCGAGGAGATCC
>CAYLTF010000257.1:0-1958 GCA_964386625.1 uncultured Akkermansia sp. | reverse complement strand
CCGTGCCCGCGGAGGCGCTGCTTCCGGTGCTGGCCGAGCGGTTGGAGGTGCTGCACCAGTCCATCCCGTTCGACCCGGCACGGCCGCGGGAATGGGAGCTGGCGATCGAAGCCGCCGAGCGCGAGTTCCTCGAGGCCGCGGCCCGGGAGGTTCCCAAGGAAGAGTTGGCGGAATTCGAGCTGCGCCATTCGATCCGCTCCCGATCGCTGGCCCACGAGATGCGCTACTTTCAGCCGAACGAAAAGGAGTTCCGCGCGATCTTCACCGCCAAGGGATCCGGCGGGCCGGTGGCATTGCCGGCCCTCACCGAGGAGAGCCGGCAGGACGACTTCGCCCTGGTCTCCGGGATCCATTCCATCGGCCAGGGGTTGGGGGCGACCCTCGGTCCGGATCGCTTCAAGGCCTACTTGCGCACCGAGCAGCCCGCCTATCGCAAGATGGCCCGCGTGGTGGAGCAGTTGAAGCTGCCGCCCGAGGCGTTGGATGCCTCGCTGGACGCCATCGTGGAGGCCGAGGCCCAAAGCCTGCGTCGTGGCACTCGCCTGCCGCCCGGCGATCCCTATCCTCGGGAACTCCGCGAACGGCTGGAACGGGTGCTGGGGCCGGGCGGTGTCGAGAAAGCGGTGGAGGTCTATCCGATCCCGTACCTGTGGAATCCCTGATCCGAGGCTTGAAGCGTCGCCCATGCGTGAGAGCGGTTCGATGTTTCCGTGGCTCACGGCGATGCCTTGGAATGACTTCGTCGGATTCCAATGGAGAGAATTCCGGGCTGTGCCGAGGGTATCGGGGTTGCCTGTGAAACGTTCCTCCAGCGTCGTGCTCGTCCTCTCCGGCGCGTTGCTGTCCGGATGCGCTCGGGCCGCCCCGGCCGATGTGGGTCTCATCGACCCCGCCGACACCAATACCTACACCAACAACACCTACCTGCCGTCCCAGGGCTACTAACACGCGGCCCATCATGCCTGGTACCCGATGCCCTATGGCCACTTCGTACCGGGCCGCGGCTACTACTACGGGGGCGCCTTTCAGGAGACTCCTCAAAGCCACACGGCCGTGGTCGCCAGCAGTCCGGCGCAATCCCCCAAGGCGCAGTCGGCCCCGTCCCGACCGGCCGCTTCGGGATCGTCCGCTGCGGAATCGGCCACGACCTCGCGAGGGGGGTTCGGCTCCAGCGCGCATTCCACCACATCCTCCTGATGGAACGGCTGACGCAATCCCCCAGGCCGGACTGGTCGACCCGCGTCGAGGAGGTGGGGCTCACCTACCACACCCCCGACGGCGTGCCCTATTGGGACGAATCGGCCTGCTACCGGTTCTCGGCCGGGCAGATCGACGAACTGGAGGCCGCGGGGAACACCCTTCATGCGATGTGCCTCGAGGCGGTCGAGCATGTCATTGCCACCCGGCGGTTCGCCGAATTCGGCCTGCCGCCGGCGGCCATCGAAGCGGTCGTCGACTCGTGGAACCGCGACGACTTCAGCCTCTACGGCCGCTTCGACCTGGCCTACGACGGCGTCCATCCACCCCGGCTCCTCGAATACAACGCCGACACGCCGACGGCCCTCGTCGAGGCCGCTGTGGCGCAGTGGTACTGGCTGCGGGATCTCGGCGGCCTACACGACTGGTGTCCTGAGTGAGAAATTCGCCACATCCTGTTGCGCCAAGATTGATCTGGGGCGAGGCGTGACGAAGGAGCATCCCCTCGTGGGGCTGTGACTGAGGAACAACGAAGCCGCGGATCAATATGGGCGCAACCCGGAGGGCGGCAGGGCTTTTGGGCTCGGGCTGTGTTGCTCGCTCCTCACAGATCCTCACGGATATGCTCGTCGCTCGCGCCTAGCCCGAGCCCAAAATCCCTTGCCGCATGATCTGGTGAATTTCTCACTCAGGACACTCGTTCAACAGCATCCACGAGAAGCTCATCGCGGCGTGGAAGTCGTTCGGGTCCGTCCACCCGG
>CAYLTF010000256.1:0-1973 GCA_964386625.1 uncultured Akkermansia sp. | reverse complement strand
CCGCTGGTCTGCGGCGTCTCGGCGGTGTTCCCCGTCATCGGGCCCACGATCTTCCTGGCTTTGCCCCGTCGCGAGGAGGAGGAGATCGTCAGCGCGACAGACGAGGCGGTTGCGGCCCAGTCCCTCAATGTGCCCGCACAACCCGCCGCCGCGTCCTCGGCTTCGGCCGCCGCCGCCCCGGGCGCGACCACGACGGCCGCCCGCAGCGCCGCCGGTTCCAACGAGGGCCTGCCCAAGCATTTCCGCCGCGGTGAGACCACCTTCAACCGGCGCTTCTTCGAGACCCAATTCCCGTCGTTCTTCAAGGTGGTGGCCTCCGAGGCCGACAAGGATCTCATCCTCGAAGTCACCACGGCGGCCGGGGTCACGGTTGCGCATCGCATCACCCGCATCAGCGGCACCGACCTGGCCCTGAAGTCCTCCGACGGCTCGGAGACGCCGGTCGAGTTCGCACAGGTGCTCGAGGTGAAGCTCCGCGACAAGAACGCCTGAAGGCGCCCTCCCCATGAAATACCGGGCCATCCTCCTCTTTGGCGCGCCGGGCGCGGGCAAGGGCACCCAGGGCAAGATCCTCGGGCAGATCCCCAACTTCGTGCACTTCTCCTGCGGCGATGCCTTCCGCAACCTGCGGGTCGATTCTCCGCTCGGGAAGGTGTTCGTGGAATACGCCTCCACGGGTCGCCTGGTGCCCGATGAGCCGACCATCCAGCTCTGGAAGCAGTCCATGGACGGGTTGGCCGCGACGGGCCGGTTCAACCCGGAAGCCGACACGCTCTTGCTCGACGGCATTCCGCGCAACCCGCGCCAAGCCGAGATCATGCGCGACATGATCGACGTGAAGGCCATCTTCAACCTCTTCTGCCCGGTGATGGACAAGCTCATCGTCCGGCTTCAGCGGCGGGCCCTGAAGGAGAACCGCCTCGACGACGCCAATGTCGAGACGATCCGCAACCGCCTCGAGACCTACAAGCGGGAGACCCGCGCGGTGCTCGAGTGCTATCCCGATTCGCTGATCCACCAGATCGACTCCACCCAGGAGCCGATCCTTGTCCTCTCCGACATCCTCAAGGTCATCGTCCAGATCCCCAAGCCGGCCGTCAGCGATGGCAGCACGACCTTCAGCGGCTGAAGGTCCAGTGGGGAACCGCCGGGCGCGATCGAGCCCGGCGCGTCGTGCTGCACCGGTCCTGGAACGCGGGCCAAGCCGATGAAACCCGGGGCCCCGGTCTGGACGGCGCCCCCAAGGCGGCCCTCGGGCATCGCGCTCGACTCGACCCGGAGGCCGAGGATTTTTTCAGAACGCAGTTGACACCTGCGCCCGGCGTTTCTATCAATTCCGGCTCAATCGAAGCGTTGCATGCACCGTGTTCGGTTTCTGGTCCGTGGCGGACTGGAGATCGGACTTTTTGCCGTCGGAGGATGGCAAACGGCCGGTGTCAGGAGCGGCAAGTCCCGAGGGTCGATCCCCGGGGTGTTGCTCTCCGGACAAGGCTGGAAAGGAGCGCAACCGAACAGGGCCCGCGTAGCTCAGTTGGCAGAGCACGTCCTTGGTAAGGACGAGGTCATCGGTTCAAACCCGATCGCGGGCTCCATTCGGAGCCGGGCTCCACTGTCCGTGGAACTCGTCGCTTGAGGACTTTCAGAAACCGCAGAACAGAAAACGATACGACACATGGCTAAAGAAACCTTCAATCGGACGAAGCCCCACATGAACGTGGGTACCATCGGTCACGTCGACCACGGCAAGTCCACCCTCACCGCTGCAATCGTCGCTGTGCAGAATCGCAAGGGCCTGGCCCCCATGATCGAGTACAAGGACATCACCAAGGGCGGCACCGTCCGTGATGACACCAAGACCGTGACCATCGCCGTGTCGCACGTCGAATACGAGAGCCCGAATCGTCACTACGCTCACGTGGACTGCCCCGGCCACGCCGACTACGTGAAGAACATGATCACCGGCGCCGCCCAGA
>CAYLTF010000255.1:0-1989 GCA_964386625.1 uncultured Akkermansia sp. | reverse complement strand
CGTTGATGGACTTGGCCCATCTGCAGGCAGGCGATCAGGTGAACGTGGAGGTCCACGAAGGCGGCACGATCACCCTCACCCCCCTGCGCCCCAGACCCTCTCGTGAGGCGGTGTCTGAAGTGATCCGCAAGACCCTGAAGGACTATGCCCGGACGATGAAGAAGCTGGCATGAAAGCGGTACCGGGAACCCCGTTCCATCTCACGGTGGACATCGTGAGGGAGATCCACGCCGAAGCCATCGAGGCATTTGGCGGTTCCACCGGCGTGCGCGAACCGAGTTTGCTGGAGTCGGCGGTCGCCGCCCCGCAGGCGACCATCGGGGGAAAGTCGCCTTATGCAGACCTCGCGGAGATGGCGGCGGCCTACCTGTTCTACATGTGCAGAAACCGCCCGTTCATCGACGGCAACAAGCGGGCAGCACTCGGCGCATGCCTCGTGTTCCTCCGGTTGAACGGCCTTGAACCCAAGGCCGACGGCCCGGAGTGGGAGGAACTCACGCTGGCCGTCGCCGCAAGCGAGATCGACCGGGAGGAAGCCACCGTGCGCCTGAGACACCTCCTGCCGAAGCGATGATCCCCCGCCCCGCTGGCCGATCCGGCCTATCGCTCAAGCCGGAACGGAAATGCGGAACGAGCTCAAGGACTCGGAGGGATGGCCGGTCGAGGCGAATGCCCGCCTCCTCTCACCGCTGCGAGAGCAGGTAGGCCAGGAGGTGGTTGAAATCCGCGCTGCTGAGGGTCTCGCCGAAGGTGTCGGGCATCAGCGAGAGCCCGCTCTCCAATCGCTCGGTCACGGCGGACTTCTTCACCGAGAACTCCTTGCCGGCGGGATCGACCAGCACGAGCAGGTCGCCCTCCTCACGGCGCATCAATCCGGCCAATTCCTCGCCATCCCGGGTGGTGATCCGGGTCTGGCGGAAGGCGTGGTCCACGTTGCGGTTGGGATCGAGGATGTCTTCGCACAGCCGTTCGACTCCCCGGTTGCCGATGCCGGTCAACTGGGGGCCCACCAACCCACCGGCACCGCCCAACTGATGGCAGGCCTGACAGTTCTGCTGGAAGATCCGCAAACCTTCGGCGGGCTTGGCCTGGGTGCGGTCGAACCCATCGCGGCGGGCGATCAGCAGCTGTTCACGCGCCTCGTCGGCCTGGGGCAATCCCTTCGTCAGCTTCTCGATGCGGTCGGCCCATCGGTCCGGATTGGCCCGCTGCAGGCGCTCGCGAATGGCGTTCTGTTGAAGGATGCGCGGAGAGACCGCCCCCTGCTCGACCGCTTTCAGGCAGGCCTCGGCTCCCTCGCGGTTGGCCGTCAAGGCGACGGCCCATTGCGTCTGGACCCGATACGGGGCTCCCTTGAACGCGGTGACGACGGCCATCCGGGTTTCGGGAGTGTTGCGCTCGGCCAAGATCACCCCCAGGCGTTCCCGAAGCGATTGCGGTTGGGTGCCATCGGCCAAGACGGCCGAAGCCACCGCGACACCTCGAAGCGGATCCAGGGCCATCAGCGCCTTCGCGGCGATCGCCCTCGGTTCCGGTTCGCCCGGACGGGACAGCCAGGCCTCCAACTGGGGCGCCAACTCCTTCAACCCGAGCCGTGCGGCCAAATCCGCCGCTCCGGCAGCACGTTCGGCCAGGGCGCGGGGCGAGGCAGGAGGAAGCGCGGGGGCTCCCTCGACCCCGCCGATCGCCACCCAGGCGTAGGCATCGCCCGTGTCGGCGTCCGTCACCTCGATCACGCCGCGAGTGCCCCGATACGCCCGGGTATCCCAGGCCACCGGGACCAGGGTATCGCTCCGGGGCGGGCGCACTTCGAGGAGCACCGCGCCCGAGGCGGCATCCTTCAAGCGCACACTGTTGACCTGCTTGGCCGGCTTGTCGGGGTAGCCATCATGACCGCAGAGCCAGAAACGGATTTCCTCGCCCAGGTCGAAGGCGGGAGAGCGGAGAATCCCGGTCTTCTGCTCGCCTCGCATGAGGCTCGAGAGGACC
>CAYLTF010000254.1:0-1993 GCA_964386625.1 uncultured Akkermansia sp. | reverse complement strand
GGCGGCATCGTTGCTTTGCCTCGGATCGCAAGAAGAGGCACCTTATCGCGATCGGATGCGTGGCTTCATCTACATCTGGATGCTGGGGTGTTGCGTCGGGGGAGTCCTCCGTTTGGCCGCTGGCTCCACAGCGGGCACTGCGCCGGTTTCCTCGTCGACCGCCAAGGCCAAGGTCCATTCGGTTTCAGACCCGGGCGCCACTTCGGCCTTCATTCCCGACCTCGAGGTGGTCCGGAAACTCGCGGAGAAGGGCCTCTTGGCGCTTTCCGGCAAGACCAATGCCGCCGCCGCTTGGAAGTTCTGGGTCAAACCGTCGGATGTCGTGGGCTTCAAGGTGATCTCCGCTCCGGGAGCCCTGACCGGCACCCGTCCGGCGGTGGTCGAAGCACTCATCGATTCGTTGGTCCGCTCCGGCCATCCGGCCACCAACATCGTCATCTGGGACCGCCAGGCCCGCGATTTGAAGGCCGCTGGCTTCCAGGACTTGGCCCGTCGATTGGGCGTCCGTTGCGTGGCCACGACCGACGCGGGGTGGGATGGGAACCAATTCTACGAATCGGCGGTGCAGGGGAAGCTCGTCTTCGGCGACCTCGAGTTCGGCAAAGGGGATCGCTTCTCGGTGGGACGCCGTTCCCACGTCTCCAAGCTCCTGACCCAGGAAGTGACCCGGATCATCCCGGTGACCCCGATCCTGACGCACCATTCGGGCGGCATCTACGGCCACCTTCTGTCGTTGGCCTTCGGCTCGGTGGACAACATGTACCGGTTCGAGACCGATCCCAGTCGCACCGAGGAGTCGGTGCCGGAGCTTTGCGCGTTGGACGATCTGATGCCCAAGGTGGCGTTCGGCGTGACCGATGCGCTGGTGGGGCAGGTCCGCGGCGACGACAAGGCGCGGTTGCACGACACGATCGCCCTCAACGAACTGCGTTTCGGTTCCGATCTGGTGGCCCTGGATGTGACTTCGATGGCGGATGTCATGGCCGCTCGCAAGGCGTATCCCATCGAGGGCGAGCGGCCCTTGCGGACCGACCTGTTCTTCAATGCAGAGTTGCTCGAACTCGGCATCGCCAACACCAATCGCATCGAGGTGTTGCGGGCGCCGTGATGAAGCCCCCGTTGGCCAGGGTCACGATCAAGCGGGTCGCCGAGACGGACCTTCCGCGGATCCGCAGCCTGGCCGAGCGCACTTGGCGCACCAGTTATGCCGGGCTTCTGTCGGCGGGGCAGATCGAGTACATGCTCGACTGGATGTATTCGCCTGAACGCCTCCTGCAGGATTTCCGGGGGGGAGTGGCGTTCGATTGGCCGGTCGTTGAAGGGGAACCGGTGGGTTTCATGGCCACCCGACCCGAAACCGGAGAACCGACGGTTCCGGGGGGGGCGACGGGCCTCGCATTGCTCCTGCACAAGCTGTATGTCCTGCCCGAATTCCAGGGGAAGGGAATCGGGAGCCACCTGCTGGATCATGCGGTCCAACGGGCGGCGAAGGCGGGGTGCTGCTGCGTCCGACTGAGGGTCAACAAAGGCAATCACCGGGCCATCGCCTGCTACCTGCGCCATGGATTCGTCCAGGAAGCCTCGGTGGTCACGGACATCGGTGGCGGCCATGTCATGGACGACCACATCATGGTCCGCTCCGTGGAACCGTCCTCAGGCCCCCCCGCTTGACCGAGTCTGCCGGGCCCCGAGACCGATCAACCGGCCAAGGGACCCAGGCGCTCCTGCAGTTGCGAGGTCCAGCGGCTCACATAGCTGATGGCGCGGGCCGCCTCCTCGAGCGATTCGAGCGGCAGACGGCTCTTCCGATCGGGAGAAGGGGGCGGTGGGGCCGATTCCCAGGCCGCGTTCAGACTCTTCAGCGTGGCCTCGACGGCCTCGCGCCGCGCATGCACCTGGCGCTGAAGGCCCATCAACCGATCGCTCCACTCCAGGGCTTTTCGCATCCGTTGGAGTTTGAGCATCGGGGACTCCGAGTCCGGCGTCGTGGCCA
>CAYLTF010000253.1:0-1998 GCA_964386625.1 uncultured Akkermansia sp. | reverse complement strand
TGGGAATAAACACTGTTCTGACTCTTAAACTCAGGCACCAAACCTTTCAAGGTACCCACCAACTCCATATCCGAAGCCCCATTGCACGCCTGATAACACAAGGTATCCAACTGATCGCGAATGTCCTTCTCCTTCCACTGCTGTACCTTCGCCACCATGATTTTAGGATGCGGCGTAGGCAAGGTATTCTCTTTATCCGATAACAACTCCTCAAACAACTTCTCTCCTGGACGCAAACCCGTCTCCACAATATCAATATCCCTGCCTGGGGTTAACCCGCTCAACTTGATCATCTTCACCGCCAAATCATAAATTTTTACCGGTTCACCCATATCAAAAACAAAAATCTCACCCCCATTGCCCAGCGTAGCCGCTTGAAACACCAATTGACATGCCTCCGGAATAGTCATAAAATACCGTACCACATCCCGATGGGTAACGGTTAAATTCTGACGGTTTTCTAACTGCTTTCTAAACAACGGAATCACCGATCCATTCGACCCCAACACATTACCAAAACGCGTGGTGATAAACTGCGTTTTACCCTTGGTAGAAACCAACTGCACCAACATTTCCGCCGCGCGCTTTGTAGCACCCATCACGTTGGTAGGGTTCACTGCTTTGTCCGTGGAAATAAATACAAACTTCTCCGCCTGATACTTCACCGCCATCTCCGCTACTACCCGCGTTCCTTCCACATTCACCCGAACCGCTTCCTTCGCGTTGGCCTCCATCATCGGCACATGCTTGTACGCCGCCGCATGAAACACCGCATTGGGCTGATACAACTGAAACACTTCCTCCACTCGATTCGCTCGCGTCACATCCCCCACCACAAAGACAACGTTGTTTTCGTAGTACTTAGACTTACTCAACTCCAACACCATATCGTGCATCGCCGTCTCACCGTTGTCCATCATGATCAACAACCGAGGACGGTAATACAATATCTGTCTACACAATTCCGATCCTATACTCCCCGCAGCACCCGTCACCATGATATTTTTCCCACCGATAAACTGCTTCAACCAATCGTTATCCAAACTAATCTCTGCCCTATTTAGCAACTCCTCAATCTTCACTTTCCGCAACTGCGACCCCGAAATATTTCCATCAATCCACTCTTGAATCTTGGGAACCCGCTGGAAATCCAAGCCCAAATCAATGCACTTATCCGCTACTTCTGAAAATCGGTTGCTGTCAATACGCTGAATCGACCAAACAATCCCATCCACTTTACGACTTTTAATAAACTCGTCACTAAACCCCTTCTCAAACGACACCACAGGAACACCATCAATCGATTTACCCTGCATTTTGTCGTTATCATCAATGTACGCCACCACTTCTTTATACGAACTACGGTCTTGCTTCATGGCATTGTTTACCGCGATACCGGTAGCACCAGCTCCGTAGATGATAATTCCACTCACATTGCGGCGGGTCTTACCCAAAACATACCGCGAATACATCAATTTCACGAACAAGCGCATACCCGATACCGACATAAAAAAGGTAGCGGCATGCAAAAATATCATCGCGATAGTGAGGGTTTTACGCTCCAACACCGACATGTTCACCAACAAATGGAAAGAGAAAAATACCAATACTGCAGCGAGTACAGTAGCATAGGCCAACCGAAGCAAATCCTTCACTCCGGTATGTCGAAACGCTCCGATATAGGTCCGATTCACCACAAACGCCAAGGAATAGCAACTTCCAATTAGGAGCAACTCCGAAATGGATTGGCTCGAGAGGGTAATTTGAAAACTAAAGTTAGTAAGTAATAATAGCGAAAAGAAATACGCGTTTATAACCAAAATCAAATCCAACACCAAGATTAACCAAGTTGGAAGGTATTTCTTTTGCAAGAAACGGATTACCCATATTTCGGCCCAAAACGGCATGGTTTCAATAGCTCTATTTTATTGTCAATTATCGTACCAAAGCACGAATTCACTACAAAAATGAAGCATTATTTCCCACACCCCACGCCCA
>CAYLTF010000252.1:0-2003 GCA_964386625.1 uncultured Akkermansia sp. | reverse complement strand
ATTCTCCGGCGGTGACCGAAACCGATGCCCGGTCCATCTACGACCAGGCCGCTCGCGAATGCGCCAACGAGCTGTCGGCAGGCCCCTGGGGTTGCATCGGTTTGGGTTGTGGCAGCGGCCACAAGGAGGCCCGGGTGGTCTCCGCGATGGCCGCACGGCTGGGGAACAGCGGGGCGGTCACCTACCTGCCTCTGGATGTGAGCGTGCCGTTGGTTTTGATGTCGCGGGAGGCCGCGCTGGCTCAGGCACCGGGCCTCTCGATCCATCCGATCGCCGCCGACCTGACCGACACCGAAGACCTGACCGCCACCATCGATCCGTTGCTGCCCTCCGGAGCACGCCGCTGCTTCACGTTGTTCGGCATGCTCCCGAACTTCGAGCCGGGGTTCATCTTCGCACGCCTGGCCTCTTGGCTGCGCCCCGGTGACCGCATGCTCTTCAGTGCCAATTTGGCACCGGGCCCTGAATTGGAGGCGGGAGTCCGCCAGGTGTTGCCCCAGTACGACAATCGCGAGACGAAGGCCTGGCTGCGGACGATCCTCGAAGACCATGGCATCGCCCCCGATGCGGGCACGGTGGAGTTCCACCTCGAATCGATCCCGGATTTCCCAGACTGCGCACGGATCGCGGCCGATTGGGTGGTGTCACGCGACTCGGAGTGCGTGCTCGATGGAGACACCTTCCGTTGGAACCGCGGTGAGCGGGTGCGACTGTTCTTTTCGTGCCGTCATACCCCGGCCTCCGTCGCATTCGGCCTGCGACACCACGGCTTGAATCTCGCGCGGTCGTGGATCGCCGATTCGGGTGAAGAGGGTGTGTTTCTGGTCGAGAGACCACTCCCCGCATGATGGCCAGGCCGGCAGGGCTGCGTCCTTTCGCGATCCGGGAGACTCCGACACCGCGGTGATGCCCGCGAACAAAGGATTGCTCCGGGGCCTCATTCCCCCCGAAGGTCTGGCTGAACTCAATGAGTGACGCCGCTTTCGACAGTGTTTCTGTGAACCCCCCGGCGACCGGGGTCGCCAACGGCCACGGGCCCGAGGATGATTTCTCGGTGCCGGTGCCGCGCCCGAAGACCTCGATCTTCAAGCTCGTGGGCGAAGTGCTCGACCACGGCGGGCCTGGGTACCTCCAGTTCGCCATCACCAACATCTGCAACGCCGACTGCGGCTTCTGCGGGTTCGCACGCAGCCAATTCGACCCGAAGAAACGTCGCTCGGTCACCCTGAAGGAGGCCAAGGACGTCATCGACATCGCCGTCCGCAACCACATCGGGTATCTGCTCTTCGTGGGTGGCGAGCCGCTCGTCCACCGCGACCTCCGCGCCATGGTCCGCTATGCGGCCCGCCAGGGCATCAAGCCGATGATCTGCACCAACGGCGGCCTGTGGACCGAGGAGAACATGCGGGCCCTGGCCAGCGACGGCCTGAGCAGCGTCATCATGTCGATCGACGCCCATGACATCGCCGCCCACGAGAAGAATCGGGGCCTCAAGGATGTCTGCGCCAAGATCCGCCGCGCCAACGAGTTCTTCCTCGGGCTGGGCGTGCAGACGACCGCGAGCATCACCGCCAGCAAGCTCATCGAAGACTACGACAAGCTGCCTGCGTTCCTCGAATCGCTGGGATTCCAGAACTGCACGTTCAGCTATCCGCTCACCGACCTGAAGAGCAGCTACCTGAGCTTCAGCGAGGGCGGGCTGGTCAGCTTCACCAAGGACGAGTTGCTCGAGGTCTTCGAGAAGATCAAGCGGATGAAGCACCGCAGCGGGTACCCGGTGGTCAACCCCACCGAGTCGCTCGACGAGATGCAGCGCCACCTGCGCGGCGAGACCGAGCAGTTCGGCTGCCTCGGGGGCTTCAAGTACTTCTACCTCGACTGGCACCTGAACCTGTACCGCTGCCATTTCTGGGAGACCCCGATGTGCAACGTCTACGAGTGGGACGAGTCGAAGCTCGTGCGCGACGGGTGCACCCGCTGCATGATCGACTGCTACCGCGACC
>CAYLTF010000251.1:0-2046 GCA_964386625.1 uncultured Akkermansia sp. | reverse complement strand
AGGATGTGCACCGAGCGCTCGAAGAGCCGGCGGGTGACCTCGTGCAGGCGACCCAGGCGGTTCGGGATGAACACCGTGAACTGGAGCACCGGGTCGGAGCGGGGTTGTCGGGCGATGGCGACGGCCATGGTGGGCAGGAGTCTCCGCCAGGGTCGCGCCGAGGGCAAGGCGGGGCGGCCCCCGGATCCGGCTCGGGAAAGCGTCGGGGCCGGGGCCGGGGAAGCCCCCTCCTCCCGGGACGACGACCCCGGCGATCCGATCCCAGGGCAAGAGCCTTTGCCGCGGCCCCGGAGCTGTGGTTCATTGAGGCGTGTCCAGTCCCTCCGACGAGTTGAGAGAGATCGCCGAGAATCTCGGCATTCCGACCCTCCAGCGGCACATCCTCCTCTGCGCCGACGCCACCAAGCCCAAATGCTGCGATCCGGCGGCGAGCCTCGAGTCCTGGGAATACCTCAAGCGCCGCCTGAAGGAACTGGGACTGGTCGGGCGTCAGGCCTCGGTCTTCCGCACCAAGGCCAATTGCCTGCAATGCTGCGCCCAGGGCCCCGTCGCGGTGGTGTATCCGGAGGGGACCTGGTATCACCACTGCACCCCCGATGTCCTCGAAACCATCATCCAGGAGCACCTGATCCATGGCCGGCCCGTGTTGGAAAACGCCTTTGCAACTCATCCGCTCGGTCCTGGCGCCCGCTGAAGTGCAACTGGAC
Source organism: uncultured Akkermansia sp. (assembly GCA_964386625.1). Classification (GTDB taxonomy): domain Bacteria; phylum Verrucomicrobiota; class Verrucomicrobiia; order Limisphaerales; family UBA9464; genus SXXZ01. The sequence goes on along the minus strand of CAYLTF010000251.1, from coordinate 1,339 downwards.
CTCTTCCAACGGCTGAAGCCCCGGCCGCCGGCGGATCCCGTGCCCGGCGGCGGCAAATGGGTGGCCTCCGAGACGGTCGTGGTGGGCGAGACCTCGGTCGAGGTGCACTTCATCCGACACCCGCGGGCCCGGGTCTTCCGCCTCACCTTGCTGCGCGATGGCTCGGGCCGGGTCACCCTGCCCCGGTTCGGATCGATGCCCGGCGCCCGCAATTTCCTGCTCCAGCATGTGCACTGGCTGGCCGAACGGGCGCGGATCCAGCGGGCCAACTCGGGCCCGACCGACCCGTCCAAGGGCCCGGTGCAAATCCGCTTCCGCGGCGAATTCGAGGCGGTCTCGGTGTCCGACGACGGGAAGGCCGTGCGCATCGGAGCCCTGGCGCTGCCCATGCCGCGGTTGAAGGACCGGGATCTGCTCGGAAAGGCCCAGGCGGCCCTGCAGCGCCTGGCCCAGCGGGAGCTGCCGGAACGGGTGCAGGAACTCTCCGCGACCCACGGCATCGCGGTGAGTGCGATCTCGGTGCGCGCCCAGCGAACCCGGTGGGGCTCGTGCTCCCCGCGCGGCGAGATCTCGCTGAATTGGCGGCTGGTGCAGGTGCCCGAGCCGATCCGCGACTACGTGATCCTGCACGAACTGGCCCATCGGCGGCACCTGAACCACTCGCCCCGGTTCTGGCAGGAGGTCGAGCGGCTCTGCCCCGACTACGAGGCCGCCGAGACCTGGCTGCGCGAGACCGGACGGCATGTGCTCTGAGCCGACCGACGAACCGGAGGGCAGGTGCTCGGGCGATCAACGACGGAGCACCTCGAACTCGATGTCGAACCAAAGCCCGTTGAACTCGAAGCGGGCCTGGCCGGAGTCGATCCCGCCGTCGAACCAGTGGAACTCGTTGCGCTCGCGGATGAGCCCGCAGAATTCCTGGAAGAAGTCGGGATCGAGCGCGATCACCCCGTAGCGTCCGCGGCGCAATTCCTCCTTCTCCATGGCGGCGAGAAGATGGTCGGCGTCGGCCCGGCTGCGCTTGACCACCCAGATGGCGGCCTCGGGGCATTTGACCGCCAGCTTGTGCAGCTTGGAGACGGTGCATTCCCCGCACTCGACCCAGAGGCTGGGCCGCATGTCGTAACCGATCACAGCCAGGTCGGGGACGAACGGGATCGAGTCGTCCTGCACCTCGGTCTCGATCTGGATGCGCTCGTGGAAGAACAGCGCGTAGGCCAGGAACTTCAGCCCCACGTGGCGCACCGACTCGTTGACCCCCTGGCCGATGAGGACCTTGTGGGGAAACGCCCGGTGGCGGTCCTCGCTGCGGAGCTGGAAATTGTATTTGTTGGCCAAG
>CAYLTF010000250.1:0-2060 GCA_964386625.1 uncultured Akkermansia sp. | reverse complement strand
GCGCGGATGCTGACCTTGGACGGCGTCGCCGGCGTCGCCTTCTCCGTCTGGGCCCCGAGCGCCCGCCGGATGTCGGTGGTGGGCGAGTTCAACGGATGGGATGGCCGTCGCCATGCCATGCGCCAGCTCGGTTCCAGCGGCGTCTGGGAGATCTTCATCCCCGGGGTGCCCGAGGGTGCCTTGTACCAGTTCGAGATGATCGACGCCCAGGGGCACCTGAAGGTCAATACCGACCCGATGGGATCGGCCTTTGAGTTGCCCCCACGCCGCGCCGCTGTCGTGTCGGACGTCCGCCGCTTCACCTGGACCGATGGCGCCTGGATGGAACGCCGTCGCCAGTCCGATCCGTTGCGTTCCCCCATGAGCATCTATGAGCTGCATGTCGGCTCGTGGAAGAAGAAGTCCGCCAGCGAATCCTTGGGCTATCGGGAGCTGGCCGAGCCCCTGATCGACTACCTGCGAACGACCGGGTTCACCCATGTGGAACTCATGCCGGTGGCCGAGCATGCCTTCTATCCGAGCTGGGGATACCAGGTCACCGGTTTCTACGCGCCGACCCGCCGTTATGGCACGCCGGAAGACCTCCAATACCTGATCAACGCCCTGCACACGGCCGGCTACGGCGTGATCATCGACTGGGTTCCCGCGCACTTCCCCAAGGACGCCTGGGCCTTGGCCCGCTTCGATGGCACGGCGCTCTACGAGCACGAGGACCCGCGCCAAGGAGAACACCAGGACTGGGGTACGCTGATCTTCAACTTCGGTCGCCACGAGGTGTCCAACTTCCTCATCGCCAACGCCCTGAGCTGGTGCGACCGCTACCATGTGGATGGCCTGCGCGTCGACGCCGTGGCCTCCATGCTCTACCTCGACTATTCGCGCCAGGAGGGGCAGTGGATCCCCAACAAATACGGGGGTCGCGAGAATCTCGAGGCCGTCGAGTTCCTTCGGAGATTCAACCATCATGTGGGAGTCCAGTTCCCCGGCGTGGTCACCGTGGCCGAGGAGAGCACATCTTGGCCCATGGTGTCCCGGCCGCCCTGGATCGGCGGGCTCGGCTTCACCCTGAAGTGGAACATGGGGTGGATGCACGACACGCTGGGCTACTTCGGCCGGGATCCCATCCACCGGCGCTATCATCAAAACGACCTCACCTTCGCCATGCTCTACCACGGGCATGAGAATTTCGTGTTGCCCCTCTCGCACGACGAGGTGGTGCATGGGAAGGGGTCGCTTCGCCACCGGATGCCGGGAGACGACTGGCAGGCCTTCGCCAACCTCCGGGCCCTGTTGGGGTATCAGTGGTTCTTCCCGGGCAAGAAGCTCCTCTTCATGGGGGGCGAGTTGGGGCAGTCCTCGGAGTGGAACGTCAACGGCGAGGTCGATTGGGGACTGCTCCAGCAGGGCCCCTACCACGCCGGTGTGCAGCGATGGGTGAGCGATCTCAACGGCGTGTATCGTTCGGAGCCGGCCCTGTGGCGCGGTGACTACGATCCGGAGGGGTTCCAATGGATCGACAACGGAGACCATGCCCACAGCGTCCTCAGCTTCATCCGGTCCGACCGGGAGAGCGGCGGGTGCGTGCTGGTGGTGCTCAACCTGACCCCGATGCTGCACCGTGACTATCGGATCGGGTTGCCCAGGCCCGGGCGCTGGGTCGAACTGCTCAATTCGGACGCGGCGCTTTATGGGGGCGGCAACCAGGGCAACGCCGGAGGCGTGGTCTCCGAACCGATCGCCTGCCATGGCCAGTCCCAATCCGCCGAATTCGTCCTTCCGCCCTTGAGCGTGTGCACGTTCCGGGCGGTCGCCCCTTGAGCGCGCCCGGAGCAGATCCGGGCGCGACGGGTTTGCGCCATTGATCGGTCGGCCGATCGCGGGGAGACTCCTGCCGGTCGATTCCGCCATGGCCCTCGTTTCTCAAAGCACCCTCGAGCAGATCCGCGCTGCCAATGACATCGTCGATGTCATCGGTGCCCACGTGCCATTGAAGCGCAATGGCGCGAACTTCGTGTGCCTGTGCCCGTTCCACAAAGAGAAGTCCCCGAGCTTCAATGTGA
>CAYLTF010000249.1:0-2088 GCA_964386625.1 uncultured Akkermansia sp. | reverse complement strand
GCCCGCACATGAGTTCCAACACCTATCGGATCGCCGCGCTCGCCGGCGATGGCATCGGCCCTGAAGTCATGCGGGAGGCCCTGGGCGTCCTCCGTGCCGTGGGCGACAAGTTCTCCCTGAAGTTCGACGTCACCGAGGCTCCCGTCGGCTGGGCCGGCATCGACGCCGCGGGCAAGGCGCTGCCCGACGCCACGCTGGAGCTGTGCCGCCGTTCCGATTCCATCCTCTTCGGCTCGGTGGGCCTGCCCGACCGCGACCCGACCATCCCGAAGGAACAGCGCCCCGAGCGCGCCGCCCTGCTGCGCATCCGCAAGGAGTTCGGCCTCTTCGCCAACCTCCGCCCGGTGCGCCTGCCCAAGGCCCTGGCCCACGCCTGCCCGCTGCGCCCCGAGCGCCAGGGCGACGGCATCGACATCCTGGTGGTCCGCGAGCTCACCGGCGGCCTGTATTTCGGCGAGCCCAAGAAGACCGAGGACCTCGGCAATGGTCAGACCCGCGCCATCGACACCATGGTGTACACCACCTCGGAGATCGAGCGCATCGCCCGCGTCGGCTTCAAGGCCGCCCAGTTGCGCCGCAAGAAGCTCACCAGCATCGACAAGGCCAACGTGCTCGAGAACGGCGTGTTGTGGCGCGAGGTGGTCACCCGCATCGCCCGCGAGTTCCCCGACGTGACCCTTGAGCACATGTTCGTCGACAACGGGGCCATGCAGTTCCTGCTGCGGCCGACCCAGTTCGATGTCGTGCTCTGCGAGAACCTCTTCGGCGACATCCTCAGCGACGAGGCCGCCGCCCTCGCCGGTTCCCTCGGCATGCTGCCCAGCGCCAGCCTCGGTGCGACCAATGGCCAGCAGACCTTCGGCTTCTACGAGCCCGCCGGCGGCACCGCCCCGGACATCGCCGGCAAGGATCTCGCCAACCCCATCGCCCAGATCCTCTCCGTCGCCCTCATGCTGCGCTACAGCTTCGGCCTCAACGCGGCGGCCGACGCCGTGGATGCCGCGGTGGGCAAGGCCATCGCCCAGGGGTTGCGCACCGGCGACATCTTCTCGGCCAGCGAGACCGGAGCCCGGCGCGTCGGCACCCGTGAGATGGGTGCGGCCATCGTCGCGGCCCTCTGAGGCGTCTTGGAATCCTTGGAACCCACGGGATCCATCTCTCCGCGATGAAGATCGCCGTCATCGGTTGCGGGGCGCTGGGCAGCTACTACGGCGCCCTGCTGTCCCGGGCCGGACACGACGTCTGGTTCCAACTGCGGGCCGACCACGACGTGGTGGCCCGCGACGGCGTCCATGTCGTCAGCGACCGGGGTGGCGAGTGCCATGCCCGGCCGAACTGCGTCCGCGCGCCCGAGTCCGCGGGCGTGGCCGACCTGGTCCTCATCGGCCTCAAGACCACGGCCAACGGCGAGTTCCCCCGGCTGGTTCCCGGCTGGGTGGGGCCGCACACCGCCGTGCTCACCCTCCAGAACGGCCTGGGCAACGAAGACGCCCTGGCTCGGCTCATGCCGCCAGGGCAGGTCCTCGGCGGGCTCTGCCTGGTGAGCCTCAACCGCACGGCCCCGGGCCGGATCCGCCACATCGACCTCGGCACCATCTTGCTGGGCGAACACGGTGGCCTGCCCACCGAGCGCACGCGTTCCCTGGCGGCCGTGCTGGAATCGGCGGGCATTCCCTGTGAAGTCTGCCCCGATCTCTTGCAGGCCCGCTGGCGCAAGCTCGTCTGGAACATCGCCTTCAACGGCCTGGGTGTCGCCGGCTCGACCGGCCTCGAGTGCGTCTCGCAAGGGCGGTGGCAACCGGGGCACCCCCTCGGCCGGGCGCTGACCGCCCAAGACATCCTGCAAACGCCGGCCTGGCGAGCCATCGCCCGCGAGCTCATGGGCGAGACCATCGCCGTGGCCACCGCCCTCGGCCATCCCATCGACCCCGCCCATGCCGACGCGGAGTTGGTGCGCACCGTTTCCATGGGTCCCTACCGACCGTCCACCGTCATCGACTACGAGCTGGGCCGCCCGATGGAACTCGACGCCATCTTCTACGAGCCCCAGCGCGAGGCCCGCAGGGCCGGAGTGCCCACCCCGCGCCT
>CAYLTF010000248.1:0-2160 GCA_964386625.1 uncultured Akkermansia sp. | reverse complement strand
GGGGCCGAGTAGTCTCGCAGGTGTAGACGGTCGATGACGGTCAAATTGACCCAACAGAGAATTGAGGGAAGCCCCAACCCGTCAGTTGGGCCATCCGCCCCTGAACCACGGTTTCGATTCCGGCTGTGAACGCCTCGGAAAACGGGGCTGATCCGGGCGGCTTCGTATGACACTCGCAGGACAGTGCCCGGAAAAACTGCGGATTTGCCGAGGAAAAGAGTGGAGCGGGTGAAGGGAATCGAACCCTGGTCCAGATAGGAACAGGCCAAATCATCGAAAACAGGCGCAAAAACGCGCGATTTTGTCGGCCACCTGGCCCAAACGCATGCCAATGATCGGGTGATGATCGTCCTTGCGTGGCGGCGTGGAGGTGAGGCCGGTCACATGACGCGTCTTCACCTGCCGTAGCACCTGCTCGAATCTCACGGCCGAAAGATGGTGGTACTCGTCGACGATGACATGGCCGTGTTTGGCCAGCAGGCGTCACAGGCTCAAGCCGCTGAAGAATTTGGCGACCACCTCAAATTGCCCGTCGATGTTGGATGCAAGTCCACATTCGGCGGCCATCTCTGAGAAGGGCTTGGACCAGGAAGCCGGTGGCACAGCGAGTGACGGTGGAACACCGTGCGTTTTCCTGCGCTGAAAGGTTTCCTGAATTGCCTTCGGCAGGCGGGGGACATCCAGGGTGGTTCGCTCAATCAGCAAAACCATATCCACCAAATCTTTCACGCGCGTATTCTCCCGGCCCACTCTCGGCAAGGTGTAGGCGTGCAGCTTTTCCGCGAACTGTTCCTCGGGCGAAACCGCCGGAAAGACCGTGCTGGCAATTCCTGCAAACCCAAGCCAATCGCGTCCCGACAGGGTTTCATGAGGCTCGCGCAAAACATCCCCTGTGCTCACGTCCAAGTGAAACTTCACAAACGAGCGTCCCGCCAAGCGCGCATCCACCGGAAAACGAGTGCCACCATAAGGCGCGGCGTCCAAATCCTGGGCAGCTTCGCCCAATACGAACGTGAAGAAATCACCCAAGTCCAACGACCCGACTTCGCGCAACGCTTCGAGAACGGTTGCGACGTTGGCTTCCCAATCCCGAGTCGGCATCGGGAGTTGTTTCAAGGCGAGATCGATGTCGCGCGTGGTGCGGGCTGTCTTCAGGCGCAACTCCATCGCGTAGCCGCCTTTCAAAAGCCATGGGGCGTCTGGCTTTGAAAATAGGCGACAGAGCAGTCGGTCGAACGCGGCCTGTCGGCGCACACGTTGGAGATCCATCTTCTCCTCCTGTGCCATCCGTTTGAGCCGGTCTTCCAATGCGACCCGGAAAGCCGTCGGCGAGGCGTAGGTGCGAATTGGATTCATGGGGTGTTCGCGGCCAGCAGTTCCTGGAACCACAGCGGAAGCTGTGGGTTTCGGCCCAGCATGGAAATCTCCCGTGCGGTGATCACTCCACTCCGTCGCCCTTCCATCAGGGCTTGCTGGACGAGGTCGCGGGCGGTGGATTCTGCGACCGCCAGGTCGGCGATGGTGCGAAGAGGGCGAGTCACAGCGAATCCTTGTCGGAGTTCGATGTCTTTCGGGTTGAGATTTGAGCGATGCAGCACCAGCACGTTCGGGGGTTTGGCTGTCCGCCGGAATGCAGCAGGGACCGTCATGTGGAGTTTGGCCGGGTTCGCATCGGAGAGCTCATGGATGCTGAGCGCGGTTTGGTGTGAGTAAACTCCTTCCGGACGGCCCGCTCTGTTGCGTGACCAAAGGGCGTAGATGACGAGTTGCTCCTCCGACGATTGAGGGAAACGCGTCAGCCGATAGATGCCTCGTTCAACGCGCGTCCAATTTCCCGATTTGACGTGATGAGCCTGACTGCCGAGTTGGTAGCCTGCGTTGGTTGCCTGCTTGGACGTGAAATAGCCTTGCTGCCCTTCGGCCACTGCGAAGAGCGCATCAGCTGCGGTTTTGGCACCAACAGACATCGCACGAATATACAATAGAGTTGTATATTCGTGCAAACTTCAGGTTGTGGGCGGTTTTGCCGATCCTCGAGTTCAATTCTGGGGCCGAAAACCTAAGGAAAGAGGGCTGATCCGGGCCGCTTCGTATGACACTCGTATGACAGTGCCCGGAAAAACTGCGAATTTGCTGAGGAAAAGAGTGGAGCGGGTGAAG
>CAYLTF010000247.1:0-2171 GCA_964386625.1 uncultured Akkermansia sp. | reverse complement strand
TTCGAAGAACTCGCCCATAAAGAAGGCCTCGAGAAAGGCCTCGAGAAAGGCCTCGTCGAAGGTCTTGAAAAAGGCATCGTCCAAAACGCCCGCGAGGCGATTCTCGACGTTCTCGACACCCGGTTCGGCCATGTACCCGACTCCGTGCGCGAGCGGATCAACGCCATCGGCAGCGAGCGAACCCTCAAAGATCTTCATCGCCGCGCGGTCCTGACTCCCAGCCTCGACGAATTCCAAGCCTCCCTCTGAGTGCCGTCCCTCTCGACCCTGACCGGGGGCTCCTCTCCTCCAGTCTTTCGTGAAAGATGTATTTGTGTTTGGTCCGACCAAATGTAAAATATGTTTTCATGATCGTACGCCCGTTTTGGATGGATCGAATCGAGCACAGTTGGCGCAAGGCCCCGATTGTCTGGCTCTCCGGCGTTCGCCGATCCGGCAAGACCACATTGGCCAGTGAGCTGGCCGATGCCCAGTACCTGAATTGCGATCTTCCGTCGGTCCAACAACGGCTGGCGGATCCGGAGGCGTTTTTTCGCTCGGTCAACCGTTCACGGCTGGTCCTCGACGAAGTGCATCAATTGCCGGATCCCAGCAGCCTGCTGAAAATCGGCGCCGACGCTTTCCCTCGCCTCAAGATCCTCGCCACCGGATCGTCCACATTGGCCGCTACACGGAAGTTCAGAGACAGCCTCACCGGGCGAAAGCGCAACCTTCATCTGGTCCCGGTGCGGCATGACGAGCTGAGTGCTTTCGGTATTGCTGACTTGAGGCATCGACTATTGCGCGGCGGCCTGCCACCGGCGTTGTTGTCCCAAGAATACGACCCGGGGTTTTACTCGGAATGGCTCGATTCTTATTACGCGCGGGATGTCCAAGAGCTGTTCCGAGTCGAGAAGCGGAGTGGTTTCCTCAAACTCCTTGAAAGCGTCCTGTGCCTCAGCGGAGGCCAGATGGAGGCGACAGCGCTGGCCGCCCTGTGTGGATTGAGCCGACCCACCATCCTCAATTACCTGGAGGTGCTGGAACTCACTCATGTCGTGATGGTTGTCAGACCCTATTCGGGTGGAGGGCACCGCGAGCTCGTGCGCCAACCCAAGATCTATGGGTTCGATACCGGGTTCGTGGCCTATGCGCGCGGTTGGAGCGATCTTCGCCCGGAGGACTGCGGTCTCTTGTGGGAACACCTGGTCCTTGAGCAACTGATCTCGAATCCAGCCGAACCTGAAGTGCTGTACTGGCGCGACAAAGATCGGCACGAGGTGGACTTCATTATTCCCGGTACCCGGGGGTCGGCCGCGGCGATCGAGTGCAAATGGAACGTATCTGGGTTCGACCCGAGGAATTTAAAGAAATTCCGCGAACTCCATCCAGGCGGAAAGAATCTGGTCGTGGCGGCCAATGTGTCTGAACCCTATACACGGGAAGTCGGTGGGATGGTGGTCACCTTCACTGGAATCGATGGGGCACTCGTTTCTGGATAGGGTTTGAGCCCTGTCGGCCCCTGCCAGACCCCGGTGCATTCAGGCAAAATGCACTCTGCTCCCGGGGCCAGGATTTCCGACAACCCTTGGACGGACACCATCGACCAGTTCACAAGGTTTTCCCTCGAGGTCGCTTTTCCCGATATCGCCGCCCGCATCGATGGGTCGGCCGACCCCAAATCGCTTGAGACACCACGCCCGCAGCGTCCAAGGGCCAACGGCCCGATCCATGGCACCGGCTACGCCATCCAACCGATTCATGAGCAGACCACAGCCAACACACCCAATCCACACCGACACCACGGCCAACGCACGCACCGTATCGATCGGGCCTTCAACCCTCCAACCCGGGCCGTGAATGTCCTGGGGCGTTGCCCCAGGCTGGTATCGGACGGGCCGTGGGCCCTTGAAACTCGAGGAACCTCACCACCCCCATCGACATCTCCCAGCACCATCGGCGCGCACCCGGTTCCAGGATGGAGGCTGGCCAAGGGAGACAGGGCGGTTCAAAGTGTCGGTGAATGATCCCCCGTACTCCGTGGATGGCTGGCGCGTGGCTGGATGCCTTGGGTTTGTGGATGGCTTGGATCCGCCTTGGGCTCGTCGTTTGGGCCAGCCTCGCGATCTCCACCCAAGCCGGGCCGATCACCTTGCACACCCGCTGGCGCACGGGCTCCACGAACCTGGCCG
>CAYLTF010000246.1:0-2205 GCA_964386625.1 uncultured Akkermansia sp. | reverse complement strand
AAACGCCCGGTGGCGGTCCTCGCTGCGGAGCTGGAAATTGTATTTGTTGGCCAAGCTGGAGGTTCAAAGAACGACCTCCGCCGGCGGTTGTCCATGAGAAAGCGGCGGGCGGGACTCGGGCTCCGGACGGTTGGGCTCCAGACTCATTGACCCTGCAAGGCACGGTTCCTAGTCTGGGCGACATGATTGGCAAGCGTCTGTACCGGTGGGCTTGGCTGCTGGCATTGGCGGTGGCGTCGGTGTGCCCCGCCTCGGCCCAGGCCCCGGTGCCGTTCAACGGCATCCAGGCCATCGTCAACGACCGGGTGATCAGCCGAGACGAGGTGCTGGGATCGGCCCAGCGCGAGCTGGCGGCGGCGGCACGGACGGCCACGTCGGAACAGCAGTACCTCACCCGGCGCGCGAAGATCCTCGAAGACCAGCTCGAGCAGCTCATCGACCGGCAGCTCATCCTCGATGAGTTCAAGGAAAAGGGGTATTCGTTCCCGGAATCGTACGTCGACGACCAGGTCCGGGACCGCATCCGCCGGCAGTTCGGTGGCGACCGTGTGGCTCTGACGAAGACCCTGCGGGCCGAGAACCGGACCTACGAACAGTTCAAGAAGGAGGAGCGCGACGACATGATCGTCTACCAGATGAGCTCCCGGTACATCCGCGACGAGATCATCATCTCCCCCAAGAAGATCCAGAACTACTACCAGACCAACCAGGCCCGCTTCCGCATCGGCAACCGGGTGAAGCTGCGGATGATCGTGATCGACCGCTCCAAGCACTCGACCGAAGACGGCGCCAAGCTGGCCGCGCAGGCCCTGGCCCAGCTCAAGGCGGGAGGCGATTTCGCCAAGGTGGCCACGGAGTTCTCGGACGACGCCCGACGCTACAAGGGCGGCGATCGCGGGTGGACCGAGGAGATCTCGCTGAACGAGGCGTTGCGGCAGGTGGCCTTCAACCTGCCGGTGGGCCAGATCAGCGACATCATCGAGGTGCAGGGTTCCCGCTTCATCCTCAAGGTGGAGGAGAAGCAGGCGGCGGGCGTGCGCTCGCTGGCCGAGGCCCGGGCCGAGATCGTGACCCTCCTGAAAGACTCCGAGCGCCAGCGCCTGCAGAAGCAGTGGCTGGCCAAGCTGCGCAAGAAGGGGTTCGTCCGCTACTTCTGAGCGGACCCTCTGCAAGGACCCGTCCCGACCACGACTGCGCCGCATGATCCTCGGCATCACCCTGGGTGACGTCACCGGCATCGGCCCGGAGGTGGCTCTGCGGGCCGTGGCCCGGCTCGCCGCCGAGGACGCCGACATCCGTTATGTGCTCCTGGGCGACACCGGTGTGGTGCGCCGGCTTTGCGGCCTGATGGGACTGGAATCGGACCTGCCCGCCTGGCGCGGGGCCGATTCGGAACCGTCGCGCGTGTACTCGCTGCCGGTCTCCGATGGAGAGCTCCCCGAAGGCCTGCCCCCGGGCGATCCTCGGGCGGCCCTCGAGGCCGTGGCCGCCCTGCGAGAGGGGGCTCGTCGCTGCCTGTGCGGGGAATTCGCCGGGCTGGTCACGGCCCCGGTCAACAAGGCCTCGATCCTCGAGGCGGGGGTGCCGTTCGTCGGGCAGACCGAATTCCTGGCCGACCTGGCCGGTGTGTCGCGCTTCGCCATGATGCTGCTGGGGCACGACCCGGCCGGGCGCTGGCTCCGGGTCGCCCTGGCCACGACCCACCTGCCGATTTCGGAGGTCTCCGCCGCGCTGACTCCGGAAGGGATCTCCGAGGTCATCACCCTCACGGCCGAAGCGTGCGCGCTGCTGGGTCTGCCGCGGCGACGGGTCGGGGTCTGCGGGCTGAATCCGCATGCGGGCGAGGGAGGGCACCTCGGTCGTGAGGAGATCACGACGGTGGCCCCGGCGGTCGCCCTCGCGCGGGCCCGGGGATCGGATGCCCGCGGCCCCTTCGCGGCGGACACGCTCTTCCACCAGGTCTTCCGGGGCGACTACGACGCGGTGGTGGCGATGTACCACGACCAGGGGCTGGTCCCGCTGAAGATGGTGGCCTTCGACACCGGGGTGAACTGGACCCTGGGGCTGCCCTTCGTCCGGATGTCGCCCGACCACGGCACGGCCTACGACATCGCCGGTCAAGGGCTGGCCGACCCCGCCAGCATGGAATCGGCGCTGCGCCTGGCCGCGACGGTGGCCGCCACCGGAATCCCCTGCTGGCGTCCG
>CAYLTF010000245.1:0-2226 GCA_964386625.1 uncultured Akkermansia sp. | reverse complement strand
AGGCCCAGAGCGTCATCGCGCCCGACAACCTGTTTCTGCTGTATGCGGGTCTGGTGCTCGTCAAGACGCTCCACGAATTCGGCCACGCCTACTTCTGCCGCCATTTCGGGGGTGAGGTGCATGTCATGGGCGTGCTGCTCATGATCTTCACCCCGGTGCCCTACATGGACGCCACCTCCGCCTGGGGTTTCCGCGAACGGCACAAACGCGTGCTCGTGGGGGCGGCGGGCATGATCGTGGAACTCTTCATCGCGGCCTTGGCCACGTTCGTCTGGGCCGCCACGGGAACCGGGCTGATCCACAACCTGGCCTACAACATCATGGTCGTGGCCTCGGTCTCCACCCTGCTCTTCAACCTCAACCCGCTGCTGCGCTTCGACGGGTACTACATCCTCTCGGACTTGATCGGGATCCCCAACCTGACCCAGCGCTCCATGCAGCAGTTGCGTGCGATGGCCGAACGGCACCTGTTCGGGCTTCGGAAGGCGAAGGGCCCGGCCACGACCCGATCCGAATCGATATGGCTGTCGGTCTTCGGCGCCACCAGCGGCGTGTACCGGATCTTCCTGTTCGCAGGCATCCTCCTGGTCATCGCCGACCAGTTCCTCCTGCTGGGACTCATCATGGCCGCGGTCTGCGCGGCGGTTTGGATCGCCACGCCGATCTTCCGCCTCGTTTCATATCTCGGCTCGAACCCGTCTCTGGGCCGCCACCGACCCAGGGCGGTCGCGGTGACCCTCGCCATCGCCGCCGTGATGCTGGTCTTCCTCCAGTTCATCCCGTTCCCCAGCCACTTCCGGGCTCCGGGCGTCGTGCAGAGCCGCCGCTGGATGGAACTGCACAGTCGGACTGCCGGGAAGGTTGTCCGCCTTCTGGCCCAACCCGGAGCGAACGTCAAAATGGGGCAACCCCTGGTCCAGATGGAAAACCCGGAGCTCCAGATCCAATTGACGGGAGCCCGGGCCGGATTGGTCGAGGTGGAGACGCGGATCCGCCAAGCCCTCCACGAATCGACACCGAATCTCAAACCACTGGAAAGCCTCAAGGGTTCCATGGTCAAGACCATCGAGCGTCTTGAACGGGAACAAGCCGACCTGACCGTGCGCGCCTCGCAAGACGGTCTGTGGTTGATCCCCGAATCCGAGGGCCTGGTCGGTCGTTGGATGGCCAAGGGCGGGATCGTCGGAGCCCTGATCGACACCAACGGATTCCTCTTCCAGGCCACCATCCAGCAGGAAGACGGAGACCAACTCTTCCGCCGGCCTCCCTCGACGGCCGAGGTGCGCTTGGGCGGCGAGGCCGGAAGGCGCATCCGGGTCGAAGGGATCCGCGTCATCCCCGGCGAACAACGCCAACTGCCGTCGGCGGCCCTCGGATGGAGGGCGGGCGGTCCGGTCCCCACCTCGGCCCGCGACACCGAAGGGCGTCTGGCCGCGGAGCCGTTCTTCGAGGTGAACGGCAATGTCTCCGATCCCGCCGGCGCGGCGTTGCTCCACGGAAGGGCCGGATGGATCCGGTTCGACCTTCCGAACGAACCACTGCTTCCCCGGTGGATCCGGTCGCTGCGCCAACTCCTGCAAACGCGCTACCAGGTGTGACCACTCCCACCGAGTTCTACCGTCGCACCGACCACCGCGACCCGGACCCGTTGCCCAAGGGAGTCGACGCCTGGGCCAACCGGTGGATCGGGGCGTATCAGCGCAGGGCCGGAGTGCTCCAGCGGCTCCGCCGCCAGGCGACCGAAGCCGAGAACCTATGGTCGGCGCTCAAGGGCGAGACGGACCACCGCCTCCGCGTCCGCCTGCAGGAACATCGCGAGCGGGTCCGTCGCGGCGGCAGGGGTGCCGAAGCATCCCTGCTGCCGGCCCTGGCCGCCGTCCGCGAGGCGGCCCACCGGCAACTCGGACTGCTGGCGTTTCCCGAGCAATTGATGGGTGCCCTGGCCTTGCATGGCGGTTGCCTTGCCGAGATGGCCACGGGTGAAGGCAAGACGTTGACCGCAGGCATCGCAGCGGTGCTGATGGCCTGGAATGGTCGCCCCTGCCACGTCATCACCGTCAACGACTACCTCGTGGAGCGGGATGCCCAGTGGTTGGGCCCGCTCTACCGGTTCTGTGGGATCCAAGCAGGTTTCGTGACGGCGCCTCTGACGCCCGAGGAACGGCGGAAGGCTTATGGCTGCGACATCACCTACGCCACCAGCAAGGAGGTGGTCGCCGATTTCCT
>CAYLTF010000244.1:0-2236 GCA_964386625.1 uncultured Akkermansia sp. | reverse complement strand
GTCCACACCACCAGCAGCGTGAACAGGTGGGCCGCCGTCCGCCCGTGGAGTCGCTCGATGAAAACCGAGGCGATGAAATTGGCCACCTCCGGATGCTGGTCGGCCGGCACGAATTCCCGCCATGAGATCACTCCGTTGATGCTCAGGTTGATCCCCACGTACACCGCCGCCACGAGGAGCAGGCTGGCCAGGACGGCGCGCGGAATGGTCCGGCCCGGGTCCTTCACCTCGTCGCCGAGGTAGCACACGTCGTAATAGCCCAGGAAATCGTAGATCCCGACCCGGGCCGCCGCCCCGAGGCCGAGGAAAAAGCCCATCGAGAACCGCCAGGGATCGGCCGGGAAATCGAAGGCCTTTCGGGCATCGAAGTGCATCACCCCGCTCACCAGCACCACCAGCACCGTGAGCATCACCCCGGCCCAAAGCCACAGGGTCAGCCGGGCGATGCCGCTGATCCGGCGATACAGCAAGGCCACGGTCAGCATGCCCAGCGCGACCACCAGCGCCCCGCCCTTGGCCGAGAGACCGCCCCCGGCCACGGTCATCCCGGGCGACAGGTAATCGAGGTACTGGGCGACGCCGATGTAGGCCGAGGCGATCTCCATGGGCCCGCTGAGCAGGAATTGCCACAGGAACAAAAAGCCCATCAGGCGCCCCCAGGTCTGTCGCCCGAAGCCCTCGCGCAGCCATTGGTAGGTGCCCCCGGAACCCGGCAAGGCCGCCCCCAACTCGCTCCAGACCAGCGCATCGGGCACGGTGATCACCAACGCCACCAACCATCCCAGCAGCGACTGCGGACCGCCCAAGGCCGACATGAGCAGCGGAATGGTGATGAACGGCCCCGCCCCCAGCATGTTGGCCATGTTCAGCGCCGTGGCCGGAAACAGGGTCAGGCGACGCTCCAAGGGTGCCGGAGCGGAGGGGGCGGCCGATGGGGGCATGAGTCGGTTCATAACGACTGCGGCGCAGATTGACCAGCCGGCATCCCGGAAGCGGCCACAATCCCGCCCAGTCTTCCTCAAAAAGCCGTTGCGAGCCCTCTTTCCTGAAATTCCAACTTGCCTCCTCCGGGGCAATCGCCACCGTCTCCGGGCCGGCCGTCACTGTTGTGGCGGCATTTTCGGCTGAGAAACAACAGTCAACACGTCAACCTAACCGCTAACCTCCGTTGCCAACCGCAACGTCGGTCACGTTGGGCAATGGAGTCTTCTGAGGGGCAACACAACCTCGCCCCGCTCAAGTCTCCTCGCAGATAAACGCACGGGCGCTCGCGCGTCCGTCACCATACCATTATGTCGGCCTCCGCCGCATTCGCAGAACTGCTGAAGCAGTACGACCGCCAATTCCAGGCCGGTCAAATCGTCAAGGGAACCATCATCGAAGTCCGTCCGAAGGAAGTCCTCGTGGACATCGGCGGCAAATCCGAGGGCGTCGTCAGCGCCTCCGAGTTCGTCGAGTTCGAGAAGGTCGTCGTGGGCGACATCATCGACGTCCTCATCGAGAAGGCCGAAGACAAGGAAGGCAACGTCCACCTGTCCAAGGAAAAGGCCGAGTTCCAGCAGAACTGGGACCGCATCCAGAGCATCTGCAACGAGGGCGGCAACGTCACCGGCAAGGTGAAGTCCGTCGTCAAGGGCGGCCTCATCGTCAACATCGGCGTCGAGGCGTTCTGCCCGTCGTCGCAGGTCGACATCGTCCCCCCGAAGAACCTCGCCACCTTCGTCGGCAACGCCTACGAGTTCAAGGTCGTGAAGCTCAACCCGGACCGCCAGAACGTGGTCCTGAGCCGCCGCGAGATCATCGAGACCGAGCGCAACGCCCGCCGTTCGTCGCTGCTGTCCGAGATGATGCCCGGCGACATCCGCAAGGGCACGGTCAAGAACCTCACCGACTTCGGCGCGTTCATCGACCTCAACGGCCTCGACGGCCTGCTGCACATCACCGACATGTCCTGGGGCCGCCTCACGCACCCGAGCGAGATGCTCAAGGTGGGCCAGGAGATCGACGTGGTCGTTCTCGACATCAACCGCGAGAAGGAGCGCGTCAGCCTCGGTCTCAAGCAGAAGCTGTCCAACCCCTGGGACAACATCGAGAACAAGTACCCGGTCAACGCCAAGGTCAAAGGCAAGATCGTCAACCTCGTGCCCTACGGCGCGTTCGTCGAGATCGAGCCGGGCGTCGAGGGTCTGGTGCACGTCTCCGAGAAGTCCTGGACCAAGCGCATCGCCAAGCCTTC
>CAYLTF010000243.1:0-2263 GCA_964386625.1 uncultured Akkermansia sp. | reverse complement strand
GCGAAGTACTGCGTGTTGAAATACCCACCCCAGTCGAAGGTGCCCGCGCTGCCCTCGCCACCCCGGGCCTGTCCCTGCTCGGTGACCACGCCGAAGGCCAACCCGTAGTGCTTGTCGCCGCCGCCGAAGAGGTTCTTGGCGACCTGCTCGCGCATCATCAGGTCGATGGTCGTGCGGCTGAGGAATCGCTTTCCGCCCAATTCACCGCCATTGAGGTACATCTGAAGGAAGGTCGCGTAATCGAGCGCCGTGCTGCACAGACCCGCGCCGCCCGAGAAGAACGACTTGGCGCCCGTGATCGGGTAGTTCGGATCGTAGAAGGTCACCGGGTAGCGCACCCACTTGCCGCCCTCGGGTTTCTGGACGGCCACCAGCCGACCGGCCTTCTCGGCCGGCAAGTAGAAGCCCGTGTCCTTCATGCCCAGCGGCCCGAAGAGTCGCTTCTGCAGGAACACATCGAAGGGCATGCCCGAGACCACCTCGATGAAATAACCCAGCACATCGAGCCCCTCGCTGTAGGTGAACTTCTCGCCCGGGTGGTGGTGCAGCGGCAGCTTGGCCAGGCGCAGCACGCTCTCGCGGATGGTCACGGGCTCCGTGGTGAAGAGGTCCACCACGCCGGCCTTGGCGTAGAGCTTCTTGAAGCGGGCGTCGCCGTCGATGACGCCGTACCCGAGGCCCGAGGTGTGGGTGAGCAGATCGCGAATGGTGATCTCGCGCTTGGCGGGCTCGCCGGTCCAGGTGCCATCGGCCTCGTTGTAGGTCTTGAGCACCTGGGGCTTCTTGAACTCCGGGATCCAGTTCGACACCGGATCATCGAGGCGGAACCGCCCCTCCTCCCAGAGCATCATCACGGCGGTGGAGGTGATGGCCTTGGTCTGCGACGCGATGCGGAAGATGTCGTCGCGCTTGAGTGCCCGGCCCGCCTCGTTGTCGGCCATGCCGAAGGCCTTGTGGTAGACCACCTTGCCATTGCGGGCCACCAGCGCCACCGCGCCCGGGATGCGCCCCTCGCGGACGGCCTGCTCGCACATCGCATCGATGCGGACCAACCGCTCCGGCGACACCCCCGCCTTCTGCGGCGCCGCTTCGCGCAAGGCCGGCGACTGCCGCACCGAGGCCGTCTGGGCCACTGCCTCCGGCACGCCCGCCGCCACCGCCGACAAGGCCAAGCCCAACACCACCGCACGGCCACCCGCGGCGAACGCATCGAAGATCGAGATCGGTTTCATGAGGGAATCGCGGAAAACAAGCGGGATGAATGCGTCAATGAGGGACGATGGTAGTGAAAGGCGGGCAGTTTTTGAAAACTCCACCAAACCCGGTCCTGAGTCACGCTCAACCCGACGGGATGACCACGCCAAAGCGCCGCCACGAATGCCGGAACCAGAGCAGCGCCGAGTTCCATCCCACAGCCAAAAGGCCGCAGCCCCTGAACTGCGGAGTGCTGGAGGGACAACGAATCCGCCCCGCCCCCCTCTGCCAACCCCGATGCCGTCGGCCGATCGCATCGCGGCCGGTGGCCAACTAGGACCCAACGCCTGCTCCGACGCCGGGAATCCCTTTCAATCCCCAGACGGAGTTCCAACGGCCATCAGTCGTTGAACCGTGGCCTCGGGGATCCCGCCCGAGCCGTACAGTTCATAAAACACCTGCCTCAGGGATCCGAAACTGTTCGTGATGCCGCTCCTGTGCCAAGCAATCTGGTCCTTGGTACTTCTGCGATTCCACTCCCTAACGAAAGTGTCGGCAGAGGAACTCCCTGCCTGAAGCCATCGCAGTCGATCTACCACGCGATGGATGCTTTGCACTCTCTGATTCACTCCATGCTGAGTGAAGATGACGGACAACGCTCCGGTATATAGTCTTTTGGACCGCTGGACAGCCGGCTCGTCCTGTAGAATGGACAATATTTCGGCGAACTTAGGATTACTCTTCAGTTGGATGTTGAATTGATACCGAGAAGCCACCTCCCACGCATCCGTATTCCATAGCCGGTTGCTTGAACCAGAAAACGAATACACCACTTCGGTGAAGACCTCATTGGACGGGCCTCGAAGAACATTGGTCATCCTGACGAGCTGATTGTCAGCACGACGGAAAGACAGCAACTCTCCACTCAAACACTCAGGATCCGAGCCCTTTGCATCCGCGATATCCTTGATTCGTTCGGAGGGCACTTCGGCGAGAGCTGCAGCCAAAATCAACGAATCCGGATGATTCCAGATCCGGTAATAATAATTCACCCGAAACTTTTCAATCA
>CAYLTF010000242.1:0-2280 GCA_964386625.1 uncultured Akkermansia sp. | reverse complement strand
GTTGGGTCAATTTGACCGTCATCGACCGTCTACACCTGCGAGACTACTCGGCCCCATGATTCCGACCTTCGATCGATTCTTGCGCCCAATCCTGGTGCTGGCCGCCCAAGGACCGATCACTCGGCGCAGGATCCAGCCGCTGCTGGCCGAGCAGTTCAAGCTGACGGAAGCGGAGGTGTTGCAGCGGGTTCCGAGTGGAAGCTCAGGTTTGACTCGTTCCCACCCATGCTCAAGCGGCAAGGCTCATCGGTAGGCAACGGAAGGAAGACGATCCGGACACGAATCAGCTTCGGCTCGCAACTCTCCGAGCTCAGCGCCGCTTGAGGCGCTCCGGCCATTCGAACTTCGGCGACGTCGCCGGATCCCAACCGGCCAGGTGACCTTCCCGCCGAGTCTGGGGCTTGGTGTACCGGAGCACCGTGTCGCCGAACACTTCCCGGCACAGGGCCGCAAGCCCGGGATCGTACTCGATCAGTTCGACACGGGTGTTGACGTGGTTGTGGTCGTGGTCGGGCTCCCGGTTGTTGTCGAACCAAGACTGCACGCCCTCGGCGAAGTATTCATGGTGGTTCACCGACGCATACTTGCCCTTCCAGAGTCCGGCCTTTCGGGCGTCGTCGTACGCCTTCCGCAGGCGCGCGTCGAAGGTGGGATCCACGTTCAACAGGCCGCGCAGGTGGATGTTGTGGGCGAATTCGTGGATGAGGATGTTCTCGGTGGAATAGGGATCACCCGGGTAGCTCAGAAGGTTCTCCTCGCCGCAGGAGCAGAAGGGGTCGGTCTCGCTGCCACCAAGGCCTCGGGCCCGAGAGTCCCAAAAGTCGCGGCCTGACATCGTTGGCTTCTCCGGCATCCGGACCGCAGCAAGCCTGGAGAACTCCGGTTGGTCGGTGGTGAATTCATTCCAGGCGAGGATGCACAGCCGGGATCCGCTTCGGATCATGGCCTCACGGATGTCCGGTCGCTTCGCCAGCATCAAGTCCACCAGATGGGCCGCCTCGCGGAGCGCGTAGGGATTCACCTTGACCGACGCGACGATGGGATAGCCGTGGGCCTCGATCCGCTGCGCATAGAATGCCGGTATTCCATCCTTGTCGGCAGGGTCGAACCGGAACGCCTGGACCGGCACGCGGCTGGTGATCACAATGCCAGGGTTCTCTCCTTCGACAACCAGCGCGAAACGTTCGCCGATCGCCGTGTTGAAAATGGTGTCCTTGTCGGGATCGACGAAACCGGCGGACTCGCGGCTTCCGTTGGTTCGGAGCCGGAAGATGTCGAGGCGGCGAGCGCCACCGTTGAGGATCTGGAGCCGAGGCCTGATGGCGTTGGCAACGGCGGCTTCCTCCGAGATGGCCCGAGGCCCTAAGAACAGGACAACGAGGTAAAGAAGTGACCGTAGCTGGCGGCAATGCTTCCTTACGATCGCCAGCCTTCCTTCGAATTGGCGTGGGTTATCTGAACTCATCGAAAGCAAATCGCTGTGTCTTCTGATCCTTGAGAACCATGGGTGTAACCGTGCTCTCGGCGGTGTCACGTGGAATTCCGTTGGGTCACCCAAGGACGCTCGGTTTCGACCCCCTGCTGGAAATCGCCGGGTCCTGCGGGCTCGACTCCGCCCGATGTATCTGACCGCCATGGATGGGCTGGGTGAGGTTTTTAGGCTGGCGGTTGAGGTGGTTGGTTGCTCGCGATTGACGCTTCCGTTGGATCAAGTACGGGCTCGCGTGATCACCACACACCGACGGTAAAACAACGGCCCCATTTTCACGGAGCCTTTTTCTTCTCGCTGAGACGCCATCCGTCGAGCATCGCTCGATGCGGACTGTCCTGAGGGACTGACGTTCCTGCCCACCGACCGGCTGGCTAAACCGGAACTCACCAGTGCAGGGGCGATTGGTCGCAATGTTGACCCAATCCACAAGATTGAAGCTCCCTGGCAGAACCGCCGCCTGCGACGGCGCACTCCGCTATCAGCACCGTTTCGAAACCCGTGGAAAGTTGCCGGTTTCAAAACCGCGGTTTCGCCGTGTTCTTGAGGGCGTTTTCTTCCGGATTGAGCGCCCGGAGATCTCTTCTTCCGGCCTGTGGCCGGCTCCCGTTCGGCATCCAGGTGCCTGCTTTGTGGCGGGCGGTTCGAAGCGGATCCGCAGCAGCCTTCTCCTCGGCAGAGATCGGCTCATTGGGACTCGGGACTTCGGGAGTGCCGGGCATGGACTCAAATGTCGTCTCTCCGGTTCATTGGGTGCACGGAAGAGCCCTAAGGCACCTTGGGCAACTCCG
>CAYLTF010000241.1:0-2295 GCA_964386625.1 uncultured Akkermansia sp. | reverse complement strand
CCAGGCCGGAGTCGTTGTTCTGCATCAGCGTCACGAACCGCGGAGGGATTCCCCAGGGCTGACCATTGACGCTCTCGGTTGTGATGGCTCCATAGGCCACCGCCGTTCCGGCGACACCGAAGGGCAGCAGACGGATCTGCGGGATCGGGATGCTCGGGTCGCCGCCTTCCCAGGATCCGTCGGGCAATCTCCAGCGGACCACCAGGTGGTCGGTGCCCGTGGCCTCGGCGGCCACGGCTTCGATATAATAGGATCGTCCTGCGGTGAGGGTGATCTCGATGGACTTCTGGGAGGTGAACCGCGCCCAATCATTGGTCCCCGTCGGAGACGGCACCGATGCGATCCTGGTCTTGTTGGAGGGGTTCTCATCGGTGGACAGGAACAGCTCGGCCTGGTCATCACCAGCGATCCAGAAGGTGTACTTGCCGGAGAGCGGCGGCACCACCAGCGCCTGCAGACGGATGCCGACATAGTCCTGGTTCGGAGAGCTCGGCGTCGCCGCAAAGCTCGACACCATTCGGGTGGAAGCCGGCTTCTGGGCGGTCCATTCCGGCATCGAATAGAGCTTGGCGAGGGTACCCGGGTTGACACCGTTGTAAGTGGAGAGCGTCGTCCCGAATTCCTCGAGCTCGCGGCGGAACCCGCTGACGTCGGCGAACTTGTCGCCATCGAGCTGATCGAAGGTCCAGTAGCCGACAAGGCCCTTCTGGCCCGCGACGAGCGTCTGGTGGCGGAAGGCCTGCAGCTGCGAGTCGTCCCGGACCTGACCGTGCCAGACCCGAACCTCGTCGACGGATCCGTTGAAACGTCCGGAGCCGGAGTTGCCGCCGATGCCCAGCGGGCCACGCGCCAGCCAGGCCGAGCGTGTCACATCCAACACCGCCACACTCACCCCGTTGCGGAAGAGCTGCAGCTGACGGGTCGCCCCGTTGAAAGTCCCGGCCCAATGATGCCATTGGTTGACGTCGCCGGTGTACCGGTCGGCGGTGCGCACCACGTCGGACCCGAGGGAGAACTCCACCTGATTCTGGGAGGTGAACCGGAAAGTCATCGCCTCGGTGTCGGTACCACGCGACAGCACGACATCCTCCCGGCCGTTCTGGGCGCGCTTCACCCAGGCCTCCCAGGTGAACATCTCCAGAGCACCGGTGGGCAACCAATCCGAGCGGAGCCATGTGGAGCCCGTGAACACGGCGGCGGAACCCGGCCGCGGGACGGCCGGAACGTTGTCACCGACCGCAGCGGTGAGCGCCTTCAGACCGGCCGGCAAGGACTCGATGATGATCCGGTTCTTGTCGTACTCATAACCAACCGCGCTGCCGTTGACGAAGTTGGTCTTGATGATCGGATACTGGTAGCCGACCAGGAAGGTCTTGTCCGGGATGTTGTCCCTGTTGAGGTCGAGCTGGTTCGGATTCCGGGTCAGCTCGTAGAGCGAGTCGACCACCTTGTCGAACTCGCTGTTGCCGGGGCCGTCCAGCAGCTTGATGCGGTCGCGCTCGTCGGCGGACAAGATGTTGGGCAGCAGCAACGGCTCACCCACCATCGCGTTGTCGTAGTAACCCTTGAAACCCAGCCGATGATTCATCGGGTCGTAGGTCAAGCGCAGCTGGATCGGATACGGGATGTCGCGGAACGCACGGCGTCCAGCCGGAGCATCCATCATCCGGATCGCGTCAGGCAGCTTGAAGGTCTTGGCCAACACCAGCACGCGCTCGGACATCGGGTCGTAGAGACGGACCACGTTGGTCGGGGGCGACGTCAGGAAACCCGCACCGATGCGGAATGAGTTGGTGAAGCTCGGATTGAGCGTGTCGTAGACCAGTTGGGCGGAGGCCCAGTTGGCGACACCCGGGAGGCCCTTCTTGGCGTCGAACAGGGTCTCACCCACCTCGAGGACCGGCACCGAATCCGGCCAACGGACCGTGTAGCGCACCGGGACAGGAGTGCCGACCGTGGTGGCCGGGTTGCGATCCAACCACGGGATGAAGGCACCCTCGGCGATGTCGTTGGAGCCGCTGCCGTCCAGATCATACCAGAACCCGGGTTGCATCGGGTAGAACAGGCGGAGAACCAAGGCGTTGTTCACGGCTCCGGCGGCACCCGCCTGCCGGGCGTAGATTTTTCCGTTGTAGTCCTCGAGGGCCAATTCCTGACCTGCAGAGATGTAATTGGACGCGGCCACCGGCAGAATGCTGAGCGGATAAGGCGGCTGGATCTCGGTGCCAGCCGTCGCGGGATAGTCGAAGAGGAACGGCCGCTGCTCCGTGATGACCTGATAGACGCGATGGCGCC
>CAYLTF010000240.1:0-2345 GCA_964386625.1 uncultured Akkermansia sp. | reverse complement strand
CCGGGCGCGGCCTCCGGGTGGTACTGCACGCAGAACACGGGCTTGGTCTTGTGACGCAGACCCTCGACCGTCTGGTCGTTCAGGTTGATGCGGTTCACCGCCACATCCGACGGCAACGACGACGGATCGACCGCGAAGCCGTGGTTCTGGGAAGTGATCTCCACCCGCCCCGTCTCGAGATCTTTGACCGGCTGGTTTCCACCCCGGTGACCGAACTTGAGCTTGAAGGTCTTGCCGCCCAGGGCCTGACCGAGGATCTGGTGACCCAGGCAGATCCCGAAGATGGGGATGCCTTTGTCGACCAACGTCTTCACCTCGCGCACGATGCCCCCCAGCGTCCCGGGATCGCCCGGGCCGTTGCTCAGGAACACCCCGGCCGGCTTGTGGGACAACACTGCTTCAGCAGAGGTGCCCGCCGGGACCACGCGGATGCGGAAGCCGCGCTGCCGGAGGCGGCGCAGGATGTTGTACTTGATGCCGAAATCATAGGCGACGATCGGGATGTCGGCCGGGCGCAGCGGAAGACGCACCTGCCGCGGATCGGCCGGGGAATGCTGCTGGGTCACTGCGAAGTCGGCCGAGTCCTGATCCTTCTCGTCCCAGAGGAAGCTCTCCCGATGAGTCACCTCGACGACGTAGTTCCGGCCCTCCATCGAACCCCATTGGCGGGCCCTGGCCACCGCATCGGCATCGGACATGGACTCGGTGGTCAGGAAACCGGCCAGGGCGCCCCGGACACGCAGCTTCTTGGTCAGGGCCCGGGTGTCGACGCCCTGGATTCCCGGGATGCCATTCTGGTCGAGATAGGCCGCCAGGGACTGGTCCGCCCGCCAGTTGCTGACCAGCGGGCTGAGCTCGCGGATCACGAAGCCGGCGCAATGGGCCTTCCAGGATTCCATGTCCTGGAGATTGATCCCCGTGTTGCCGATCATCGGGTAGGTCATCGTCACGATCTGCCCCTTGTAGGACGGATCGGTCAGGATCTCCTGATAGCCGGTCATGGAGGTGTTGAAGCACACCTCCCCGGAAGCCGAAGCCTGCGCGCCAAATCCGTGGCCGCGGAACACCGAACCGTCTTCGAGGGCGAGAATCGCGTTCATGAACTCTGAAAGGAGGGAGCCACCGGCACCGCCAGTGCGGCGCGGAGTGTGCGCAAGCCGTCCGGCGAAGCAAGGCGAAGCGGAAGTTCCGTGGCCGATCACCCGGCAGGACCAAACGTCGGTTGGGGTGTCGGCTGAAGATTTTGGTGGCGTTCTCCATTCCAATTGCTAATTTCCACGGCCCTTGATTCAAAATCGATCAAGGGAACAGGCATCCGGCGGATGAGTCGTCCGCGGTGGACGGATACCTCGGCAGTTCAACAGGGAAAGAGACGCCATGGCGAAAAAACCGGCACCCGCTCCGATCAAGAAGGCCACCCATCAGAAGGTGGGCGCAGCCAGCGCGGCTGCGATCCTCGGCCGTCCCCTGGCCAAGGCCGGTGGCAAGGCCCCGGCTCCGGAAACCCAGAGTTGGATGCCCATCTCCCGCGTCAAGCCCGAGTGGCAGAAGTTCTACCAGAACCTGCTCGACCTGCATGAGCGCCTCCGGGGCCAGATGAGCGGGTTGGCCAAGGAATCCCAAGCCGAGATGGAGAGCTACAGCCTCCACATGGGCGATTCCGGCACCGACAATTTCGACCGCGATTTCGCGCTGAGCCTCCTGTCCTCGGACCAGGATGCCGTGTACGAGATCGAGGAAGCCCTCAAGCGCATCGAAAAGGGCACCTATGGCGTCTGCGAGTTGACCGGCAAGGTCATCCCGAAAGCCCGCCTGGAAGCGATTCCCTGGACCCGTTTCACGGTGGAGTCGCAGGCCCAGCTTGAGAAAGAAGGCGTCTTGCGCCAGCGCAACCGCCTCGGTTCGTTGGGCTCCGTCGAGGCCGGTGCCTCGGTGGATGTCGAAGACGACGACAGCGACGTCGATGAAAAACCGACCAAGGAAAAGGAAAACTGATTTATGCCGCGTGAGATTGTGACCATTGAGTGTACGGAAGCGAAGAAGGAGGGTAAGCCCGTCTCCCGCTACCAGACGACCCGCAACAAGAAGCTGCAGACCGACAAGGTGGAAAAGAAGAAGTTCAACCCCTTCCTTCGCCGTCATACCCTGCACCGCGAAATCAAGTAAGCCATGCCCCGCAAGACCAAGCTCGAGGAAAAGAAGAAGCGCCGATCGACCACCGCCCGGACCCCGCGTCCGAAGCCCAAGGTCGAGTTCACCATCGACGCCATCGACTACAAGAACGTCGCCCTGCTCAAGCAGTATGTGACCGACAACGGGCGGGTGCTGCCCCGGAAGTACACCGG
>CAYLTF010000239.1:0-2350 GCA_964386625.1 uncultured Akkermansia sp. | reverse complement strand
ACATGAGTTTCGTCGAGGCCTTCCGTGCCTTGCCCCTGGAGGGCTTGATGAGTCAGGCCCGGTCATCGAACACCGAGCACGTCGACGCAGTCCTGCGGCGCGGACCCTCGTCCCTCGCCGATTTCGCAACCCTGCTCTCGCCCGCCGCCTCGACCCGACTCGAGGAGCTTTGCCGCCGGTCCCAGACCCTCACCCGCCAACGCTTCGGCAAGACAATCCGACTCTTCGCCCCGCTGTACCTCAGCAACGAGTGCATCAACAACTGCGCCTACTGCGGCTTCTCCCGCGACAACCCCATCCTTCGAGTCACCCTGGCCCGGCAGGAAGTCGAACGCGAAGCCCGCGCCCTGGCCGAACAAGGCTTCCGGAACATCCTGCTGGTCGCCGGCGAACACCCCAAGTTCGTCTCCAACGGCTACATGGCCGACTGCGTCCGCGCCCTCCACACCTTCATCCCTTCCCTGTCTCTCGAAGTCGGCCCCATGGAGACCCCTGAATACCGCCCCCTGGTCCAGGCCGGAGCCGAGGGACTGGTGGTGTATCAGGAAACCTACGACCGCGAGATCTACGCCCGGATGCACACCCTGGGCCCCAAACGCGATTTCGACTGGCGCCTGGCCACCCCGGAACGGGCCTACGAGGCCGGTTTTCGGCGACTGGGCATCGGAGCCCTCTACGGCCTGGCCGACTGGCGACAAGAGGCGATCTCCGTGGCCGCCCACGCGGCCTGGCTGCTCAAGCATTGCTGGAAGGCCCAGGTCACCGTCTCCCTGCCCCGACTCCGTCCCTGCGCCGGCGAATTCCAGCCCCTGACCGGATTCCACGACAGGGACCTCGTCCAGGTGATCACCGCGCTGCGGCTCTTCCTGCCCGACGTCGGCCTCGTGCTCTCCACCCGCGAACCGGCCCCCCTGCGCGACGGCCTCCTGCCGCTGGGCATCACCCACGCCAGCGCGGGCAGCCACACCGAACCCGGCGGCTACACCGGCGCCGGCAAGGATGCCATCCACCACACCGTACGCGGCCGCATCGAGGCCCTGGCCCCGGACTCCCCAGAACGGAAGGCCACCGAAGGGCGGAGCACCAATGCCACCGGCCAGTTCGACATCGCCGACGACCGCTCCCCCTCCGAGGTGGCCGGAGTCATCCGCCGTCTGGGTTACGAACCGGTGTGGAAAGACTGGGACGCCGCACTGTCGGAGTGAGGCTCCGGAGGCTCTTCGATTCTCCCGGACACGCCCGACCGTTCCTGAGCCGATCCCGAGTGGCCCGAAGAGGGCCTCACGGTTGGACCAACCGAGCCGAAACGGCCCGGGCGACCTGGGCCGGAGTGATGCCATTCAGGCAGGCCAGCGGCTCAGAATGTCGACAGACCGGCTTCAGGCACGGCGCACACGGCGGCGGCTGCGGCGCCCGGAGCGCCGACTCCACCTGACCGTAGGGCCCCGTCCGGGCCGGATCGGTCGGACCGAACAAGGCCACCACCGGTTTGCCCAAGGCCGCGGCCACATGCATCGGCCCGGTGTCGTTGGTGACCAGCAGGTCCACACGGCGCAGCGCCTCGATCATCCCCGGCAACGAAACCCGCCCCGTCAGATCGAGGCAGCGGGCGGGATCGGCCTGGGCCACCGCCTGCCCGAGGGCCCGGTCTTCAGGCCCCCCGAAGACGGCGATCCGGTGTCCGGGGTGCGACCGCGACAACAGCCCGACCAGTTCGACAAACCGCGGCACCGGCCACCGCTTGTTGTCCCAGCGGGCCCCCGGTTGAAGGCCGATCCAGCGGCCCAGCGACAACTCCGGAAAGTCCCGACTCAACTGCTCGGCGGCCGCAGTCCGGCGCGGGATCCATTCCCATCCGGCTCGCAGCGGCACCTTCAGATGCGTCAGCAAGGCCCGCTGCCAGTCCACGGCATGGGCCTGCGGCGAAGGTCGGGGCACGGACTCTCCGTGGAACACCGGGGCCAACTCCCGCCAATCTCGCACCCCGACGAAGCGGGAACCGGCGCAAGCCCGCCCGAACAGCGCTGAACGCGCCAGACCCTGGAGGTCGAGCACCCAGTCGTACTGCTCCGATCGAAGCTGCCGGACCAGGCGCAGCACCGTCGGCCAATGGCGCGGCTTGCCCCAATCCTTGCGATCAAAGGGGATCAACCGCCGGAGATCCGGATCCCCTTCCAGGAGCGGCATCAGTCCGCGCAGGATCCACCAATCGACCTGGGCCTGCGGGAACTCGAGCCGCAGGAGTCGCAACACCGGGAGCGCGTGGATCACGTCTCCCAAGGAACTGGGCTTGAGGATGAGGATCTTCACGGGCGGGGGGATCGTCACAGCAGCACGAACGGCCGGAGCC
>CAYLTF010000238.1:0-2358 GCA_964386625.1 uncultured Akkermansia sp. | reverse complement strand
TGATGCTGCCGAAGGCGTTGTTCCGGTTCTGGAGGGTGGCCTGCTCGCTGCGCAGACGCTTCTGGGGCGTGCGCTCGACGTCGGCCAATTGGTTGACCAGGGTCCGCCAATCGAAACCGGAGGCCAGTCCTGAGAGCCCGAGTTCCATGATATACCCATATCGGCGGCCGGACCGATTTCCTTGAGTCAGTGTTGATGTTCCGGGTGGCGCGACTTTGCCGGGGCGCGGGTCTTGGGGCGGTCCGGATGCCTGAAGGACCTGGCTTCGATCATCGGCTTTCCAACTTCGACCTTTGAAAAACCCCGACGGATCGACACTCTGCGCGCTGATTTTCGCATGAAGCGCACGCACCATTGCAATGAACTCCGCGCCTCGGACGCCGGCCGCGCGGTCATCCTGACCGGCTGGGTCCACTCCCGCCGCGACCTCGGCGGAGTCCTCTTCATCGACCTGCGGGACCGGGAAGGCCGGACCCAGACGGTGTTCGATCCGTCGGACCTCCCGCCGGCCGTGTTCGACGCGGCCTCCAAGCTCCATGCCGAGTCGGTCATCGAGATCGAGGGCAAGGTGCGGGTCCGGCCCGAGGGCACCCGCAATGCCAAGATCCTGACGGGCGAGGTCGAGGTGCAGGTGCTGTCGATGACCGTGCTGAACCCCTCGGCGATCCTGCCCTTCCAGGTCGACGACCCCGAGGTGGCCAACAAGGTGAACGAGGAGCTGCGCCTGCAGTACCGCTACCTCGACCTGCGCCGGCCCGAGATGATCCGCAACCTGCGGCTGAGGTCCAAGGTGGCCATCGCGACGCGCAGCTACATGGACGACCAGGGGTTCCTGGAGGTCGAGACGCCCACGCTCTTCAAGTCGACGCCCGAGGGCGCCCGCGAGTTCCTGGTGCCGAATCGCCGCGAGCCGGGCACGTTCTACGCGCTCCCGCAGTCGCCGCAGCAGTTCAAGCAGATCCTCATGGTCAGCGGCGTGGAGCGGTATTTCCAGCTCGCCCGCTGCTACCGCGACGAGGACCTGCGCGCCGACCGCCAGCCGGAGTTCACCCAGGTGGACATCGAGATGTCGTTCATCGAGCGCGAAGACATCTACGCGCTGATCGAGGGCCTGCTCAAGCGGGTCTGGAAGACGGCCCTGAATGTCGACATCCCCACGCCCTTCAAGCGCATCTCCTTCGAGGAAGCCCTGAACCGTTGGGGCATCGACAAGCCCGACACGCGCTTCGGCATGGAGTTGGTGGATTTCACCGAGGAGTTCCGCGGCTCGAAGTTCGGCGTGTTCGGCAACTGCGTGGCCGGTGGCGGGGTGATCAAGGCGATGAACGCCAAGGGGTTGGCCGGCGCGACCCAGGGGCAGATCGAGACGATGACCGAGTACGCCAAGAGCTTCGGCGCCAAGGGCTTGGCCTTCATCAAGGTGGAGAACGGCGAGTGGAAGTCGCCCATCGTGAAGTTCTTCAACGACGCCGAGAAGGCGGCGTTGACCCAGAAGCTCGGCATCGAGCAGGGCGACCTCATCCTCTTCGCGGCCGACCAGTGGCTCAACGCCTGCGAGATCCTGGGCAAGATCCGCCTCTACTGCGCCGAGGTGCTCAAGGCCCAGGGCAAGCTGGTGATCGATCCGGCCCGCTTCGACTTCCTGTGGGTGGTGGAGTTCCCGCTGCTGGGCTTCGACCGCGAGATGAACCGCTGGTACTCCAGCCACCATCCGTTCACCGCCCCGGTGGCCGAGGACATCCCTCTGCTCAAGACCGACCCGAAGAAGGTCCGGGGCCAGCACTACGACATCGTGGTGAACGGCGTGGAGCTCGGCGGCGGATCGATCCGCATCCACCAGCCCGACGTGCAGAAGACCATCTTCGAGGAGCTGCTGCAGATTCCGGCCGAGGAGACGCAGCTGCGTTTCGGCTACATGCTCGAGGCCTTCAAGTACGGGGCCCCGCCGCATGGCGGCATCGCCCTGGGCTTCGACCGGCTCTGCGCCATCCTGTGCGGCACGACGAGCATCCGCGACGTGATCGCCTTCCCGAAGACGGCCAAGGGCACGTGCATCATGACCAGCAGCCCGAGCGCGGTGACGTCGCGGCAGTTGCGTGACCTGCACCTCGAGGTGAAGGCGGCCAAGAAGGAGGGTTGATCTTCCGCTCGGCCGTCCGGGTTCGCCCGGGTTCGGCTGAAAACCTGACAGGACCCCGGCATTCCTCCTGGATGCCGGGGTCTTTCATTTTTCGGGGATTTGTCCGGCGTTGGAAATCCCGGGCCAGGGGCACACGCCTCGTGGTGCCTGGGCAAGAGAGTGGACGGACAACGAATCGTGGCGAAGGCAGGCATTCCGTGGGAATGGCCGAAGGGGGG
>CAYLTF010000237.1:0-2431 GCA_964386625.1 uncultured Akkermansia sp. | reverse complement strand
CCGCAACCCCCGACTTTCCCGTTCATGGGGATTGCCCCTACCCTCCGCCATGGGCATGGACAAGGAAGAGGTCGCCGCGGTGCTGTCTCAAATCGGAACGCTGCTGGAACTGAAGGGCGAAAACCCCTTCAAGACCCGCGCCTACCACAACGGAGCCCGCATCCTCGAAGGCCTCACCGAACCCCTCGAAAAGATCGTGGCCGAAAACCGCCTCGGTGAACTGAAGGGTTTCGGAGAAGCACTCCAAGAGAAAGTCACCCGCCTCGTCACCACCGGAACCCTGCCCTACTTCGACGAACTCAAAGCCTCACTGCCACCAGGCCTCCCCGCCCTCCTGGAGATCCAGGGCCTCGGGCCGAAGAAAGTGAAACGCCTCTACGAAGAACTCGGCATCGATTCGACCGAGAAGCTCGAGGCGGCCTGCCAGTCCCACCGGATCGCAGCCTTGGAAGGATTCGGCGAAAAATCCGAGGCCAAGATCCTCGAAGCCATCGCCTTCAAGCGACAGTTCGCCTCCCGCCACCGACTCATCGACGCCCTCGTCTGCGCCGACCCCATCCTCGATTCCCTCCGGGGACACCCCGACGTGCTCCGCTGCTCGACCGCCGGTAGCCTCCGCCGATGGAAAGAGGTCATCGGTGACATCGACTTCCTCGTCTCGTCCCGCAATCCGTCGGCGGTGATCGGATTCTTCGTCGACCAACCAGGCGTGAAGTCCGTCCTCGCCCGGGGTGAGACCAAAGCCAGCGTCATCCTCGAGGGTGGCATCCAGGCCGACCTTCGGGTGGTCACCGACGAAGAGTTCCCCTTCGCTCTCGCGTACTTCACCGGTTCCAAAGAACACAACATCATCATGCGGCAGCGGGCCATCGCCCGCGGCCTGCGCCTCAACGAATACGGGCTCTTCCGCAGCAGCGAAGAGACCCGCGACCCGGCCCTGAGGATCGTCTGCCACGAAGAACGGGAGATCTTCGAAAAACTCGGCCTCGCCTACGTCCCACCCGAGCTGCGCGAAGATCACGGCGAGTTCGCCGCCGCCGAATCGCACGCGCTGCCCCGCCTCATCGAGTGGACCGACCTGCGCGGCTCGCTGCACAACCATTCGAACTGGTCGGACGGACGCGATTCCTTGGAATCCATCGCGGCCCACGCCCACGAACTCGGACTCGACTACTGGGCCATCACAGACCACTCGAGAGCCTCCTTCCAGGCCAACGGACTCGATGTCCGCCGTCTCGAAGATCAACTTTCGGCCGTCGCGGCGGTCAATCGCTCCTACGAGGTCGAAGGCAGCGCGTTCCGCCTGCTGACCGGCTCCGAGGTCGACATCCTCAAAGACGGGCTCGATTTCGACGACTCGATCCTCGCCCGCCTCGACGTCGTGGTCGCCAGCCTGCACGTCCCGTCCAGCGACCCGCTGGAGAACACCCGCCGACTCATCCGCGCCGCCGAGAACAAGCATGTCCACATGCTCGGTCACCTCACCGGACGCCTTCTGCTGGAACGGGATGCCTACAAACTCGACATCCCCGAGGTCTTGAAAGCCTGCGCGGCCACCGGCACCTGGATCGAACTCAACGCCAGCCCCTATCGCTTCGACCTCGACTGGCGGCTCTGGCGACAAGCCAAGGAGCTGGGCGTGAAGTGTGTCATCAACTGCGACGCACACCGGCTGGAGCATTTCGATTTCCTAAGACTCGGAGCCGGCATCGCCCGCAAGGGCTGGCTGACCCAGGCCGACGTGATCAACACATCGGATCTCCCTGCCCTGATGAAGGCCTTGGGCCGGAAGCGGGCCTGAACCGGCCGCAGACCGCATCCCTTGCATCGCAAGGGAACGGATGAACCGTTGAGCGACACCGATGCCCCTGATCCGCATTCTCGTGGATGGCTACAGCCTCCTGCACGCCTGGCCCGAATTGGCACGGGGGTCGGCCCGCCACTCCGCCGTGGCCCGGGATGCCCTCATCGCCTGCCTGGAGGAATACCAGGCCGCCTTGGGCACCCCCATCACCGTCTTCTTCGACGGACAGAGCGGAGGGCCAGGCCCCCGAGGTCCCAAACCCGACCCCAAGGCCGTCGAAGTGCTCTATTCCAAAGCGGGACAGACCGCCGACGACCTGATCGAACGGGCGGCCTACCGATTCCGGGATTACGGAGAAGTGCTGGTCGTCACCGACGATCACGCCGAACGCGACACGGTCCAGGGCTTCGGCGCCTTGGCTTCCAGTTGCACCACCTTCGTCGCCCAGATCGAGGGGGAACTCAAACAGGTCCACCTCGACCTCAAGCACCACAACCGCCGCGAACGGGACCGCTACCAGCGCGACCGCCTGCGGTGAGCAAAAAGCAGACCCCACGAAGGCGTTGGGCCTCGTGGGGTCTGTCGGGGTTTAAAGTCGCAGTGCGGAGCCCCTGGGAAGGCCGAGAC
>CAYLTF010000236.1:0-2469 GCA_964386625.1 uncultured Akkermansia sp. | reverse complement strand
ACTTCTTGCCGCTGCCGCAGGGGCAGAGGTCGTTGCGGCCGACGCGGGGGACGGCACGCACGGGCTGGGCCTTGGAGAGGGCTTCGTTGGCCTCGCTGACCACATCGCCCGCGCCGCCGCCGGCACCCCCGGCCGAGGCCGGGTCCTGGAACGGGGCGGCCGTCTCGTGGATGGTCGTCTGCGGCAGGTTGTGCAGGAACTGCTCGAAGGCCATGAGGCTCGAGGCGCTGCGGAAGATGTTGTGGCAGATCTCCGACTTGATGTTGACCATCAGGGCGTCGAAGAGCTTGAAGGCCTCGGCCTTGTACTCGATGAGCGGGTCGCGCTGGCCGTAGGCACGCAGGCCGATGGAGTTGCGCAGCGAATCCATCCCGTAGAGGTGCTCCTGCCACAGGCGGTCGATGGCATCGAGGATGGTGTAGCGCTCGATGTTGGCCAGGGCGTCGGCGCGCTCGAAGCTCACCTTCAGCTCGTAGGCCTCGCGGATGGACTGGGACAGGAAGTTCAGCAACGAGAACTGGGCCTCGCTCAGGCCGTCGAACATCGAACCCTGCACCGGGGCGACCTTGCCGGCGCGCGCGGCCTTGAGGATCTCCTCCTCGGGCATGCCCAGCGGGAAGTTCAGGTTGACCCAGTCGGCCAGGCCGCGGATGTCCCAGTCGCCCGGGTCGGACTCGGCATGGGTGAACTGCTGGACCTTCTGCAGCACGACCTCCTCCATGATGTCCATGAGGCGGTCGCGGACGTCGTCGGCATGGATGATGTCGTTGCGGAAGCCGTACACGACCTCGCGCTGCTTGTTCATCACGTCGTCGTACTCGAGCGTGCGCTTGCGCTGCTGGAAGTAGTGGCCCTCGACGCGCTTCTGGGCGGTCTGGATGGAGCGGTTGAGCAGCGGGTGCTCGAGCTCCTGGCCCTCCTCGAGGCCCATGCGCTCCATGACCTTGGTGATGCGCTCGGAACCGAAGAGGCGCATGAGGTCGTCTTCGAGCGAGATGAAGAAGTGCGACGAACCCGGGTCGCCCTGGCGCGAGCAGCGGCCGCGCAGCTGGCGGTCGATGCGGCGCGACTCGTGGCGCTCGGTGCACAGCACGTGCAGGCCGCCCAGCTCGGCGACCCCGGGGCCCAGTTTGATGTCGGTGCCGCGGCCGGCCATGTTGGTGGCGATGGTGACCGCGCCCTTCTGTCCGGCGCGGGCCACGATCTCGGCCTCCTGCTCGTGGTACTTGGCGTTGAGCACCGAGTGGACGATGCCCTCCTTCTTGAGCATGCGGCTGAGCATTTCGCTGGCCTCGACGGAGATGGTGCCCACCAGGATGGGCCGGCCCTGCGCATGGAGCTCCTTCAGCTCCTTGAGCACCGCGTTGAACTTCTCGCGGCGGGTCTTGTAGACCGTGTCGTTGGAGTCCTTGCGGATGTTGGGCCGGTTGGTGGGGATGGTGAGCCCCCCCAGCTTGTAGATGTCGAAGAACTCCTGGGCCTCGGTCTCGGCCGTGCCGGTCATGCCCGCCAGCTTGGTGTAGAGGCGGAAGTAGTTCTGGATGGTGATGGTGGCCAGCGTCTGGGTCTCACGCTCGATCTGGACGTTCTCCTTGGCCTCGACCGCCTGGTGCAGGCCCTCGCTCCAGCGACGGCCGGTCATGAGGCGGCCGGTGTGCTCGTCGACGATGATGACCTTGTTGTCCTGCACCACGTACTGCACGTCGCGCTCGTAGAGGCAGTAGGCCTTGAGCAGCTGGCTCAGGGCGTGGATGACGCCGGCCTTCTCCTCGAACTGGGCCTGCAGCGAGCCTTTGGCCTCCATGCGGCCCTTGGCGTCGAGCTCCGGCGCGGTGTCGATCTGGTGGTACAGCGTGGGCAGGTCGGGCAGCACGAAGGCGTCGGGGTCGTTCGGGCTGAGGTGGGTGCGCCCCTTCTCGGTGAGGTCGGCCTCGTGGGACTTCTCCTCGATGGCGAAGAAGAGCTCCTCTTTCTGGGCGTAGAGCTCCTTCTTGGACTGGTCGGTCAGCAGCAGGGCCTCGTAGCGCTGCACGAGCTGCTGGTTGCGGGGCTCCTCGAAGAGGCGCATGAGGCCCTCGGAGCGGGGTTGGCCCAGCTTGACGCGGTAGAGCAGCATGCCGATCTGCTGCTCGAGGTCGGCGGCGTTCTTCGGCGGGACGCCGTTCTCCGGGCGCAGCTGCGGGATGAGCGCCTCGGCTTCGCGCAGGAAGCGGTTGCAGAGCTCTTGCTGGGCCTGGACCAGGCGCTGCACGGCCGGCTTGAACTCCACGAACTTCTGGTCCATCGAGACGACCGCCGGGCCCGAGATGATGAGCGGGGTGCGGGCTTCGTCGATGAGGATGGAGTCGACCTCGTCGACGATGGCGAAGTAGTGGCCGCGTTGGACTTGCTCCTCCTTGCGGGTGGCCATGCCATTGTCGCGCAGGTAGTCGAAGCCGAACTCGGCGTTGGTGCCGTAGGTGATGTCGC
>CAYLTF010000235.1:380-2518 GCA_964386625.1 uncultured Akkermansia sp. | reverse complement strand
CAGGGTTGATATCAGCCGGACGATCCGGTCGTCAACGAGGCCGAACCCCGGGTTCACCCTTCGGAGGACAACCGCTCGAAGCGGCGCCCCGGCAACTGGCGGATCAATCGTTTGAGCTCGAGGCTGAACAGGGCGACCTGCACCGCGCTCGGGGGCAGACCCGATCGCCGGATGATCGGATCCACCTCGAGGATCTCGCGACCCAAGGTGTCCCAGACGGCCTGCTCCCCGGCATTGAGGGTGATGGCGGGAAACTCCTGCTGGCCGGAGCCCTCGTCCGGCCGATTGGATCGGGGAAAGCGGTATTCGAACTCGGTGAGGATGTCTTCGATGCCCTCGCAAAGCTTGGCCCCCTTCTTGATGAGGTCATGACATCCCTTGCTGCGGGGGCTGTCGATCCGACCCGGCACGGCGAAGACCTGACGCCCGCAGTCGTTCGCAAGGTGGGCGGTGATGAGCGCGCCGCTCGAGAGACTGGCCTCGACCACCACGGTTCCCAGGCTCATGCCGGCGACGATGCGGTTGCGGGCCGGAAACGTGCCGCGATCAGGCGGACGACCGAAGGGGAACGGGGTGACCAGGGCTCCGCCGGCGGCGATCCGCTCGAACAGTCCGGCGTTCTCCGGCGGAAAGACCCGGTCGATGCCGGTGCCCAGGACCGCGACGGTCCGGCCCTGGGCGCTCAAGGCTCCCAGGTGGGCGGCGGTGTCGGCACCGCGGGCCCCTCCGCTGATGACGCTCACCCCGGTGACGGCGAGTTGGTAGGCGAGTTTCCGGGTCACTTCCATGCCATAGGGGGTGGAGTTCCGGGACCCCACCAGGGCCACCCCCTGGCCGTCCTCCGGGGTGAGTCGCCCCTTCACGTACAGCACCAGGGGCGGATCGTAGATCTGCTTGAGGAGCGCCGGGTACTCGGGATCGGTGAAGCCGAGGACCGTGACGCCCGATTCCCGGATCCGTCGGAATTCCCCGGCCAGGTCGACGATCGACCGCCATCCGGCGATGCCGTCGGCGATCTGCCCCCCGATGCCTGGCACCGAGTCCAACGCGGCCCGGGAGGCGCCCAGGATCGCGACGGGGTCGCCGCCGAAATGATCGAGCAGATGCCGCGTGCGGATCGGGCCGACGCCTGGGATGAGATTGAGGGCCACCAGGGCCTCGATGGGTTCCATGGAAAGACAATCCGGAGTTGTCCCCAGTGTTTCGGAAGCCGCTCGTGCGACCTTTCAGGCGGATCGCGCCTTTGCGCTTTCGCGCGGGGCCGATCACAGGTTCCATTCGGGACCGACGATGCTTCACCGAATCACCGTTTCTGAACTCGCCCACCGGATCCACCGGGGAGAGGTGTCCTCCCGCGAAGCCACCCAGGCCTGCCTCGACCAGATCGGCCGGGTGGACGGACAGGTCAAAGCCTACCTGAACTACGATGCGGCCGACGCCCTGGCCCAGGCGGACGCGGCGGACCAATTGCGCGCGTCGGGCACGGCGTCGACATCTCAGCACCCGCTCCTGGGTGTCCCGATCAGCCTCAAGGACGTGATCGCGCAGCGAGGGCAGCCGATGACGTGCGCCTCGCGGATCCTCGGGAACTTCGTGTCACCCTACGACGCCACGGTCGTGCAGCGGCTGAAGGCGGCGGGAGCCGTGGTCTTCGGACGCCTGAACCTGGACGAGTTCGCCATGGGCAGCTCGACCGAGAACTCGTCGTTCTTCACCACCCTCAACCCTTGGGACACCACCCGCATCCCGGGTGGATCCTCGGGCGGGTGCGCGGCCAGCGTCGCGGCCCACGAATGCTTCGCCAGCGTCGGGTCCGACACCGGCGGCTCGATCCGCCAGCCCGCGGCCCTGTGCGGCGTGGTCGGGGTCAAACCCACCTACGGCCGGGTCTCCCGCTATGGCCTGACCGCCTTCGCCAGCTCTCTCGACCAGATCGGCCCGTTCACCAAAGACGTGACCGATGCGGCGCTGATGACCCAGGTGCTCAGTGGTCACGACCCGATGGACTCGACCTCCATGCAGGAGCCGGTCCCCGATTATCGGTCCGGGTTCTCGCCATCGCTCCGGGGCCTGCGGATCGGATTGCCCAAGGAATACATGATCGGCGGCATGCACCCCGAGGTGGAGGCTTCGGTGCG
>CAYLTF010000235.1:0-370 GCA_964386625.1 uncultured Akkermansia sp. | reverse complement strand
TCCAGCCCAGCTGCCCTGCCGGATGGCGGCGACGCCAAGCGCCTGGCGCTGGGGGCGGGGGAGGCGGAGGGGGGCGGTGGTGGGGCCCCCCGCCGGGTGCCCGCGCCGTCCCCGCGCCCTGGCGCATCCGCGGGGCAGGAGCCTTCACGTCTACGCGGGCGGCCGGCATGCACCCCGAGGTGGAGGCTTCGGTGCGTGCGGCGGTCCGCCAACTCGAGTCGCTCGGGGCCGAGATCGTCGAGGTTTCCCTGCCGCACACCGAGTACGCGGCGGCGACCTACTACATCATCGCCCCGGCCGAGGCCTCGGCCAATTTGGCCCGCTTCGACGGCATCCGCTACGGAGCGCGGGTGGACGGCGCCACGCCGAT
>CAYLTF010000234.1:0-2526 GCA_964386625.1 uncultured Akkermansia sp. | reverse complement strand
TCAGAATTGCAAAGAAACCCCGGCGTACACGTTGCGGCCGACGGCGGGATCGATGCCGTTGGCCCGGACGCGGGACCAGTAGTGGCGGTCGAAGGCGTTGTTGAGCCCCCCGAACAGGCGGGCCCGATCGGGCCAGAATTCCCACTCGGCGGTGAGGTCCCACACGGTGTAGCCCGGGATGCGGAAGTCGCCCGTGTTGTTGTCGTTGGCGAAGTGGTTGTCCACGAAGGTGCCCAACCAGGCGACCTTCACGCGACGACCCAGGCGGTAGATGAGACCCGTGCGCAGGATGTAGTCGGGGGCGTATTGCGGGGTGAGCCCCTGGAGCGGCCCGGAGACGAATTCGGCATCCAACCACGACACATTGCCGTACACGCTCAAGGCACCCCAGGTCTGCCCCACCTCGGTCCCGCGCAGGCGATCAGACAAGCCGATGAGGTCCAGTTCGGTGGCGGCATCCACGCCCTGGTTGACGGAGCGACCGACGTTCTCGAAGCGCGTCAGCCCCCCGGTGGTCACGGCCCCGAATCGGTCATCGTAGTCGATGCGGAAGACGCTCAGGTCGTAGTTCCAGAAATCGCCCGGTCGCCCCCGCACGCCGGCCTCGGCGGTCCAGGTGTGCCCCGGCTCCAGGGTGCTGCTCACCGTGGTGTTGTTGCCCAGCGGCACGGCGTCGCCGTAGGTCTTGGCCTTGTAGCCCTGGCTGAGATTCGCATAGAGCTCGACTGCCGGGCTGAGCGTGTACGAGACGCCCAAGGCCCCCAGGGGCACGGTATCGAGACCGCTGTCCCGCAGCAGGGGCGAGGTGGTCTTGTCGAGGTTCAGCGTCTCACGGATGGACTGGTGGATGTTCTCGACCCGGAACCCCGGCGTGACGCTCAGGCGACCGAAGCGGAAGACGTTCTCGGCGAAGACGCTGCCGGCGGCCGTCTCGCGCTGCGAGCGCTGCCGAGGCGTGCCGGTCTCGGCGGTGGCGCTGGCTCCGCGATCGACCTCATAGGGGGCATCCGACGCATAGGTCGACACCCCACCGACCAGGGTATGGTCGTTGTTCCAGGCCTGCCATTCGTGGCGGACCCGCGTCTCGGCCCCGAAAGTGGCGTAACGATGGGTGTTGATGGTGTTCGAGTCGATGAGGTTGGCCGTGTTGCCGAAGGCGCTCCCTCCCGAATTGCGCTGGCGGAGCGATTGGCGCTCGTAGGTGCCGCCCCAGGCCCGCGCGGTCATCAGGGTGGCATCGCTCCACCGGTGCTCCAGGCCCACGCTGGGGATGTACCGCTCGATGCGAAGCCGATCGTGGAGGTTCTGGGTCGCCCGGCGGTCGTCCCAGTAGTTCAGCAGGCCCGGGCCCGACTTCAGCGTGAGCCCGCCCGGTTCCCCGCTGTCGGAGGCGGTGGCATCCATGTCGAAGGTCCAGCGCGTCTCCGCCGTGGCGTCGTACACCAGGCGGATGGATCCGCTGTTGATCTCGAAGTCGCCATTCCGCCGGCGGAAGCTGTCGCCCTGGCGGTGATCGAACGACACGAGGTAGCCGAGCTTGCCGTCGGTGCCATCCACGAGGGTGTGGGTGGTGTACAGGCCGTAGCTGCCGAGAATGTGCTGGGTGCGCAACGCGAAGGGCCGATCGCGGCGCGGCTGGTGGGTCACGTAGTTCAGCGCGCCCGAGGGCTGCGGCCCGTACATGAGCGAGGCCCCGCCGCGGATGAACTCCAGGCGGTCCACCGATTCGAAGGGCGGCGCGAAATACACGGTGGGGTACCCGTAGAGGTCCACCACGAAGGGCATGCCGTCCTTGAGCACCAGCAGGTTCTGCGACTCGTGCGGATCGCCGATGCCCCGGTAGCCCAGGCTCAGGAGGCTGGCGTTGGGCAACTCGCTGACCATCAAGCCGGGAATCTGCGAGAAGGCCTGGCGGTAGTTGTCGCTCTGGATCTGCGGCAGCGCATCGAAATCCAGGATGGTGACCTTCTTGCCCGAGTAGACCTTGGTGCCCTCGACCTCCGCCGGGAACGGATGGGTGACCACATTGTCGGCATCCGACTCGCCCTGGATGGTGACCTTCGGCAGGGTGCCCGCCACCTCGGGGAACGCCTCGGCCGCCGAGGCCCTGAAGACCGACAGGAACGGGACGGCCTGGATCGAGGCCAGGAGCGCAAACCCCGGCAACAGGCCCCGTTGGAACATGAACTTCATCTGGGGTCATCCTAGGCGGTCGACGGCGGACCGCGCTGCCGGTGGGTTGCGGAAGATTGCTGGAGGGTTGCTGGAGGGTTGCTGTGGGGGATGTGGCAGCGGGCTCCGCGACCGGATCCGTGCCCAAGAACACACTGGGTGATTCGCCTTGCCGCGAAGACGCCTCCTCCGGGTGGCCTTCGGATGGATGGAGTTCGAAGCGGCACGGACCGCGGACAACTCTGTCGCCGTCACCGCCCTGCCAGAGCAAGACCCGGTGCAACCCTACCAGATGCTCCGGACAACGCCTTGACCGGAGGCGTCCCCCGGAAAACGCTTTCCCCATCTCATGAA
>CAYLTF010000233.1:0-2533 GCA_964386625.1 uncultured Akkermansia sp. | reverse complement strand
CGCGATCCGTGCTGCCCGGGTGCCGGTGACCCACACAGTGAAGATCGAGGCGGCCGAATGACCGCCCGCGCGACCGGCGCTCCGGTTTATCGCAAGGCCCGAGCAATCCCAGGGTGCCGACCGCCGATCGCCAAGTCCCTCGCTGGCGGATTGCCCCGGTCCGGCGTTCCTGAATAGCCTTGTCGGCACATGAAGCTCCTCCGCACTGGCGCCTTGATTGCCGGGACGTTGACGGCCCTGGCCCAGGGACAGCCCCCGGCCGCGGCCAAGACGGACCCGTCGGCGATCCGCATCGAATCGCGCGACGGGTTGGGCGAGGTCGAGCTGAGCCCCGATGCCCGGACCGCGTCCGCGAAGAACGGCGTGGTTGTGAGGTGGATGGGCAGCGCGGTGAGTGCGCAGACCGTCACCCTCAGCCAAGACACCGGCGAGGCGCTGGCCGAGGGCGATGTCGTGGTGGAGTATGTGGATGCGTCGGGTGAACGCATCCGCTGGAAGGGCCAGAAGGTCCGCTTCGATTTCCAGCAGAAGCGCGTGGAGGCCGGGAATTTCCGTTTCGGCGCAGGGCCGTTGTTCCTTCGTGGTGACCGGCTCTCGGTGACCCAGGGCGGCACCAACCAGGTGGTGCTCGGGGGTGAGGTCACCACCGACGATTCGGCGACTCCCGGGTACAAGATTCGCGCCAAGACGCTGAGCATCAACAGCGACAAGACCATCTCGGCCGAGGACGCGCTGTTGTATGTCGGCAAGGTGCCCGTGATGTATTTCCCGTGGTACGTGCGGAAAGCCGATCGTCACCCCAATTTCCTGAGCACCACGCCGGGTTACCGCAGCCTTTACGGTCCGTACG
The DNA here is from genome assembly GCA_964386625.1 of uncultured Akkermansia sp. Lineage (GTDB taxonomy): Bacteria > Verrucomicrobiota > Verrucomicrobiia > Limisphaerales > UBA9464 > SXXZ01. The sequence continues at coordinate 1,683 of CAYLTF010000233.1, read as the reverse complement.
TGCTGAACAGCTACCACTGGATGGCCCGCACGAACCTGGAGGCGGTGGTGGATCTCGATTACCGGGAGCGGCGCGGCTTCGGCGGCGGTCCGCGTCTTTCCTACGACCTGGGAAATCTGGGCAGGGGCAGGGGAGGGTTCTACTTCATCCAAGACCAGGCTCCGGAGCTGAGTTCGTTCAACGGGCCCATCGACCCGGACCGGTACCGGTATGACCTGCGGCATTCCGTCACGAACGAATCGGGCTTCGAGTTCAAGGGAATGCTGCGGGGTCAGAGCGACCCGATGGTGCTGCGCGATTATTTCGAGCGCGAGTTCCGCACCGACCCACAGCCCAAGACCTTCGTCGAGTTCTCTCAGCTCAATTCCAATTGGAGCCTCGATGTTCTGGCACAGCCCCAGGTGAACGAGTTCTTCCGGACCGTGGAGCGGTTGCCGGATGTCCGGCTAAGAGGGCTCCGCCAGCAGGTCGGTGTGACGCCGGTCTATTACGAGAGCGACAGCTCCCTGGCCTATCTGCGGTACCGCGATGCCTTGGCCGGTGGCACCAACTACGCCGCCTTCCGCGGTGATTCCTACCATCAATTGGTGGCACCGCACACCGTTGGCGGGTGGTTGAACGTGTCGCCACGCCTGGGAGCGCGGGCGACCTATTACGGCGACCCGGAGGGGCTCAATACCATCGACAGCGACCGGGATCGCTGGGTGGCCAACACGGGTGTCGATGTGGGATTCAAGGCCTCGAGGGTCTGGCCCTCGTATTCCAGCGGCCTGCTCGACATGAACGGCGCCCGACACATCGCCGAGCCGCAGTTCAGCTACGTCTTCGTGCCCGAGCCGAGCCGGACACCGATGGAATTGCCGCAGTTCGACCGGGAACTCATCAGCCCGAAGCTCCTGCCGATCCATTTTCCCGACTACACCCAGATCGACTCGGTGGACAGCCAGAACACGGTGCGCCTCGGGCTGCGCAACAAGGTGCAGACCAAGCGGGAAGAGCAGGTGGAGAACGTCCTGAATTGGTCCCTGCTGACCGATTGGCGCATCCAGCAACGCTCCGACCAGACCCGGTTCTCGGACGTCTACTCCGAGGTCGATTTCACGCCGCGGTCCTGGTTGACCCTCACCTCGGAAACCCGCTTCAACACGGTGACCCGCGAGTACCGCGAATCGAACCATCGGGCCACCTGGTCGCCGACCGAGTGGTTCGATTGGAGCATCGGCCACCGCTACCTCCGCGACGACTGGGCGCTCTACGGGGCCGGCAACAACCTGATCTTCAGCCGGTTCCACGCCAAGCTGAACGAAAACTGGGCATTCCGTGGGGTTCACCAGTTCGAGGCCCGCGACGGGACTCTTGAGGAACAGCAATACCAAATCTACCGAGACCTGCGGAGTTGGACCGTGGGCCTGGGTTTCCGGCTGCGCGAGAATCGCATCGGGCCCCAGGACTTCACGGTCGCGCTGACCATCTCGCTCAAGGCGTTCCCGCGTTTCCACCTGGGAGACGACCGCGCGAACCCGTCGATGCTGTTGGGAATGTGATCGATCGCCGGGATCGATCCATGCGACCGAAGATCGGATTCTTGGAATCCGACGGTCGTTGAAGTCCTGCCACATCCGGGCGTGCCCGATCCGGAGTTCGGGAGCCAGCGCCATTCATCGGGAGCCGATCCGTCATCGG
>CAYLTF010000232.1:0-2585 GCA_964386625.1 uncultured Akkermansia sp. | reverse complement strand
ATAAGTTCCGCTGCTCAATTGCACCGGGGACTTACAACACCACACTCCACTGTTTTGAAGGATGGAGGTGCCTGAATACGATATCCACCTCCCAATCACTGGAGCTACTGCACAAGCGCGGTAGCGTGTGCTATTTGCGTCCGAGGAACAATAGCTATGTGACACAAAGCTAAAATCAATTCTACGGCAGTCGCTATGCTGGGTAGCTTGGCATGGGGGATTGGGTACCGGAAGTACTGGCGAACACTGAGTGCCAAAATAGGCAACTATATCACAGGCAGCATGTGCAACTAATGCCATGACGGTGACCGAAGCAGTGATTGTTGCGACCAATTTGCGGGTTATCATTGTCATTGTTAGTTTTTGTTTCTTACGAGTCGATAAATGATCAGAGATGTCAAAGGTAAAAACATCAAACTTATCGCAAGTGTTTTGTAGCTTCCCTTTGTTGTTTGAGAAACGATTTTGCCCGTTTGTCGAAAGACTGATTCTTGTGCAAGAGAAATCGCGGGCGTGCTTGCAACTAAACTCTTTAAGTTTGAATTTGTAGTATTCGGAATCCCATTCGTTATTATATAACGAACAATAGCCTTCCCAAGATTTTCATGGCGGCGATCTTCGACCGAATACATTCCTGATTCTATTAGCAGCGGAATGTCAGGAAATGATTCCTCTGTCACATTTGTAATAGTACACACCGCAACAAAACTTTTGATCAAATCTGTTGCAACTTTTCCACTTGGATTAGGCGAGTATGCGGTGAACTGGAAGTTTGAGCAGGCATGCCCCAATATGTTGGTCGGGTTCCATATGCCCCTTGCCGTTAGGTATCCTTTTCCGTATGGCTCGGCAAGGCGGTCAATCTGAATATTTCCGTCACTGTCTCGAGTTGCGGTTTTCCCAGAGTCAGTTATTGCGATTGTCCTGGAGCCGGTTGCTTTGAGCTGGTCAATTTCATAGTGTTTGAGCAACCTTTGATCTGAAAAAACATCCAATTCCTCAGCAAACGGAGATCGGCAGGTTCCTGAAGGTGCGGACATTAAGCAGTTTGCTGCATATCCTAACCAAATGTGTTGCAAGGCGGGCTCTCTAGGGGAGGGATAGGCTTCAGGATAAATCGTAACATCTCCATCTGGGCGACGCACTGGGAAAGAGTCAGAGGATGTTATATCGACAGCTTTTCTCTCAAGTATTACGTAGATCGATTGTCCGTCACACTGAAATGTAACGAGGCCTGTGTCAATTCCTGCATAGTGGGTTGCGTTGATTTCACGCGTTTGGATGCTCCACCGGCAGCCCCTTGTTTGGATTGTAAAGTCCAATTCTTTCGAAAAGATTGGATTTTCTCTGCCTTGATAGACAGTATATTGATATCGACCTTGAATCTTTGGGCTCGAAGATTCGTCCTGACCGGTGACCGCACAGGCTAGCCATATGAGCAGTGTAGCAGACAATGGGATTCTATACCTGAGCATTTTTCGTTGCTGGTTAATCCCGTTCACTTTGTCAATTACTATTTTAGGTCAACCCCGTTTTCTTGAGCAAACTAATCTTTAATGATGGACCATGGCAGGCTCGGCGGTGACGCGTTCAGGTCGAAGGGGCGATTGCGGTCCGCCCGGAGCGTGCTGCGGTGCACGGAGTTGGAGCGCACTGCCACCCAGGCCCAATCGGATTCGCCAGGGGCGTCGATGCGGATTCGGTAGGGTTGTTGCGAGCTGTGCCCCAAGACGATCTATAACAACCAGGCGAGGCACGCGGCGGACAGGCAGGCGGCCAGCAGTCCATACGTGTTGGGATTATTCCACAACCCGGTGGCGCGGCGCGCTTCCCGGTAATGATAGACATGGAACAGGGGCCAATGCCATAGGCTGGCCACCGCGAGCCCGACGATGCCGACCCAGAAAACCGGCCAAAAACGGCGAGGTGGATCCAGAGATCCGACAACACGCCAAATGCCAGCAACCCAAATGCCGGCGAGAATGAGCAGCGCCTCGGTGGACCCGGCAGCGGTGGAGTACCGGCCAGCGTAGTGCGCCACGGTCAGGCCCAGGAATCCGAGCAAGGCCCAGTCGCTGACACTCGGTCTCTGACCCGTCCGTCGCCAATTCAGGAACACGGGCACCCCCGCCCAGAGACCGGCGTTCAACGCCAACGTACCGAAGATCTGCCAATGCCCGTTGGGATTCTGAAACACCGACGCGATCTCCGTGCGCACCGCGAGCCATTCGGGAGAAAGCGGCAGAGCGGCCAGAAGATCCCAAAGCATGAGCCCCCAAAAGGCTGCGAGCAGCGGGATACTGAACCAGAAGGTTTGATGCGGATGATGGATGGATCTAAAGGCAACGAATCCATCAGTTCTCTGGCAATTTAAATCTGATCAGGTAACTCGATCTACAGATGATTCAGATGCGCTGAATCGCCCGGCATCTGCGGTCATCGATTGGAATCGAGCCATCGTTGTTTCTCTTCCGGACACGCGGGTGGACCGGGGTGCACAAACATCGCAACCCTGCGACTCAACGGAATCGGCCTAGGCCGTCTTGACGCCCATCTCGCGCAAGGTCTCGGCGATGGCGTTCACC
>CAYLTF010000231.1:0-2636 GCA_964386625.1 uncultured Akkermansia sp. | reverse complement strand
TCGACAACTCGGGCGTGGCGACGGTGACGCTGAACATCACCAACGTGAACGACGCTCCGAGCTTCACGATCCCGACGGCGGTGAAGCCGGGCGGCGAGACGGCTACCTGGGTCGGCCTGAACACGGGCAACGCGAGCTGGAATGGCTTGGCGATCTCGACCAACGGCAACGTGGTGGTCGCGGCTTCTGCGACGGCCCTGACGGTGTCGACCGACGGCGGTGCGACGCGGACGAACGCGGTGGTGAGCGGATCCGGCAGCTTCAACGCTGTGGCGGTCTCGGCCGACGGTTCGAAGGTGCTGGTGGCGCGTGGCACGCAGCTGTACGGCTACGGTGCTGGCGCGTGGAGCTCGCTGGGCAGCCCGGCCTTGAGCTGGTCCTCGGTGGCTGCGTCCGCCGACGGCGTGAAGCTGGTGGCGGTGGCCCCTGGCAGCAAGGTGCAGGTGTCGACCAACTCGGGCACGACGTGGTCCGCGGTGGGTTCGGCCCAGGACTGGGAGTCGGTGGCCTCTTCTGCCGATGGCACGAAGCTGGCGGCCGCGGCCTACAACGGCCTGATCTACACGACGACCGATGGCGGAACGAACTGGACGGCGCGCGGCAGCGTGAACCGTTACTGGACGTCGATCGCCTCGAGCGCCGACGGCTCGAAGCTGGCGGCGACGGAAGTCAACGGCCAGATCTACACCTCGGATGACGGCGGAGCGACCTGGACGGCGCGCGAGAGCGCCCGTGCGTGGTCGTCGATCGCGATGTCGGCCGATGGCAAGCTGCTGGTGGCCGGTGTGCTGGGCGGCAAGCTGTACTACTCGGACGACTCCGGTGTGAACTGGAGCGCCAAGGACGAGGTGCGCGTGTGGGGTTCCGTGGCGATCGCGGGCGACGGCGGCAACGCCATCGCTGCGGTGCTCGACGGTCCTCTGTACCGCGCGGCCGGCTACGTGACCGAGTACACCGTGACCGCGGTGGAAGACACGGCGACGACGGTGGCCGGGTTCGCGACGGAGATCTCCGCCGGACCTGCCAACGAGTCCTCGCAGGTGGTGAGCTTCGTGCTGAGCAGCAACAACACGAACCTGTTCTCTGAAGGCCCTGCGATCAGCAGCGCCGGTGTGTTGACCTTCACGCCTGCGGCCGACGCTGTCGGAACCGCGCTGGTGACGGTGTACGCGCAGGACAACGGCGGCACGAACAATGCCGGCGTGAACAGCAGCGCCTCCAAGCAGTTCAAGATCACGGTGACGCCGGTGAACGACGCGCCGGTGGCCGGGTCGCAGGCCGTCGCGGCCGTGGAAGACACGGCCAAGGCGATCACGCTCAGCGGCTTTGACGCCGAGGGCGATGCGCTGACCTACACGCTGGTGCGCCAGCCGACCAAGGGCACCCTGAGCGGCACCGCGCCGAACCTGGTGTACACGCCGTCGACCAACGCCAACGGCGCCGACAACTTCACCTTCAAGGTGAGCGACGGCACGCTGGAGTCCGGGGTCGCGACGGTGACGATCGTGATCGCGGCGGCCAATGACGCGCCGGTGGTGACGGGTCAGTCGGTGACGACGGACGAGGACGCCCCGGTGGCGATCACCTTGGCCGGCAGCGATGCCGACAACGACACGCTGACCTACACGGTGGTGGCTGGCCCGACGAAGGGCGAGCTGACGGGCACGGCCCCGAACCTGGTGTACGTGCCGAACTCGGAGGTGTCCGGGACCGACAGCTTCACCTTCAAGGTGAATGACGGCACGGCCGACTCTGGTCTGGCGACGGTGTCGATCACGGTGAATGCCGTGAATGACGCGCCGGTGGCCGGAGCCTTGGCGGTGAAGACCGACGAGGATACGACCGTGGCGATCGCGCTGCAGGGCTTCGATGCGGAGGGTGCCGCGCTGACCTACACGGTGGTGCGTCAGCCTGCTGGCGGTGTGCTGAGCGGCGAAGGCGCCAACCTGGAGTACACGCCGAACCCCGACTTCAACGGGACGGACAGCTTCACCTACAAGGTGAGCGATGGATCGCTGGAGTCGAGCGCTGTGACCGTGGCGATCACGGTGGCGGCGGTGGCCGATGCGCCTGTGGCGCTGACCCAGACGGTGAAGGCCGTGCAGGGGAACAGTGCGACGGTGGCGCTGAAGGCCTACGACGGCGACAACGATGCGCTGACCTACACGGTGGTGTCGCAGCCGAAGCAGGGCACCCTGAGCGGGACTGCGCCGAACCTGGTGTACACGGCCAATGCCGACGCGAGCGGAACCGACAGCTTCACGTTCCGCGTGAACGACGGCACGTCGAACTCCGGTCAGGCGACGGTGCTGATCGTGATCGGCGAGGCGTCGAAGCTGGCGATCAAGTCGAGCGACGGCACGACGCTGACCTTGGGAGTGCGCGCTCCGAAGGGAGCGGTGGTGCAGGTGGAGAACGGCACGACGCTGGGGACCTGGAGCGCTACGGCGATCAAGGTGACCGGCGAAGGCACCGATGTGGAGGTGCCGGTGACCCTGCAGATCGACAAGAACGTGCCGGCGCGGTTCTGGCGCCTGAACGTGCTGTCGCAGCCGTGATGAAGGCACCCGGGGCGACCCGGGCCTGAAAACAACAGGCGCGTCCGTGAGGGAAACCTCCGGACGCGCTTTTTCTTT
>CAYLTF010000230.1:0-2696 GCA_964386625.1 uncultured Akkermansia sp. | reverse complement strand
TTCATCCATCCCCCGGAAGCACCGGACCGACGCCCATGGATTCCCCTCGTTCCACCGCCCTGCCCCGTTGGGCCTGGCTCACCGTGTTCCTGTTGGCCCCCGTCGCTCTGCTCAACTACCTCGACCGGCAGATGTTGGCGGCCATGAAGAGCTCGGTGATGGCCGACATTCCCGACATCGGTTCCGAGGCCAACTGGGGTCGGATGCTCGGCCAATTCAAGTGGGTCTATGCGTTCCTCAGTCCGGTGGGCGGATGGATCGCCGATCGCTTCGGTCGCCGGATCACGATTTGCGGCAGCCTGTTCGCGTGGTCGGCGGTGACCTGGTGGACCGGCCGCGTCCAGTCTTACGAGGAACTCCTCACTGCCCGGTCCCTGATGGGCATCAGCGAGGCCTTCTACATTCCAGCGGCCCTGGCCCTGATCGCCGATTACCACACCGGGCCGACTCGCTCTCGTGCGGTCGGATACCATCAGATGGGCATCTACTGCGGGGTCATCCTGGGAGGATTCACCGGCTACGTCGCCGAGATGCCGAGCCTGGGGTGGCGAGGGGCCTTCGGCTGGAGTGGCCTGTTGGGCATGGTCCTGGCAGTGCCACTCCTGTTCCTGCTTCGGGATCGCCCCCAGGCCGAGGCGCTGGGAACCGCCCCACAGTCCGGAACGCCCGCCGGCCTGGGCATGGTCCGGGCCTTGTGGGGCAATCGGTCTTTCCGGCTGTTGGTGCTGTATTTCACGCTGCCCGCGCTGGCCGCCTGGGTGGTGCGTGATTGGATGCCGGCCATCCTCAAGTCGGAGTTCAAGATCGGCCAGGGAAAGGCGGGGGTGTCAGCGACCTTGTTCTGGCAATCGGCCGCCATCGTCGGGGCCTTCGTGGGCGGTTGGCTGGCGGACCGCCGGATGCGCCGCACCCCGAGGGGCCGGATCCAGGTCAGTGCCCTGGGCATGCTCCTGATCATCCCTGCCATGTTCGGGGTGGGGTTCTCGCCCCAGACCGGGCAACTGTGGGTCGCGATCGCCTTCCTGATCCTCTTCGGGTTGGGTTGGGGCGTCTTCGACGCCAACAACATGCCGATCCTGTGCCAGGTGGTGCCGGCGGAGCAGCGGGCGACCGGCTACGGCCTCATGAACCTGGTGAGCATCAGTTGCGGGGGACTCGCCGACTGGGGCTTTGGTCTCATGCGGGACCGGGGATTTCCGCTGGCGGTGATCTTCAGTGTCTTCGCGTCCGCCGCCGTGGTCTCGGTGGCCCTGGTGATGATGATCCGGCCGGTCGAAGAACCGTCCTCTGCCCGCTGACGAGGATGCAGGCTCTGAGGTGCCCTTGCACGCAGTCCCGAGGAGCTCCCCTTGCCCCGAGTCCCTACCGATCCATTGACGCCGCCATGCCGCCTGCCTGAGCGTGGGCCCATGATCCACACACTGGTCTTCCGACGATCGGGCTGGGCCGTCCTGATCGCCCTGGCCTGTTGCAGCCTGTCCCTCAAGGCGGGGGACTGGCCTCAATGGCGAGGCCCCGGCCGGACCGGGAATCCAGCCGCTGGCGAACCGGCCCTCACCGCCCTGCCGGCCTCCCCGCGGGTGGTGTGGTCGGTTGCCGCCGGGGCGGGTTATGCCTCTCCGGTGGTCTCCGGTGGTCTCGTCTTCGCCATGGAGGCCCAGGACGGCAAGGAAGTCCTGCGCGCGCTCGAGGCCGACACCGGCTCGGAACGCTGGAAGGCGACGCTGGACGACACCTTCACCGACAGCCAGGGGCCGGCCGCACCACGCTGCACGCCCGTGGTCTTCGACGGGCGGGTCTATGCCCAGTCGTGCCGTGGCCGGTTGGCCTGCTTCGCGACGACCGACGGCAAAGCGCTGTGGGCGGTCGATTACACGCGCGATTTCGGCGCCGCCTTCATCGGAGAAAAAGGCAACGCCCAGGGGGCGATGCGTCACGGCAACAACGGGTCACCCTGGGTCGAATCCGGCTGGCTTTGGGCCTCGGCCGGATCCACCAACGGGGCGGCGGTGGTCGCTTTGGAGCCGAAGACCGGGGCCGTGCGCTGGAAGTCCGGCAATGAGGTGGCCGGGTATGCCGCCCCGATGGTGGGCACCCTGCGCGGGGTGAAACAGGTGGTCGAGTTCATGGCTGAAGCCGCCGTGGGTTTCGACGCGGAGACCGGTCGCGTGCTGTGGCGCTACCCGCTCAAGACCGCCTTCGCTCGGCACGTGATGACCCCGCTGATGGTCCAGGACCGGGTGATCCTGGGCTCGCACCAGACAGGCCTGATTTGCCTGGAGATCCTGCGCGACGGGGACCGTTGGTCGGCACGCGAGGCATGGAACTCCAAGGAGGCCGCCCCCAATTTCTCCTGCCCGATCCTGGTGGGAGACCGGATTGTGGGCTTGGGTGCCCAGCGCGAAGTCGTGTGTGTGGGCCTCCAGGATGGCCGGGTCCGATGGACCCAGGCGGGGTGGATTTCGAGCGCGGCCGACAAGGCGCACGCCGGGTTCATCAGGACGGGGGACGACTCGGTGCTGATGCTCACCGATGGGGGCGAATTGATCCTCTTCAAGGCTGGCGGGGAGGCTTGTCGCGAGTTGGGCCGCGCGCAGGTCTCGGGAGTGAACTGGTGCAACCCCGCTCTCGCCGGGGGGCGGCTCTACTTGCGCGACGGGCTCCGGAACACGGGGCGGTGGATCTGCCTTGAGCTG
>CAYLTF010000229.1:0-2898 GCA_964386625.1 uncultured Akkermansia sp. | reverse complement strand
GAATCCCCCCCTCTCCGCCAGTTTCTTTTTCCGTCGGCGTTCGTGCGACGTTTCCAGATTCACGGCCGATTCACGGTTCCGCTCCCATCGTCGGCCACTGAATTCCAGGCTTCGCGGGAATCGGATCTCCCAGACTTCCACGCCTTCCGGATCAGGGCCTTGGTTTGGCCTTCTTGGTTTTTCGCTCCGCCCGAGATCCGTCGCAAGGGTTCCCTCGATGCAGCCCATGCAGAGTCCGCTCATTCCTCGGTCGGATTCCGCCGAAACCCTCCTGTTTTCCGAGCATTGGCACTGTCGGAAATCCCTCGAGCGAAATATTTCAGAAAAGCCTTGTTCCCGAGGCCTCCATCACCGATTTTGTCGTCGGTGTCGCCCACGTGGCGGAATTGGCAGACGCGCTAGATTCAGGTTCTAGTGAGTAACATCGTACAGGTTCAAGTCCTGTCGTGGGCACCAATCCCTTGAAAACCCCAGTGAACGCTGGGGTTTTTTCATGGGCAGAACGTCGGCGCAATCCACCAGCGCCGTGTCCCAAAACGCATCCGAACCCCGATTTTCCGAGAGAGTTGCCGAGTCGGTAGCGAATCCGCAGGATCACCAGCGCGTTTTTGACCGTCAAAAACGTCGCGTTCCCGGACTGTGGCAGCATCCAGGAGACCTTTACGGGAGGCTCTACTTCCGAACCCCTGACGGCCGATGGCGCGACCGTCGGGTCCGCTTGGAGGCGAAGACCTGGGTCGAAGCTCGGGGAAGGAGATTGTCGACCTTGAGCCACGATCTTGCCCGTTCACCGGCGGATCCCGGTCGCAAGCGGGCTCTCCCGGTCCCTCTGAGCCATCGGTCCGATTCCCTCGCACCGAGTGGTGCCTCCAAGGCAACGCGCCCATGAATCAGACCTGCATTTTTCGGTACCTGTGGCAAGTTTCCCTCATGATGAATCTCTTTTGCGGCAGGCCGCTCCGACGACAGGTGTGGGCGGCGACGTTGTTGAGCGCGTTGGCATCCCACTTGAACCTGCAGGCCCAGGATCTGGTGGCCAAGAGTTTCGACCAGGATCTCCAGGGCTTCTCCGGCGGATGGGGAGCGGAGAGGACCTACACCTGGGATCCTGCACTCGACGGGGCGGGCGGCACCGAATCCGGATCGCTGCGGGTTGATGTCGATTTCAACCCCGCTGGCGACACCACCTTGCAGGCGGGTCTCGAGGTCGCCGACTTCGCTCCTTATGACAAGGTCCGGCTCGACGTGTACCTCGATCCGGCCACCAAGCCCAATGCCATGGGCGACTACGGAACCGTCTCGGTGCGGCTTCGGCCCGTGGGCTGGGGTTGGCCCGGGACCGAGGTTCCGCTGGGGACATTGACCAAGACCGGTTGGACCCGTTTCGAGAAACCCCTGCCGCCCTCGACTGCGGCCAGCGTCGGGGTGAACATCCATTGGAATGCCGGCCTGACTGGCGCGCAGTCGATCTGGGTCGACAACCTCGTGTTCGTGAAGGCCTCGGCTCCGCCGCCGCCCCCTGCCTTGAGCCTCAAGCCGGCCCGACCGGGCTTGGAGATCCGCACGACCGGCAACCCCGACTACAGCCGGAAGAACATCGGGACCACCGCCGACATGGCCCCGTCGTTGTCCTGGCGCAACGCCTCGGGCCCGGTGACCTACTCGATGACCGTCAGCGAGACCGTGGAAGCCGGTTCCTCCGGCTATGCCGCCAACATCCTGCTGACTTCCGGGCCGGATGCCCCGGCCAGTGCCAGTCCCGATTGGAACCATCCGAACGGCCTCTTCCTCGAGGCCCGCCAGACCGAGACCGGTGAGTATTCGGTGGATGTGCGCTACAAGGCCAACGCCGCCAATGGCCACGGGGTGCGGTTCGAACCAGCCGGCCTGTTGTGGTCCAAGACCAACAGCGGGCTCACGTCGCTGGTCGGAACCTGGGCCCTGACCCTGCAGGCCCGGTCGTTGACGGTCCAGGCCCCGGGCGGACTCACGGGCACGGTGGAGATCCCCAACGAACTCTTCGAAGCCTTCGCGCCGGGCAACAACACCTGGGCCCTCTTCGGAGCCCAACCCTACACCCGCAACGACCGCGTGATGACCCTGAGCCGGGTGCGGATCGCGGGCGGGGCCGACTTCGCGGCCGGTATCGACCAGGACTTCACCACGGCCGCGGCCCTCGACCCGAAGCTCCAGCCGCTGCAGGAGGGCACCGGCGGTGTCGTGCTGCGCCCGCTGGGCACGGCTTGGCGGGTGTCGTGGCCGCTGCCCGACCCGGGGCTGTTCCTCTGGTCCGCCAAGGCGCTGGCGTCCAATGAATGGGCCTTCGCGGGCGTGACGCCCATCACCCAGGGCGGTGTCCGCACGGTGTTCCTGCCCGAGACGTCCAATGGATCGGCGTCGGCGCGGTATTTCCAACTGCGTGACCAGGGACCGAAGATCGAGCCCACGAAGGTGGAGTCTTACGAGGAAGCCTTGCCGACCGGCAAGAATCCCCCGTATGTGAGCATCGAGGCCAGTGGTGAGGCCGGGGTGTCCGACGGGGCCAAGAGCCTCAAGCTGGTGGTGGACAACTCCATGACCTGGGAATGGCTGGGGCAGTCGTTCGGAGCCCCGGTGTACGAGGCCTGGAAGAAACACTCCAAGGTGCGCTTCGATGTCCATCGTCCGGCCTTGGACCAGGGCTGGAACCTGGAGGTGCAGGTGGGTCTGAACGCCGACGGCGCCACCTGGACCCAGGGCCAAGTCATGAATTGGGAATGGCTGAACGGGGGGGCCTCGAGCACCAAGACGCTGGAGTTCGACTACAGCGCCATGAAGGCGGCCGCTCCCGCGACCGGGGCTTGGTGGCAGTTGAACCTGCTGTTCCGTTCGGCCCAGGGCGGCACGGTGTACGTCGAC
>CAYLTF010000228.1:0-2899 GCA_964386625.1 uncultured Akkermansia sp. | reverse complement strand
ATGCACCGACCATAAAACCAACCCGCTGCCAGTCAATTACTTTGAACCTGTCACTCTATTTAGATCGTTGACACTGTTCGTGAGGGTGGCGGACAGTCCGGGAAATATATGGCCGAACCGAAGGATAATCCGCTGATGGAGAAGATCGTCAGCCTATGCAAGCGACGGGGGTTCATTTTCCAGTCGTCGGAAATCTATGGCGGTATCAATGGTTTCTGGGACTTCGGTCCTCTGGGTGCAGAGTTGAAACGCAACGTGAAGGAACTCTGGTGGACAACCATGACCCGCCTTCGGGATGACGTTGTAGGTCTGGAGGCGACAATCATCATGGCCCCTCAAATCTGGAAGGCCTCAGGACACGTGGACACGTTCAGCGATCCGATGTGCGACTGCTTGCTGACGAAGAAACGGTTCCGGGCAGACCAGATCGAGCCGCAGTCCGGAATGGTGTTCCACTTCTCCGGCGCCAAGGACCCGGCTTCAGGCAAGGAGTCTGTCGAGCCGTTCTCGGTCCTGCTGCCCGCAGGAAAACCGCCGGAAAGCGCCAGGAATGTCGCGTCCCAGTTCTACGCATCCCGGGGAATCACCCAGCCGGTGCTGTCGGGGGAACGATCTGAGAAGGCGGAGAATACGACGCGGTTCAACCCGGAGAACGGCGCGCAATTGACCGACCCTCGGCCGTTCAATCTGATGCTCCAGACCTACGTGGGTCCGATCCAATCCGAGGAGAACATCGCTTACCTGCGTCCGGAGACGGCTCAGGCGATCTTCGCGCAGTTCAAGAATGTCCACGAGACTTCGCGTCAGAAGGTGCCGTTCGGCATCGCCCAGATCGGCAAGGCGTTCCGAAACGAGGTGACTCCACGCAATTTCATCTTCCGGTCGCGCGAGTTCGAGCAGATGGAGCTGGAGTTCTTCATCAAGCCGGACGAGGCGGTCGAGGCGATCCACGGCAGCGTAGCGACGGTGGCCGAGTCCGGGCACCCCGGCGAACCCCAGCCGAATTGGGGCTGGCAGGCTTGGCACCGCTATTGGGTGGAGGAACGGGTGCGCTTCTACGAGGGGATCGGCCTCTCCCGCGAAACGCTGGGCTTCCACCACCAGACGCCCGAGGAATTGGCGCACTACGCTCGAGCCTGCACAGACATCCTGTACAAGTTCCCCTTCAGCAAGCGCGATGAGTCGGGCGAGGTGAAGGGCGACGAGCTGGAGGGCATCGCCGCCCGCAGCGACTTCGACCTCAGCCAACACGAGCGGCACTCGGGCAAGCTCATGGGGGTCTTCGATGAGGAACTGCGCACGGCCTGGGGCAAGTTGCCCCCGGAAAAACAGGCGGAGCTTTCATCACGGTATTACAACGCCCGCTTGAAGTACCTGACCAAGTCGGGTGTGCCCCAGGAAAAGGCCGAACTCGAGGCCAAGGAGGACGCAGAGGGCCTCGCGAAGGGCCAGTACATCCCCCATGTCATCGAACCGTCGGCCGGCGTGGATCGCCTGATCCTTGCGCTGATCTCCAACGCCTTCCAGGAATCGACCTCCACCGACGAGAAGGGCAAGGCCGAGACTCGCACGGTGATGAAGTTCCACCCTCGGGTGGCCCCGGTGAAGGTGGGCGTGTTCCCGCTGCTGAAGAACAAGCCGGAACTGGTGAGCAAGGCCCGCGAAGTGTTCCAGTCGCTGCGCGGACAGATGATGGCCTTCTACGACGACGCTGGCGCGATCGGACGCCGCTACGCCCGCCAGGACGAGGCAGGCACCCCCTACTGCGTGACCATCGATTTCGACACGCTCGGTGAAAAACCCGAACTGCTGAACACGGTGACCGTCCGCCACCGCGATGACGGCAAGCAGGAGCGGATCCCGATCGCCGAACTCCAGGGCTGGCTCTTGGCCCGGGTGAAGTGATTCCGGCCCCTCCCTGCTGACCCGCGATCGACAGCGTCGCCACGCGCCACGCACCGCAATCGATCGCCGCAGCCCAGCATGGTAAAGAGCACCGAGCCACTGGGCTGAGCCTTGGGCGACCCTTCGCCGCCGCTTGTCAACCGACCGGCGGCGGCGATCCTATTGACGCATGAAACCTCGGACTTTTCCCGGTATCACATCGGTGTTGGGAGCGGCCTTGGCCTTGACCCTCTGCGGGTGCACCTCGTTCGAATCCCGCTGGAAATCGACGCCGGCGGTTTCTGCCGATGGGGTATCCGGCCGGTGGATTGGCACTTGGCAGAACACCAACAACGCCCATGGAGGCCCGCTCCAGGCGGTGCTCATCGAGAAGGGTTCCAACACCTTTTCCGCCTATTTCCACGCCGGGTGGGGCAAACACTCAGGCACGTTCAGAACACCGATCGAAGGCGCCCGCGACGGCGATACATTCCGGTTCAAGGGGTCGAAAAGGGTCTTCGGCGTGAAGATCGACACGGCAGGCACCATCCGGTCGAACGAGTTCCATGCGACTTATGAGAGCCGATTCGACACCGGCACTTTCACGCTGAAGCGTCCCTGAGGCCGAAGCCACCAGAAACAGCCCTTGAGCGGCTCCGCCTCGCTGGGCAAAGGCCCCACCGCTCTGGTTTTTTCATCCAAGGACTCCAGCACACCGGGCAAATGAACCCGTCCAGGCACCGTTGAAACGAAGCAGGCGACCGTCACGGAGGGCCCGCGCAGCAGGATCGATCCGCCTGGTCCATCCGTCCCGTCGGCGGAATCTACAAGGCTGAACGCCCCTCCTCCGCAGGGCATGGACATCGTGAAGGATTGGAACCGTCGCTCGATGGGCCAAAAGAAAAAGGCGGTGATCCGGTGGGATCGCATCGAAGGATCTCCCCTACCGAATCACCGCCCGAAAGAAACCCCACCATGGCCGTTGGAGACGGGCCCCTTCTTACCGAAGGAACCA
>CAYLTF010000227.1:0-3049 GCA_964386625.1 uncultured Akkermansia sp. | reverse complement strand
GCCGGCTTAGCTCAGCGGCAGAGCAACGGTTTTGTAAACCGTGGGTCGTCGGTTCAATCCCGACAGCCGGCTCCACTCAACCCGTTTTCTTCGGGACCTTCAGTCACGATTTCCGCATTGCGGAATGCCTGTTGGATTGTGGACTGGGGACCAGGCTCATGACGCATCTTCCCATTGAACCAGGACTTCGGGTCGGGCATGTCCATCTCAAGGTCTCCGATCTCGAGCGCTCTCTCGCCTTCTACCGGGATGTCATCGGGTTGGAGTTGACCCAGCGGTTCGGAACTCAGGCCGCGTTTCTGTCGGCAGGGGGATACCATCACCACATCGGTCTCAACACCTGGGAAAGCGCCCACGGCCGGCCGCCGGCTCCAGGCACCACGGGCTTGTACCATGCAGCCCTCTTGTATCCTTCCCGCGGAGCGTTGGGGAGGGCCTTGCAGCGCTTGCTCGCGGCCGGCGTGGAACTCGAAGGCGCCGCTGATCACGGGGTCAGCGAGGCTCTGTATCTCCGGGATCCCGATGCGAACGGGATCGAATTGTATTGGGACCTCCCGCGGGATTGCTGGCCCCGCGACAGGGACGGTGGGTTGGCGATGTTCACGAGGCCGCTGGATTTGGGAGCGCTCCTCGAGGCCGCCGAGGCCGGCGGAACCTGTTGAATCGGCGGTGCGCCACGGATCCCTCGCACGCGATCAGAGGGTTGGGGCGGGATGGCCGGTCTCGAAATCACCCCAGCCGTCCGTGGATTGGGGCCGCGTGATGAGCCGGGCGGTGAAGCGGCTGCAGGTCGCGTCACACGGTGTCGAACGGGATGCCCGGTCACGAAACACGGTTGTCGCAAGGGGGGCGCGATCTGGGGATCGAAGGCCGATCGACCGTCCAACGTCCGGTGCGAGCGGCTTCAACCGGTCCTTGGCCGACGCTCCGACCACCGACGATGCCGGGAACAACGCGACGGCGATGGGTTATCGCGAGACGGATGGGCCAGATGAATCGGTCAAGCCTGGCCGTGTTCCGCCAACGTGGTGGTGTCGCGTTTTGCAGTAGCGGTGCGACTCCGGCACCGGTCGGGGCACCGTCAGGTCGATGTCATTCACCGAGTGGCTCGGGCCCCAAGAGAAGAGCCACTCGAAAAAGGGAAGCCACCGGCTGTCACGCACTTGGTCGAGGAAATAGAGTTCGTGCTCCTTCTCCTTGATGCCCATCTCGTACAGGAGCACGTCATGGTCCCGGATCCCGAGCGAATGGAAGTGCTGCATCATCACGAAATACTCGCACACGTTGCCGCTCTCCAGTCGGCCGGCGAAGAAGAAAGGCATGAAGCGACCGATCACGTGGCAACTCGCACCGATGAGTTTTCCGATGACGAGGAATTTGAACTCGTAGAACCGCGACACGGGTATCTCGTATCGGCGCATCAAGGACAGCACATGCCCCCGGTGATCCCATTCGTCTTGCTCGATCCGCTTCACCGCAGCGATGACGGCCGGATCCGACCCGGCCCCCCGGGCTGCGAGTGACTTGGCATGGCCCACGTAAGCCAGCGCAGCGGCGCGTTCGGCCGAATAGGCTCGCTGCAGCAGTTCAACAAGGTCCGGGTGGCGGAGTTCCATGGGCAGCGGATGAGGGCACCGGTTGCGAATCAATCGGATGCCGGCGCTCCCGCTCCGATCCACCGATATCCCTTTGGATGCCACCGCCGGAACGGTCGAGTCAAGGACCCGGGCTGGGTTGACACCGGCAGAGCCGAGGATGTTCCCAAGCCTCAAATCGCACACCGATCGTCGGAACCCGGATCTTGGCCACAGAAAAAGCCAGAGACTGCCCCGATGAACCGCGGAAACCCAACCGCAGCCACCGAGAGAAGCCGCAGAGTGCCGATCCTGTGTCCAGCGGGATGGAGAGGACGCGCTTCCGGTTCCGGGAGGCGATGCGTTCAAGCCCCGGAATTCTCAAGACCAGCAAGGCAGCCAAGGGCGAAAATCTGGTGCCAGCAATGACGGCGATCCTGGAGCGTGGCGATGTTTCGAGGGAACGCTTCGGTCCAGTCGGCCATCGCGGGGCACACGGTTTCCAGAACCGATCCACAGCATCTTCAAAGGCAAACCCACCTTCGCCGTCCTGCCCACCCTTGAAGCATGAAGGGCCGGCACCCTCGCCTCTGGTCGGAGACGGGGCACCGGCCCAGGTCGCTGGCCGATCCTACTGCACCTTGACCTCGATCGCCTTGGTCTTGGCCGAGGGACTCTTCGGGAGATGCACCTGGAGGATGCCATCTTTGAAGTCGGAGGTGACGCGGGCTGAATCCACGTCTTCAGGCAGCGCGAAGCAGCGTTCGAAACTCCCATAGGCACGCTCGACCCGATGGAACTTCCGGCCCTTTTCTTCCTTCTCGGACTTGCGTTCACCCGTGATCTGCAGCGTGCCGTCTTCGACGCGGACTTTGAGGTCCTCCTTTTTGACCTCGGGCACCTCGGCCTTCACCAGGTATTCGCCGTTCTGCTCGATGATATCCACCAGCGGCGACCAATCACTCACCGTCATGGCCTCTTCGCCATCGGGCCAAGAGGCCATCAGTTGGTTCATGCGGGTCTGCAGATTCTCGATCTCGCGGATCGGATTCCAACGGTCCCGGATGCGCCAAAGCCTCAGGTCGTCGGATTTGCGGAAGGGATTCCATTGGGTCAGTGCGCTCATGTCGTGTGTGCTCCTGCGGCGGTGGTTGCATTGGAGAAACTGTCTGCGCCGCTCAGACTCCGTTCCTCACGGGAGAAGCGAGGTTAGGTGGGGCCTGACTCGAGGGAATTGGGCAAAACCTAGGGCCACGGCCGAGGAATCGCCCAATCCGGCCCAGGGAAACCCCGTACGAACCTGGTGTTGCAGCAGAATGCAAAAAATCTCACCTCGACCGTAATCCTCCGAAAACCTCGGAAATACGGGGTTTTCTGAGCGGGAAGTGGCGGTGCCTGCAGCCTCCGATAAACATTTTTCCAAAAAGGTGTTGTCAGTCCGGAAGACCTGAGCTTAACTGTTCTCGTTCTTACGA
>CAYLTF010000226.1:0-3073 GCA_964386625.1 uncultured Akkermansia sp. | reverse complement strand
CTGAGCGGACTCCGGGACGATCCTGCTCCGCTCCTAGTACCTTGAGTTGGGGATCGGTCCTCGCTCGCGGGAAGCTCCGAGAGGATCCGCCTTCGCGCTGCGCGCTGGGGGGGCAGGTTGTTCGCTTCCAGAGCGGGCTCCGGGACGATCCTGCTCCGCTCGAAGTCCCTCGAGTTGGAGGATCATCCCTTGGCCCACAGGGCGGGCTTGGAGTTTGGTCAGTTCTCCGTAGGGGCCATGGCCGCGGTCTTGAAGCGGTGGGTGCCTGTGCGGCGGCCGGCGCGAATCTCAAGCAGGTAGCCAAGGCCGGCTTCCAGGGGAGCCGCGGATGCCTCCGCCCCTTCGGCCGGGCTCATGCCGGCGGGGTTCATGCCGTACATGAGCGAGTTGAGTTCACGGCTTTTGCCTGTGAGGTCCCAGACCTTCTTGGCCGGCTCCCCCTGGCTGTTCAGGACGAAGACGCGCACAGAGGTCAGCCGATACCGCCCGTCGAGGCTGAAGGTGACTCGGGCCACGCCGCCGGGTTCGGCCTCGGCCGGCTTCTCCGGGGTCTGTGCGGTGCCCTTGGGGCTGCGGCGACCGAATCGCGGCGGCTGGATGACGGGCCGGATCTGCGAGGCGATCTCGATGGGCTGGGGAGCGAGCCAGTCGGTGAAGGTGACGACGTAGGCCCCACTCAGGAAGAGAGCCAGGGCGGCGAGGGTCCAGAGACGTCGGTTGGGGTTCATGGGCCTTTTCGTCTCATTGCAGGCTGACACCGAGGTTGCGCTCCTCGGGGGTGACCGCCCACAGGTTGATGGGGTTGAAGGAACGTCCGTAGCGCAGGAATTCGACATGTCCATCGACCATGGCGTAGTTGGACCCGCCGCCTCGGCCGGTCTTGATCGAGGTGCCGTGCCGGTTCTGGTGGAGGGCGCTCAGGTCGTCGAGGGCGTCGAAATCCATGTGGAAGTGCACGACGCGGCTCGAGTCACGCTCGCCGAAGGTGATGGTCTGGGAAGGCTCCGGGATGTCGTTCTCTCCGATGACCACCTCACCGTTGCCCTGGGTGCGGAACTCCGGCATCTGGGCGGATCCGACGCGCCGGCGGTAGAAATCGTTGAATCCGTTGATGATGTAGGTGCGGGGAGCGTATTCGGCGACGCGGTCTCCGGTGCCCGGGATGTTCGTGCTTCCCTTGGCCCCGGAATCGACGGGGCATTTGAGGATCTTCAGGTCCTGATAGTAGGGGCGCAGGGTGGTGCACCAGCGGTTGGTCAGGAGTCGGGGTGGGAACCGACCGGCATGGTCTCCGGCATAGAGGTGCAGGGCCAACCCGAGCTGTTTCTCATGGTTGAGGCAGGCGATGCGCTGGGCCGATCCCTTGGCCGCGGCGAGGGACGGCAGCAGCATGCTCGTCAGGATGCCGATGATCGCCACGACCACCAGCAGTTCGATCAGCGTGAAGCCGTCACGGGGTTTCGCGGTGGCGGGTATGTTCATGATCTGGGTTCGGAGACCGGGCCGGTTCCACGGCGTTACCGGAATGTGCGGGAGATCCGGGACGGCCGAGGGAGGTCGGCGTCCCAGGTGCACACCATCGCCAATTCCGCCACCGGGTCAACCGGGCTGCATCATCCGGGATTCCCGGACCGCGTCCTCGCCCCTCGACCGACTTGCCAGCACCAGGCCCACCCTCCGACCAGGGCGGTGCCGACAGCCACGGCGGGAGCCATGGCCGCACCGGAAAGCCACAGGGTCAGGGCGCTGATGGCGGGACCCGATCCCATCCCCAGGCCGATGAAGGCTTCGTGGATGCCGCCGTGTTCTCCGTGGGTCTCGCTGCCGTCCATCGCGTAGAACAGCGAGGAGTAGTAGATGAGGCCGGTGCCCCATCCGAAGGCGATCTGGGCCACGATGAGCATCCAGACTTCGCGGGTGGTCATGACGGCGACGAATCCCAGGATCAGCAGGAGGAACGACCCCAGGAACCAGCCGATGCGGTAATGCCATCCGTGCCAGGCCCAGAGGACGGCGAAGGTCAAGGTGCGGACGATGAACCAGGCGGACATGAGGCGGCCGCCTTCCTCGATGCCGAGGCCGGCGTGCTCGGCGATGCCGGGGACGACGGCAATGAGGGTGTTCATGGCCATGTAGGCGAAGGGGTTGCCCATCCAGGCGAGTTTTTGGAAGACCCGGGTGATGCGGTCGTCGCGTTTGGGGGTCGGGTCGGTTGCGGCGATGGTGTCAGGATGCGTGGGCCGGGTGCCGTGGGGGGCGATGCGGGCGTGGCGCCGTTCGAGCCAACCAAGGCTGAGCCATTGGAGGCTGTGGATGGCCAGGGGCAGCCAGTAGAGGCTGTGTTTTCCGAGGTGCTGGAAGAGGGTGCCACCGAGGAAGTAGGCGAGGCCTGCGGTGGCCGCCCAGATGACGTTGTAGAGTCCGATGCGGTGGGGTAGGCGGTCTTTGGGTTCTCGTTCGGAGGCGAGGGCTTCGAGCATGGGCCAGGTGAAGCACATGGCCAGGGTCCAGAGGAGCAGGGCGAGGATTTGCCCGCCGGTTCCGGGCAGGAGCCAACCGAGGGCCACTCCGGCCCCCATGCCGCCGAAGCCGATGCGGAGGCTGGTGAAGTAGCCGTGGCGTTGGCCGAAACGTCCGGCGAACCAGGAGGCTCCCACGTACAGGAATCCGTGGACCGCTCCGAGGGCGAGGTTGTCGAGGTTGGAGAACCCATGGTCCTGCTGGAGCAGGAACATGAGGTAGTTGAAGTAGTAGGAGGCGGCGAAGGCGTTGGTGCCCTCGAGCACAAAGTAGCCTGTTTTTCCAGGCGGGTTGGACTTCACGGTGTCGGGCCGGTCGGACCGGCGCCCGGGGAGTCAACGGTCGGGGCTGTCCGGGTGCAAGCATGCTGATGGGCTCCGCGGGATGGGTCCTGCGCCCGCAGGCAAGCTCTTGGAGGATCAACCATGGCGCTTTGCGCCAGGAACCAGGGTGTTCGCTTCCAGAGCGGGCTTCGGACCCATCCCGCTCCGCCTGGGGGGCCCGAATCCCCGGGGTCGATGGGATAGTCTGGACAGCGATTCCTGGGCGGCGA
>CAYLTF010000225.1:0-3076 GCA_964386625.1 uncultured Akkermansia sp. | reverse complement strand
TTCCGGGCCCAGTTCCTGGCCATGGGCCACCGCCCGGGCGAGTTCGCTGAACATGAGGACAGGCTAGCGGGCCCGCCCCCATCCGGCCAGCCTTCAGCCGGGTTCTGTCGTCGGTGTCCGAGTTTCTCTACTCCAGGAGCCAACCCCAACGGATGCGCTGTCCTGAAGGCCGGTCAGAGGTTCCGGTCGGCCGCCCCGTGCCTTGGTCCGCTCTCGCGCAGACAGGTTCTGGACGCCGGGGTTGTCCGATCACCGACCATCCCTCGTCGTCTGAATCCGGATGTGGACCGTTATTGGACCAGCCGGCGCGTCATGTGTTTCGATGTGGGTATTGATCAACCGAGGGTTTTCAGGCTTGAACCGGTGATGCTAAGGGTAATCATTTTTTAGTGATCCACCCCATCCTTCTCCGATCGGCGGTCGTGTTCTTCGGTTGCTGGTTATCTTGGGCTCAACCGCTCCAACTGGGGCTGGAGCGCCAGGCCGACGGCGCCGCGATCGATGTCCGTTTGAAGGGCACGATCGAATCGTCCAAGCCCATGGAGTTGCGGTTGCAGCGATCGAGCGACTTGTCGACCTGGAGCCCGCACGGCCGGAAATTGCGGGTTCCGGTCGGGTCCACTGTGGTCGACGCCGCCCTGGCGGAGGATCCCGAAGGCCAGGGGTTCTTCCGCATCTCGGCGCGAGAATCCTCGTTCACCGCCAGCGCGGGAGCCGAGGTTCTTGGCTATCAGTCGAGCTTTGATGACGAAGTGGAGGCGCTTGGGCTGTTTTCCGTTGCCGATTTCAGTGCCCGCTTCGGTGCCCAACCTGCCTATTTGCCTGGCATCTCATGGGATCCGACCAACTCCCTCTACTGGGATGCCTTTCAGAAGGATATCGTGAAGCCCGGCGGGTCCGAAACCGGCCCGACGGGCTTTCAACCTCGACCCGATCCTCCGCAGGGACTGCTTCCAGCCTTCAAGCTCTCCGACGCCGAATTGGCCGCCTTTCGGGCCCACGGATTCGTGGTCAGCGAGCGGCTGTCGGACAAGAGTTTCGGCGACATCTACTACAACATTTTTGTGCGGGATCTCCCCGTCTTCATCACCAGCGATTCCATCCTCCAAGCGTGGCAACGGTCTTTCTCCGAGGTCGTCAAGGTCATCGAGGAAGGCATGTTGGCCAGCAGGTTGGAAGAATTGCTGAAGGAGTTGGCTCGACAATGCGGTCCGGCTCGACGGGATTACGGATCAGGCCCGCTCGCCCAGAGCGTCGAGGATGCCGAATTCTACCTTGCGGTGGCTCGGCTCCTGGCCTCCGGGATACCACCCTCGGCATTGGATGCTCCGGGATGGCCCTCCTTCTACGAGCCTGTATTGGGCGATAAGTTGAAGCAGCGAGCGAAGATCGCCCTCGAACTGATCGCGGCAGCCGAGCCGGTCCGCTACAGTTTTTTTGACGGCAGGCTGGACAGCGAGTTGGTCGATTTCTCGCAGTTTGTGCCCCGCGGCCATTACACCCAATCCCCCGCGCTTCAGCGCTATTTCCAGGCGATGATGTGGTTGGGGCGGGTGGATTTGCGAGTCGCTGGCGACTCGCGTTGGGCGTCCAGCCGTCAACTGGGCACGGCCATCGTCCTGAATGATCTGCTCAATCGATCTGGCCAGCGTGACCAATGGCTGAAGTTTGACCGATACCTCACGACCGTCTTCGGTCCATCTGACTCGATGGACTTCACCCAGCTCGACGGGTTGTTGAAAGGGGCGGGGCTGGCGGATCCCAAGTCGATCGATTCCGTGGCTCGTTTGGAATCGTTCCAGAGCCGGATTGAGGCTGGCACGATTGGTGTCCAGCTCATCGCGAGCCACGGATTCTTGAATGGAGCGGGTGACGATCAGATCAAATTGCCCCGCTCCTTCACCTTCCTGGGTCAGCGCTTCACGGTGGACAGTTGGGCGTTCAACCAAGTGGTCATGGATCGGATCCAGAAGCCGGATGAGCCGGCGTCGAATCCGCCGAAACTGATCCGCAGGCGCCTTCCGTATTCGCTGGATGTGGCGTTCTCTGTGCTGGGGAACAACCAGGTCGTGTCCGAGTTGGCTGCCAACATGAACCGGACGGATGGGGTGCCATTCCGCGACGGGTTCCCCTACCAGCGCAACCTCGCCGCGGTGAGACTCGCGATCGACGCCCGGCCCGCGGCTTTTTGGAACGGGACCTTGTATGATCGGTGGTTGTTCGCGCTGCGGACGCTCTCGGCCCCCACCGTGGGGCCGGAATATCCCGAGGCCATGCGCACCCGCGCCTGGGCCATGAAGACAGTCAACACCCAGTTGGCTTCCTGGACCCAGTTGCGGCACGCCTCGGTGCTTGCGGTCAAGCAGAGCGCGACCCAACCGGTTTTATGCCGGTATCCGGAGGGCTTTGTCGAACCGCGTCCGGCCTTTTTCGAGGCGATGAAAACGATGGCTTCCCAGACCGCGGACACACTGCAAGCACTGGGTCTGGACAAGACCGACTGGGTTCGACTGGAGAGCAAGCCGGATTACTTGCTTCCGAACGCCGCGATCTTCTTTCGCGGGTTCGCTGAAACTTGCGGCACTCTTGGAGCGATCGCCCAGAAGGAACTCGATCGAGAACCGCTGCTTCCAGCGCAGGCGGCTTTCCTCGAGAACACCATCGAGAGATGGGCGGATTACGCAGGCGTGCGGACCTACACGGGGTGGTATCCGAAGCTCTTCTTCCTGGGGGACAACGGCAAGATCAACAGAGCCGGTGCGCCCGACTTCCACGACTGCATCCGCCCCGACTTCCTCGTGACAGACGTGCACACCGATGGCCCCTCTCTTGCCGATCAGGATCCGGGCGCGGTGTTGCACGAGGGGGTCGGGCGGGTGAATCTGATGATGATCGCGGTGGACAACGGGCCGGACCGCATGGTCTTCGCCGGGCCAGTCTTCTCGCATTACGAATTCACGACTCCCGTCGGGACGCGCCTTACCGACGAGGCGTGGAAGCAGTCGGTGGATGCCGGCACCACTCCAGCCCCGCCGCCTTGGACCCGGTCCTACCTGATCCGCAACCCGTGACCTTT
>CAYLTF010000224.1:0-3118 GCA_964386625.1 uncultured Akkermansia sp. | reverse complement strand
GCCAACCTGGCCGAGGTCATCCTGCGCATGAAGGCCTCGCGCCTGGGCGACATCGAGACCTTCCCGTTCCTCAACCCGCCCGCGCCGATGGCCATCAGCGGGGGCTACTCGCTGCTCCAGGAACTCGGTGCCCTCGACGAACAGCGTGAACTCACGCCCCTCGGGCGCGATCTGGCCCGCCTGCCCATCGATCCCACCCTGGGCCGGATGCTCCTGCAGGCCC
Organism: uncultured Akkermansia sp.; assembly: GCA_964386625.1. GTDB lineage: Bacteria > Verrucomicrobiota > Verrucomicrobiia > Limisphaerales > UBA9464 > SXXZ01. The sequence continues at coordinate 2,895 of CAYLTF010000224.1, read as the reverse complement.
AGGCCGAGCACGCGGGTCGCGAACTCCTCATCATCGCCGCCGGCCTGAGCATCCAGGATCCCCGCGAACGCCCGCTGGACCAGCGTGACGCGGCCGACAAGGCCCATCGCCGCTTCATGCACTCGCAGTCCGACTTCCTGTCGCTGCTGGGTCTCTGGAACGGGGTGCATGACCAGTGGGAATCGCTGCGCACCCAGGGCGCGCGCCGGAAGTTCTGCCGCCAGCACTTCCTGTCGTACCTGCGCATGCGCGAGTGGCAGGACTTGCACGCGCAGTTGCAGGGCGCCCTGGAAGACCTCGACGGCGTGAAGCTCAACGAACGCCCGGCCGAGGAGGACGCGGTCCACCGCTGCATCTTGGCCGGCTTGTTGGGGCATGTGGCCGTCCGCCAGGAACGCAACCAGTACAAGGGTGTCGGCAACCGGATGGTCGCGGTCTTCCCTGGATCGGTGCTGTACGACCGGCCGGAGCGTTCTCCGAGGCAGGAGCGTCGGCCTCCGCCCTCGGGCCAGGCCGCGGCCAAGCCCGAGAAGACCCGGCAGCCTGCCTGGATGGTCTGTGGCGAGATCGTCGAGACCTCGCAGCTCTTCGCCCGCACGCTCGCGGGCATCGACCCGCAGTGGATCGTCCGCCTGGCTCCGCACCTGTGCAAGGTGACCCACCAGAACCCGCACTGGAGCGCCAGCGCCGGCCGGGTGCTGGTCGAGGAGAAGACCACCTTCCACGGCCTGGAGGTCTTCGCCCGCAAGGTGGCCTACGGCAACCTGGCGCCCCGCGAGGCCACGGCGATCTTCATCCGCTCGGCCCTGGTCGAGGACGACTTGCTGCCCCCGGCCCTCTCCGGCCGGAACGACGACTTCGATGGCGACGACGACCGGGCCGTGGTCCGGGCCATGCAGACGGCCGCGCCTTCGGCGGAACCGCGGTTCATGGCGGCCAACCGGGCGCTCCGCGAGAAGGTCGAGAACTGGCAGACCCGCTTGCGCCGCAACACGGTGGACCTCGACCAGGCCTTCTTCGATTTCTACGCGCGGCACCTGGAGAACGTGTCGTCGCTGCACGAACTGCATCGCTTGATGCGCGACCACACCGAGCCCGGGTTTCTCTGCGCCACCGAGCCCGAGATCACGGGCGGCAAAGACCTGCGCCTGGATGAGAACGCCTTCCCCGACAGCGTGACGGTCGATGGCCAGGTGGTGCCGCTGGTGTATGCCTACGCCCCCGGCGAGGCCCATGACGGCGTCACCGTGAAGTTGCCCGCGCCCCTGGCCCAGCGGGCGGCGGCGGCGGTGCTGGAGTGGGCGGTCCCGGGATTGCGCGAGGCCAAGATCGAAGAGCTGCTCCGGGCCCTGCCCAAGTCGCTGCGCCGCGACCTCATGCCCTTCCCGCCGAAGGTCCCGGAGATCGTCCGCGAGTTCCAACCGCAGGGGGCCTCGTTCTTCGCCGATCTCGCCCGGTTCCTGACCCGGCGCTACGGGGTGGCCATTCCCGACGACGCCTGGGATGCCGAGGCCGTGCCCGCCCACCTGAAGCTGCGCTTTGAACTGCTGGGTTCCGACCGCCGGACTCTCGTCGCGAGCCGGGATCTTCAGGATGCCCGCACCCGGCTGCCCCAGGCTGCGCCGAAGCCCGCCGGGGATCCGCCGGCGTGGCACGCGGCCGTGCGCCGCTGGGAACGCCCGGCCATGACGAGCTGGAGCTGCGGCGACCTGCCCGAACGCCTCACCGTGGTCGACGACCCGGTCTTCCCCGTGATGGCCTGGCCCGGCCTGGAGCGCGAAGGGGGCGCGGTGAATGTCCGACTCTTCCGCACGCGCGACGCCCGGCAATCGGCCTCATTGCCCGGGTTCCAGCGCCTGGTGGAGCTGGCGCTCTCCAAGGACCTCGCCTGGGTCGAGAAGGAGTTGCGTGCCGTGGCCCGCTTCGAGGCGGCCTACGCGCCCCTCGGTTCGTTGGCCGAGCTGCGCGAGAGCGCCTTCCGGCACCTTCTTGGCCACATCCTCCCGGCCGCCTTGCCGGAGTCGTTGACCGGGGCCGCATTCGAGGCGGCGGTGACCCAGGGTCGTGAGCGGATCGTCGGGTTGGTCCCGAGGTTCATGGACCAGTTGGCCCTGGTTCTCCAGGCGCTCCAGGCGGCCCGCGCCCGCATCGGATTGCCCGCGCCCGCCAAGGCCCTGCCCCCCAAGACCCGCACCCTCAACGACTTGAGCCAACTGGGCTCGCTGCTCGTGGCCGCACCCGCCGTCGGCAAGGGCGGTGGCAAGACCCCGTCTGCAGCCTCCGCCGACGGGCGTCCTGCCACGCTCCCCGAGGAGTTGGCCTCGTTGATGCCGCCCGACTTCCTGGACGGCGTGGCGTTCGAGACCCTCCGCCACCTGCCCCGGTACCTCAAAGCCCTGACCTTGCGGGCCGAGCGGGCCTCCAACAATCCGCTCAAGGATGCCGAGCGCGCCAAGGCCGTCGCCCCCTATCAGGCAGCGTTGGCCCGGCTCCGGGCCACCCCGCCGGCGATCCCCGACGCGGCCCGCCGCATCGACGCCTTCCGTTGGTTGCTCGAGGAATACAAGGTGTCCCTCTTCGCGCAGGAGTTGGGCACCGCCGTGCCCGTCTCTCCCAAGCGCCTCGACGAAGCCCTGGCCGCGCTGCGCTGACTCGACCCCCGAGGTTCCTCCCCCCAGCTTCCCTGCGGGCATTGAACCCTCAAACCAAAGGTGCCCAGGCGGAGTGGGAAGGGGTTGAAGCCCGCTCTGGAAGCGAACAGCCCCACCCCTCGCGCAATGCGCGAAAGGCTTGTCCTCTCAGAGCTTCCCTGCGGGCATTAAACCCTCAAACCAAAGGTACCCAGGCGGAGGGGGAAGGGGTTGAAGCCCGCTCTGGAAGCGAACAACCCCACCC
>CAYLTF010000223.1:1584-3131 GCA_964386625.1 uncultured Akkermansia sp. | reverse complement strand
GTGCAGAGCAGCGCGGAGGGGACGTACCGGATGGTGGCGTCGAACGCGGCCGGGAGCGTGAACAGCGCGGAGGCGACGCTGACGGTGGTGGTGCCTGCGGCGCCGGGGACGCCGGACATCGCGGTGGCGACGGTGGCGATGGTGGAAGGGAACGCAGTGGCGACGGCGGTGAGCCTGCCTGCTGGGACGGCCGGGGCGGCGCGTGAGCTGAGCGGCGTGGTGGGGACGGTGTACCGGTTGACGGCGCAGTACACGGGAACGGAGCCGGTGCAGGTGCAATGGATGAAGGATGGAGCGGATCTGGCTGGAGCGACCTCTGCGGTGCTGGAGTTGCCGGCGCTGGATGCGGGTGGCAAGCGAGACGGGTTGTACCAGGCGAGGCTGGTGAACGCGGCCGGGCCCGGGGCGGCGGCGAGAGGAGCCGGAGTGCGATTGACGACCGGGGGAGCGCCGCGGTTGCTGGTGGCGCCGCCGAAGGAGGTTTTGGGTCAGTTGGGCGGCACGGTGGTGCTGCCGCTGGAAGTGGCCGGGACCGTGAGCACGGTGGTGTGGAAGAAGGACGGGGTGGTGTTGAGCGTGGGGAGCGGCACGCGGTACACGGTGAACGGGAGCAGCCTGACGATCAGCGGGATCACGGTGGATGACGGTGGCCGATACCAGGCGAAGCTGGAGAACAGCCTGGGTGCGCTGGAGACGCCGGAGATCATGGTGCGGCTGACGGGCACGCCGCCGGTGATCAGCGCGCATCCGCAGAGTGCGGTGAAGGTGCTGGGGAGCGGGTTGTCGTTGAGCGTGAGCGCGAGCGGGCCTGCCGGGGCGTTGCTGACGTACCAGTGGATGCTGGATGGGAGGCCGATCGCCGGGGCGACGTCTGCGACGTATGCGGTGGCGAAGGTGGGGTTGGCGGACGTGGGCGACTACACGGTGGTGGTGTCCGCGCGTGGGAACGGGTCGGTGTCGTCGCAGCCTGCGAGCGTGAGGCTGGTGGAGGCACCGGTGATCACGGAGCACCCGGTGGATGTGAACGTGCTGGTGGGGACGGCGGTGACGTTGAAGGTGGTGGCGAAGGGGGATGGATCGAGCGCGTACCCGACGACGTACCGGTGGTACAACCGGAACGGGCCGATTCCTGACAATCCTGTGGCCGGGAGCGGGACGACGGCACCGGCGGCGCCGGTGAGCGGGCAGGGGACGGACACGCTGGTGGTGACGCACACGGAGGTGCCGCCGGACGGGGTGGTGCAGTACTACTGCGTGGTGGAGAACGCGGCCGGGAAGGTGGCGAGCAAGCCTGCGTTGGTGGTGGTGCTGAAGGCGTTGAGCGAGCTGGCGGTGAGCGGTGACACCAATGCGATCCAGACGTTCAACCTGAGGCCCGGATGGAATGCGATCTACCTGACGGTGGAGCCGTCGAACAGCGCGATCGACACGGTGTTGGCGGGGATCCCGTGGTCGAGCGTGTGGCGGTTCAAGAACAAGCGGGACCAGGTGCAGTTCATCCAGGACATGAGCGAAGCCCAGTGGGACAACGCCAAGTGGCTCGTCCG
>CAYLTF010000223.1:0-1484 GCA_964386625.1 uncultured Akkermansia sp. | reverse complement strand
GGTCCGTGATTTCCTGTCGTCGTATCCGCAGTTGTGGGACGGGGCGCAGAGTGCGCCGCGCGGCATGTACCGGCTGACGGCCGAGGGTGTGTGGGTGCCGATGGTGGCCGGGGACGAAGTGAAGCATGGGGAGGCGTATTGGGTGTACTCGAAGGGTGCGCCGAACACGTCGGGATCGTTCGGGCTGGAGCTCGATTACGGGGAGTCGCTGGACTTCGCGGACAACAACGACCGTCGGACGATCAAGCTGATCAACCCGAAGTCGACGGCGACGAAGGTGCGGATCCAGTTGCAGGCGGCCGGGACGGTGAGCCTGAGCCAGGCGGCGGGTCCGTCGAACGACCCGAGTTTCGGCAACCCGGATGCGGCGCCGGTGACGACGCCCCCGGCGGGCCAAGCGACCCGTGGGACGACCGGTGGGAGCAATCTGTCGCCGATCGAGGTGATGACGCCGACGGTGGCGGGCATGGTGCCGATCAACCTGGCGTTGAGCGGTGTGGTGGAGTTGGCCGCAGGCGAGGAGCGGACGCTGGTGCTGAAGGCCAACCGGAGTTCCGTGGGTGCGACGGGATGGCGGAACCTGCTGCTGCTGGACGACGGGGTGACCACCTACCAGGTGCCTGCGAGCATCCAGCGGTCGGCGACGTTGCTGACGGGCAAGTCGGTGACGAAGCGGCGGGGTGCCGGGGCCAAGTCGGCCCCGACGACGCCGAACGCGCCGGGCCTGTGGCTGGGGCGTGTGTCGGTCAACGGGGTGAGCCCGGTCAACGGGTACGACACGGTGAAGACGACGAAGAGCTTCGTGAACGACGACGGAGTGGCGACGAACGTGGTGGAGATCTCGTACGTGGCGAAGACGAACATGGCGGAGGCGACGCCGGTGTCTGGGCCGCTGGAGTTCAACGTGCTGATCCACGTGGACAACACGGGGGCGAGCAAGATCCTGCAGGAGGTGTACCTGATGCAGGCGCCGCCCGGAGCCAACGGGGCGCCGGGGACGTTTGTGCTGATCTCGGACCGACGGAACCTGGCGAACTTCCAGGGGACGGCGATGAAGGGGCGTGAGAAGAGTGGGCGTCGGTTGAGCAGCATGGTGCTGGGACTCAACGGTGCGGCGCGGACCAACGGGTACCTGGCGATGAGCGGGCAGTTCAAGCCGGGCAATGCGGTGACGGTGACGGTGGGGATGGACACGCAGTCGCCGTTGAATCCGTTTTTCCACAAGTACCACCCGGATCACGACAACCTGAGCGCGAACTTCAAGGTGTACCAGGAGGAGGCGTACGGGTTCAGCCGGGACATCACGGTGGCGTTGAACGCGGACCAGGATGGCGGCGGCTCGAAGAACGGGGCCGAGGTGATGAAGGGCGTGTACACGGAGGTGATCCGTGGCCTGCACCGGAACCCGATCCAGGTGAAGGGCCAGGTGGAGATGATCCGCGTCAGCCCCATCGGCGTCCTCAACCCCACCACCTGGTAAGCCA
>CAYLTF010000222.1:1725-3137 GCA_964386625.1 uncultured Akkermansia sp. | reverse complement strand
GCCGAAGAGGTCGGGCCCGCGCTGTTCTCGGATCGGCCTCAGGCCCGCGATGCGGCCCTGTGGGTGGCCCAACGCCATGCCGACTGGGGAGACGCCCTGGCCGGGTCACTGCGCCAACGGTTGCTGGCCGGCAACCCTCCGCCCGGAGGCCGCGACGGCCTGACCTCCTTGCTGGGAGGGCTGATCTCCTCCCCGGCCGTGCAGGCGCTGATGGCCGATCTGCTCACGGCGGCGCAGGCCCACCCGGAGACGCGCCTGGGCCTCTTGGACGCGATGGCCCAGCACGCCCCGAAGACTCCGCCGGAGTCCTGGGGACGAGCCCTGACAGCCTTGCTCGAGGGCGCCTCGGGGACCGTTTCCGCGGAGACCGCACCGTCGGTGCTGCGCGCCGCCCGGGGCCTTTCCAGCCAGGCCCCGCTCCGGGAGGCCCTGCTGAAGACCGCACGCAACCCGGCCACACCCGCATCGCTGCGACTCTCGGCCTACGCCGCGCTGCCCGCTGGCTGGCCGGCCACCGCCGCCGACCTGGCCCCGTTGCTCACCGGCCTGCGCGACCGTCAGGGCACCGCCGCCGAGGCCCTGGCCCGTGCCGCCCTTGAACCCGACCACCTCGACCAGGTCGCCCGCACGCTGCCGGAGATCGGCCCCCTGGAATTGACCCGCGTGCTGCCCGCCTTTGAGCGCGGCTCGAGCGTCCGCACCGGCGAATCCCTGCTGGCGGCCCTGGGCCGTTCCAAGGCCCGCACCGCCGTCCGACCGGAGACGCTGCGTGCGGTCCTCAAGGGCTATCCCGCCGAGGTCCGCGCCCAAGGCGACCGCTTCCTCGAGACGCTCGACACCGGACTGGCCGGTCGCCGCCAGCGCCTGGAGAAGATCCGGGCCGAGCTGCCCACCGGGGACGTCCGCCGCGGACAAGCCGTCTTCAACTCGCCCAAGGCAGCCTGCATCCAATGCCACCGGCTCGGGTATCAGGGCGGCGATGTCGGACCCGAACTCACCAGCATCGGCACCGTGCGCTCGGGCGAAGATCTCTTGGAGGCCATCGTGGAACCCTCCGCCAGCCTGGTCCGCAGCTACGAACCGGTCTCGGTCACCACCCGTGACGGCGAGGAGCGCCTGGGAATCCTCCGCCGTGACGACGCCCGAGGTGTCGCCTTGGTGACCGGCCCCGGCTCGACCCTGCAAATCGACCGCGCCGACATCACGGCAGTGACCCCCTCGACCGTCTCCCTCATGCCCGCCGGCCTCGACGAACAGCTCACCCGCCAAGAACTGGCCGACCTGCTCGAATTCCTCAAGAACACCCGCTGGGGCAAGTGACCCTCTGGCAGACCGTCTCATCGCTCGTGTCCGCAGGGGGGCCGGGTGAAACCTTCCTGCGTCCACTCCGCCGCGACGATGCGGACGGAGGC
>CAYLTF010000222.1:0-1625 GCA_964386625.1 uncultured Akkermansia sp. | reverse complement strand
AGACTGCAGGCCGGATCCACCGAGACGCGCTCCACCGCAACCAGCGGGGTTTCATCGAAGGCATTGGAGCATGCGACCTTCAGTTCCGGACGGATCGTGCTGCTGTCGGACAACCCCCACCCCTTCTGCCGGAAACTCGTCACCCACCTGGAACGACGCCTGACGAACTCTCCCCACATCCGGACCGTGGAGCGCCTGCAGGAACCGTTCACGATCGCCAGCCGGGACGGCGCTCCCGACCTGTTCCTGCGAGTGGATTTGGTGAGCGCGAAGGGAGGCGGCGTGCTGACGTCGACCTTCAAATCGGTGGTGAGAGCCTCGCTGAGCAGCGCACCGTGGTCGGACACCACCCACTACACCGACGATGGGAGCGGCGCACCCCGGGTCACCATCGACTTGAGATCCACGGTCGATTCCGAAAGCACCTTCACGGGGCTCAGCACCGATCGCTACGACCCGGTGGCCCAGGACATGGCCAACTCGCTGGCGGATTCGATCACCGGGAAACTGGCCAAGCTTTCGGAGGAACACCCGCCCCTGCCATCGCTGCCCCCGGAGTTCTTCGGGCCGTATGAACCGGTGGCGGACTTCGACTGGCTGGGCACCGTGTCCGCACGCCGGGCCGCCTCCTACTGCGGCCTCTTCACCCACAACGAAACCTTTTGGACCTTCCAAACCCCGACCAACCCGGTTCCCGCGATCGAAGGCCTCGCGCAATCGCTGAAACAGGCGGGATGGACGATCGAACTCACGAATCTTGGCGGTGCGGCGCACCCGCGACTGGAAGCCCGGCAAGGGGAATCAACGGTGACGATCTTCCGGAAAACCCAGCACCCCTCGTGGATCTCCACGGACACCCCTGTTCCGCAGCACGTCGAGTTCGTCGTGCACCACCGCAAGCCGCTGAACCGGGCCGAACGGACCCGGGCACTGGAGCTCCTCCTCGACCAGAGTCCGTTGGATTTCGAGGCGTTGATGCCGTTCGAGAGGTCGTTCGAGGCGGACCAGCGCCGACGATTCCTGGACCGCCTGACGCACACCGGATCCGCATCGCCCCGGGCCTGCCTGCGGTTGGCGAGCCACCTCCTGGACCTCGGTCGAACCAACGACGCACGGCACCACCTGCTCAAGGCCCACGCGCTGAGCGCGACACGCCCGGCCTCCGAAACCCTGACGCGGCGGATCACGGACCTGGCCGGCAAGATCCAGCCTGAGGCGCGACGGGAACTCGAGTACACGCCGGAGATCTGCCGCGAGCTGGGATTCGTCGAGATCGAGAACGTGACCCAACCGACGGAATTCACCCGCCGCTTTGGCGATCCGCTGGTGTTCTTCGGCCCCTTCAACCACACCCTCCGCATCACCGCCCTGACAGTCAAAGCCCCCAGAGACGGATCCTACCCGATCGAAGATCGACACTCCGAAAAGAGCATGCAGGGTGTCGTCACCGGGGAATTCTCCAGCGAGAGACCCAGCCACTCGGAACACACCCTCGGCGAAGGCCTGCGGACAGTGACGGTCCGAGCCGAGGCGCTGCCGGATGCGGGAGGAGTGCAGTTCACCGTCCGGCCCAAATAAAGCTCACCTCCTGCCCCTGTGACCGGCGGAGCCCTTGGAGCCTGGGG
>CAYLTF010000221.1:0-3175 GCA_964386625.1 uncultured Akkermansia sp. | reverse complement strand
CTGCGCAGCGAGCAGGCCACCCTCCAGAACCGGAACAACGCCTTCGGCAGCATCAAGACGCAGCTCTCGGTGCTGAAGAACCGGCTCGACAGCCTGAGCTCCAACGACGTCCTGCAAGCCCGCAAGGCCACGGTGAGCGACTCCACGGTGCTGACGGCGAATGCCGCGCCCGGAGCGGCCGCGGGCACCTACACGTTCAACATCACCCAACTGGCCACGGCCTCGAAGACGATCGGGGCCTCGGGTATCGGAGGCAATCTCTACCCGAGCAACAACGTCAGTTCCGGCACGCTCGAGAGCAAAGGGTTCAATCCGCCGATCACCGCGGGCACCATCACCGTCGACGGGGTCCAGATCAGCATCGACCCCACAGTGGACACCCTGAAAGACGTGTTCGACCGCATCGATGCGGCCTCCAACAACAAGATCCAGGGTTCCTACAGTGCGGCGACCGACAAGATCACGCTCAAACGAGTGGGCGGCGGCGGATCTCAGCTGGTGGTCGGCAGCGCCACCGACACCTCCAATTTCCTGTCGGTCGCGCGACTCAACAACAACGGCACCAACGAGATCGTCAGTTCCTCGAGCCTGGGCAGCATCGTGCCGGGCAACTCGCTGAGCACCGCCAATTTCCAGACCGCGGTCACCGACGGCGGAGCCGGGGCCGGCGAGTTCAAGATCAACGGCGTCTCCATCAGCTACAACGCCAGCGCCGACTCGGTGCAGAACCTCATGGACCGGATCAACGCCTCGGCCGCCGGGGTGAGCATCGGCTACGATCGCATCAACGACCAGTTCACCCTGACCAACAAGGTCACCGGCAACCTGGGTGTCGCCCTCGAGGATGTGACCGGCAATTTCCTCGAAGCGGCGGGCCTCAAGACCGGGTCCACGTTCCAGGCCGGCAACGATCTCCTGTACACCATCAACGGCGGGTCGGTGCTGAGCAGCCACAGCAACACCCTCACCGGCGAAGACACCGGCATCGATGGGCTGTCCATCGCCGCGCTCAAGACAGGCACCTCGACCATTTCGCTCGCGTCGGACACCAGCACCATCAAGGGTGCGATCAAGAGCTTCATCGACGACTACAACCGCGCGCAGTCGACGATCGACTCGCTGACCGCCAGTTCCACCGATTCCTCGGGCAAGGTCACCCGCTCCACCCTGGCCGGCGACAGCGACGCCAACGAGATCGCCTCCAAACTGCGGTCGATCGCCTTCAACCAGGCCACCGGGTTGTCCGGGAGCCTCAATTCCCTCGCCAAGATCGGCATCGACACCACCGGCGACAACGACCTGCTGACCCTCGAGAACGAAACCGCCCTCGACGACGCCATCGCCAACCACCTGGCCGAGTTGAAGTCCCTCTTCAACGACCCCGACAAGGGCATCGCCACGAAGCTCAACGCCTACCTGGACAAGACGATCGGCGAAGACGGCACATTGATCTCGCGGCAAGACGCCCTGACCAAGCAATCCAGCGAGATCGACATCCAGGTCACCGATCTGGAAAAGCGCGTGCAGGCCAACCGCCAACGCCTCATCGACAGCTTCGTGCAGATGGAGACCGCCCAGCAATCCATCAACCAGCAACTCAAGTTCCTCCAGCAACGCTTCGGTGGAACGCAGTGAGAATCGGGTGCTCCATGAAGAAGCTGTTGGTGACGGGATCCTCGGGGCTCATCGGATCGGAGGTGGTCGATGGGTTCGCGACAGAGGGTTGGGAGGTCCACGGGATGGACAACAACATGCGGGCGGAATTTTTCGGCCCTTCCGGCGACACCCGTTGGAACCTCAGGCGTCTCCTCGACACTCACGGCGACTTTCACCATCACGAAGTCGACATCCGGGACCGAGCCGCGGTGATCCACCTCCTGGAGACACTGCGACCTGACGCGGTCATCCACACTGCCGCACAGCCCAGCCACGACCTCGCCGCAAGCCGTCCCTTCGACGACTTCGATGTCAACGCCGTCGGCACACTGAACCTTCTGGAGGCGGTCCGCCAGGCGTGCCCCGAGTCTCCCTTCGTGCACATGAGCACGAACAAGGTGTACGGCGATGCTCCGAACGAAATCGCGCTCATCGAACTGGAGACTCGGTGGGAGTACGCCGATCCGAACTTCGCGAACGGCATCGACGAACGATTCCGGATCGACCAAAGCAAACATTCACTTTTCGGCGCCTCCAAGGTCGCCGCCGATGTGATGGTCCAGGAGTACGGTCGCTACTTCGGATTGCCCACCTGTTGCCTGCGCGGAGGATGCCTGACCGGCCCCAACCACAGTGGGGTCGAGCTCCATGGCTTCCTGAGCTATCTGATCAAGTGCAACCTGGAGCGGCGCACCTACAAGATCTTCGGATACAAGGGCAAGCAGGTGCGCGACAACATCCACAGTCACGATGTGGTCGCCTTCATGAAGCGGTTCATCGCGGCCCCCAGGTGCGGTGAGGTCTACAATCTCGGCGGGGGGCGGACCAACTCGGTGTCGATCCTGGAAGCCTTCCGGCTCGTCTCAGAAATCTCGGGAATCGAAATGCACCATGTTTATCTCGATCAACACCGATCGGGCGACCACCTCTGCTACATCTCGGACCTGACCAAGCTCAAGGCACACTATCCCGGCTGGGAGATCACCAAACCGCTGCGGACGACCTTCGAGGAGATCCATGCGGCTTGGCGGAACCGGATGGGTTGAAATCCCGACAGACAACGCGCGCAACGCACCGACCCTCTGGTCGCTCCGAACCCTCGGTCCGACATCCAGGGATGCCCGGTTGCCAACGCCGACGCCCCAGCTGGTGCCATCACCCTGTCCGAACGCGGCACAACCGTGCCTGGGTCCCGAACCCAAGCCGGCAAACTATTCCCAAGCCTGAAGCCACAACGGTCGATCCATCGTCACCGCCGCTTGGACCGGGCAGAAAACTCCACTCCCAACACTGAACCCCGTTTGGCACGAGGCTGGCTTCCGACTGGCGCGAATCGACGGACACAAGGTCCGACGAGTCGCGCATTGCCATGACCGATCCAGCCCGTACTCGAGCCATCCACGTCCATTCGAGGACCTCTCCGTCGAGTGTCCGCCAGACCATCTGACCCTTTGGCCGGATCGCCATGAAGACACGGATCGTCGACGACATCGGGGAGTTCATGCGACTCCTGGGACTC
>CAYLTF010000220.1:0-3190 GCA_964386625.1 uncultured Akkermansia sp. | reverse complement strand
CCGGGCAAGCAGCTCCAGAGCATCTCGCTGCTGTCGGGCGGCGAACAGACCATGACCGCCGTGGCCCTGCTGTTCTCGATCTACCAGGTCAAGCCCTCGCCCTTCTGCGTGCTGGACGAGTTGGACGCGCCGCTCGACGAGTCGAACATCAACCGGTTCACGGCGGTGCTGAAGCGCTTCCTCGACCACAGCCAGTTCGTGGTCATCACCCACAACAAGCGGACCATCTCCATGGCCGATGTGCTCTATGGCGTGACCATGCAGGAGCGGGGCGTGAGCAAGATCGTGAGCGTGCGCTTCAACAAGGAAGAGGGCACGACCGTGCCGGCGGGGGAGCCTGCGAACATCGCCGACGCGGTCCGCGGCACCCGTGCTCCGGGCGGCGATCTGAGCCTGGCTCAGTGAGGGGCGACGGGAGCTCCCTCGCTGAAGCTCTGGCTGCGCTGCGCCCGGGGCCTCGGAAGTGGGCGGAGGTTCTGGGTTGCCGCCAGCCGGGTTTGTTTCAAGCATGGCTGTGATGAATCCCGGGAGTTCCCGTCCCCACTGTGCTCCTCCGCTGGAGGCCTTCACCGACCGGCGCGAGTCGATCTGCGTGATCGGCCTGGGGTATGTCGGGTTGCCCTTGGCGGTGGCCTTCGCCTCCCGCTTCCGCGTCTTCGGTTTCGACATCAACCCGGTCCGCGTCCGAGAGCTGCAGGCCGGCCATGACCGGACCCTCGAGCTCACCGAGGAGGAACTCCGCCGTCACCCCATCGAGTTCACCACCGACCCGGCGGCGATCTCCCGTTCGCGACTGGTGGTGGTCACCGTGCCCACCCCGATCGATGCCCACCATCGCCCGGACCTGGGGCCGCTCATCAAGGCCTCCAAGCTCATCGGCCGGCACCTCGAGGCGGGGACCACCGTGGTGTATGAATCGACGGTGTACCCGGGATGCACCGAAGAGGACTGCATCCCCGTGATCGAGCATGAGAGCGGGCTGACCTGGCGGCGCGAATTCTATGCGGGATATTCGCCCGAGCGCATCAATCCCGGCGACCGCGAGCACACCGTCCAGAAGATCAAGAAGGTCGTCGCCGGCGACCTGCCGGCCACCGCGCAACTGATCGCCGGTCTCTATGGATCGGTCATCACCGCGGGCATCCACGTCGCGCCGACCCTCAAGACCGCCGAGGCGGCCAAGGTCATCGAGAACACCCAGCGCGACCTCAACATCGCGCTGATGAACGAACTGGCGTTGATCTTCGACCGGCAGGGCATCGACACCCTCGAGGTGCTGGAGGCCGCGGGTACCAAGTGGAACTTCCTGCCGTTCCGGCCCGGGCTGGTGGGCGGTCACTGCATCGGGGTCGACCCGTACTACCTGGCCTTCAAGGCCGAGAGCCTGGGATACCATCCGGATGTCATCCTGGCCGGGCGTCGCGTCAACGACTCGATGGGCAAGTTCATCGCCGAGAAGACGGTCAAGCTGCTCATCCAATCCGAGCGGCCGGTGAAGGGCGCGAAGGTCTTGATCCTGGGTTGGACCTTCAAGGAGAACGTCCCCGACGTGCGCAACACCCGAGTCATCGACATCCTCTCGGAACTCCGCAGCTATGGCGTCCGGTGCCTGCCGTTCGATCCGCATGCCGGCCCGGAGGAGGTGCGCCACGAATACGGCATCGACCTCCTCGAGTCGGCCGAATCGGTGAAAACGTCGGGCCCTTACGACGCGATCATCCTCGCGGTGAAACACCGCCGTCTCGCCGAGGCCTATCCCTTGGACGAGCTGCGCCGCCTCGGCGGGGACCAGCTGCCGGTGCTCATCGACGTCAAAGGCTTCTTCGGCCCGGAACCACTGGCGGCCGCCGGTTGGGACAGTGCCCGATATTGGCGCCTTTGATCGCTGCGGCCGGGCCACCTCGACCGTGCCCGCCTCTCCGCTTCACGAAACCGCGATGAAGGCCCATGCTTGGCTCGCGATCACTCGATGAATCCCATGCCTGAAACCGCTGCCACCCCGGGCCCGTCCCGAGACTCCTCGCTGCCGCCCGTCCGGATCGTCGTGACCGGCGCGGCGGGATTCATCGGTGGGCAGTTGCTGCAGACCCTCCGGGGCCTGCATGCGGCGTCGGAGTTGTTGGCCGTCGATCACCCGCTGAAGCCCGGCATGGCCTCCGAGGCCGAACTCTTCGGTGGCGTGCGATTCCTGACGCACACGCAGTTCCTCGAGGCCCTGACCGCGGGCATCCTGCGGCCCAAGCTCATTTTTCACCTCGGAGCCTGCAGCTCCACCACCGAGACCGACTGGAACTACTTGGCCGACAACAACCTGGGCTATTCGCAGAAGCTCTGGAACTGGTCGGCGGCCCACGGCGCACGATTGCTGTACGCCTCCAGCGCGGCCACCTATGGCGACGGCGAGAACGGGTTCGACGACACGCTCGAACTGGCGCGACTCCAGCCGCTCAACCTGTATGGCAAGTCGAAGCACGACTTCGACTTGTGGGTCGAGGATCAGGTCCGGCAGGGCGTCCCGCAGCCCGTGCAGAGTGTCGGGTTCAAGTTCTTCAATGTGTTCGGCCCGGGCGAAGGCCACAAAGGGCGCATGGCGTCGATGGTCTGGCATGGCTATCACCAGATCCTCAAGGAGGGCAGGGTGCGCCTCTTCGAATCCCATCGACCGGAGTATCCCCACGGCGGGCAGTTGCGCGACTTCATCTACGTGAAGGACGTGGTGCGCGTGATGCTGTCGTTCGCAGAGCGTCGCGAGGTCTCGGGGCTCTTCAACCTGGGCACGGGCCAGGCGCGGTCGTTCCGCGACCTCATCACGGCCACCTTCGCCGCGATGGGGCGGCCTGCCGCCATCGAGTACATCCCGATGCCGGAAGACCTCCGGAACCGCTACCAGTATTTCACCCAGGCCACCATGGCCAAGACCGCACGGGCGGGCATCGACTACACCCCGACTCCGCTCGAGGAGGCCGTGGCCGATTACGTGGCCCATCTGGCCGGCGCGCGGCCGGTGGGGCGTTGACCTCGTTTCCAGGCAGTCCCGGAGCCGCTTCGTGATGGGATGGACAGCGGCGGGAACCCGGTTCACCGTAGCCAAGTCCGTCCTGCGGATCAGTGCGCCCGTAGCTCAGCTGGATAGAGCATCCGCCTTCTAAGCGGATGGTCACAGGTTCGAATCCTGTCGGGCGCGCCAGTC
>CAYLTF010000219.1:0-3309 GCA_964386625.1 uncultured Akkermansia sp. | reverse complement strand
GGCGAGGAGAGGTTCCGGACGAAGATCTGGACGCTCTCGTGGGCCTCGTCGGCGCTCTGTTCGAGGAGGTCGAAGAAGATGTCGCCGCCGCCGACCAATCGTTGGAGTGAAATCATGTCAGTGAGGACGAGGGTTGAGGGTGTCGAACGGGTGTCAAGCGTGTGAACGTTCTGTGAAATCCCGGGAGGATCAGCGGAAGGCCTCCGGCACGGATTCAGGGATTCCGACCATCTCGCGGTAATCGGTGATGATGCGGAGCACCTCTTCCGGGGTGTCGGCCAACTTCAGCAGGTCGAGGTCGCCTGCGGAGATCATGCCCTTGGCCTCCAGGGTGGTCTTCAGCCAGTCGAAGAGCCCCTTCCAGTACTCCCGGCCGACGAGGATCAGCGGGAACCGGGGGATCCTCCGGGTCTGGACCAGCGTGGCGAT
This sequence comes from uncultured Akkermansia sp., assembly GCA_964386625.1. Classification (GTDB taxonomy): domain Bacteria; phylum Verrucomicrobiota; class Verrucomicrobiia; order Limisphaerales; family UBA9464; genus SXXZ01. The sequence goes on along the minus strand of CAYLTF010000219.1, from coordinate 2,880 downwards.
CTCGAAGAGTTCGTCGATGGTGCCGAAACCGCCGGGCATGAAGACGAACGCCACGCTGTATTTCACCAACGCGACCTTCCGGATGAAGAAGTAATGGAAATGGATGGCGACGTTGGAATACGGGTTGGGCTTCTGCTCCTTGGGCAGGACGATGTTCAATCCCACGCTGATGCCGCCGGCCTGCGCGGCTCCCTTGTTGGCGGCCTCCATGATGCCGGGTCCGCCCCCGGTGATGACCGCGAACCGTTCCTTGGCCAACCCGGCGGCGATGGCCTCGGCCATGGCGTAGCACGGGTCTTCCGGTCGGCTGCGTGCCGATCCGAAGAAGGTCACCGCTGGCGGCAGGCGCGAGAGCGTATCGAACGATTCGACGAACTCGGCCATGATCTTGAAGACCCGCCAGGGATCCTCATGGATGCGCTGAATGTGGGAGGTCTCCATGCGGTGAAGAGGCTACTGGGGATCCGGGTTCAGGTCAGCCGGAGAATGCGCTCCTGGAGGGTCTGCGGCCCGGATGGGGGATGGTCCCGAGCCATCGCCGCTCCCGGCGATCTCCTTCGGCCGACGCAGGTGGTCGCGCACCAGTCGCCGCGCGAACTCCACCAGCGGCCGATCCTCAATGAGGCTGCCGAAGCGCAGGTGATCGGAGCCGCTCTGGGCCAGTCCGGTCAATTCACCGACGCCCCGGAGCTTGAAATCGAGTTCCGCCAATTCGAACCCGTCGTCGGTCTCCGAAAAGGCCTTCAGGCGTGGATCCACCGGCACCGGTGCGGCGGCGTTCTTGGCCGACGTGGCCGCCTTGCCGCTCACCAGGATGCAGTGGCTCTCGGCGGCACCCCGGCCGATGCGTCCCCGCAATTGATGCAACTGGGCCAGCCCGAACTGCTGGGCATTCTCGATGAGCATGAGCGTGGCCTGCGGCACGTCGATGCCCACCTCGATGACGGAGGTGGCAACCAAAGCCTTGATCCGGCCGGCGCGGAACTCCAAGAGCACGCGTTCCTTTTCCTCCGGCGGCATGCGGCCGTGGAGTTTGCCGACCGGGTGGGGTTCCAAGGCCTTGCTGATGCGCGGGAATTCGGTCTCCACCGATTTGGCGTCCTCCTCGCCGTTGTCGAGGATGCGCGGATACACGATGTAGGCCTGATGCCCGCGCTCGATCTGCTGGCGGAGGAAGGCCCAGACCTTGGGCAGCGCATCGGGCGTGCGCAGGTGCGTCCGGATCTTTCCGCGACCCGGGGGCTTCTCGTCGAGGAGGCTCAGGTCGAGGTCGCCGTACAGGGTGAGGCCCAGGGTGCGCGGGATGGGCGTTGCGGTCATCACCAGCAGGTGCGGATAGCGTCCCTTGCGCAGGAGTCGCTCGCGCTGGGCCACGCCGAAGCGGTGCTGCTCATCGATGATGACCAGCCCGAGTCGGTCGGGCAGGAACCCCGCCTCGATGAGGGCGTGCGTGCCCACGGTCAGGCTCACGTCGCGGAAGCCCAATTCCAGCCCGGGGCCCGCGCCCGGGTCCGTGCCCGCCCCGGAGCGCGACTTCACGCTGGCGGTCCAGAGGTGCACGGGGACCCGCAGCGGTTCGAGCCAACGGCGGAAGTTCGCGTGGAGTTGCTGCGCCAGGATCTCGGTGGGGGCCATCACCACGGTCGAGTATCCGCTCTCAAGGGCCATCAACGCGGCTGCCGCCGCCACCAGCGTCTTGCCTGAGCCCACGTCACCCTGGAGCAACCGGCGCATGGGCACGGTGCCGCCCATGTCCTCGCGGATCTCCCGCAGCACCCGGTTCTGGGCCTGGGTGGGGCGGAACCCGAGCCGCGCCAGGAAGGGGCGCATGAGCGAATTGTCGCCTTGGCAGGGCAGGGCGGTGGCCTTGGCCTCGAGGTTCAGGCGGCGGCGCTGGATCGCGAATTGAAGCGAGATGAACTCGTCGAGGGCCAGCCGCTGCCGGGCCCGCTCCGCATCGGTGTCGTTCTCCGGGAAATGCAGGTCCCGGATCGCCTGGGCGCGCGAGGGCCACGCTTGGGCGAGCATGGGGATTTCCTGCTGGCCGTCCGCCGACGCCGTGCGGCCCGACCGGCTCGCCTCGATCAACAAGTCCGGGTCCGACTCCGGGATGCGGTCGCCGAAGGCCTTCAAGGCATTCCAGGCGATCCACCGGCGCGCCCGCTGGGTCAGGCCGTCAGTGAGGCTGTAGATGGGCACCCAGCGACCCACGTGCAGGCTGGGTTCCTCGGACGGGTCGGCGGACCCGGTGGCCCCACCCGCTCCGCCGGCTCCGGTGGCCAGCGTCTCCGGATCGGCCTCGCGGGTCACCGACGAGAGCGTCTCGGTCTCCGGATGGTCCATCGCCTTGGGCCGTAGCGAGCGGACCTTGCCATGGACCACCAGTTCATCGCCGACGTCGAAGAACCGTTCCATCTGGGGCAGGTTCCACCAGCGGCAATGGAGGTGAGCGCTCCCGTCGTCGAGGATCAGCTCGAAGACACTGCGGCCGGTGCGGGCGAAGGTCTTGTTCCCCATCGCGATGACCTTGCCCGACACGGTCGTCTTCTGCCCCTCCTGCAGCTCGCGGATCTTGCTGAACCGGCGACGGTCTTCATGCCGTCGTGGTGCATCGAGCAGCAGGTCGCCCACGGTGACGATGCCCCGCTTGGCCAACAGCCGGGCCCGCGCCGACCCCACCCCGGCCACCGCCGACACCGGCGAATCCAGGCCTGCCTGCTCGGCGGTGCCGACCTGCGCCCCGGGGCCGGTCCCCACAGCGACACCCGCGGCAACAGCAACAGCCACCGGTGCCGATTGATTCACCGGTATCAGGCCTGTTGTCGCGCCGTTGTTGGTCTCTTTCCCCATGCGAGTCCCCGGCGAAACCCTCCGTCACCC
>CAYLTF010000218.1:0-3313 GCA_964386625.1 uncultured Akkermansia sp. | reverse complement strand
ATGGATACGCCCAGATCCGCCTCTGGCGCACCCTCAACACCCGGCAGGCGGCCACCGTATCGTATCGGCTCGAGGGGCCGGCCGCGGCGTTGGCGGTGCTCGGCGGCCAGACCCGGCGCACGGCGACCTTCCAGCCCGGAGACTCGCAGGTCTTCGTGCAGATCCCGCTGGTCAACGACACCACCGCGCAGGGCACCCAGGACGTCACGCTGACGCTCGAGCCGGCCGACGGGGGCCTGAAGCTCATGAAGGGCTTTGAAAGTTCGGTCCTGACCGTGGCCGATGACGAGACGCCGGGTGCGCTCGCGCCGCTGTCGATCTCGGAATACGAGGCCCAGGACGGCCGCCGGGGCGTGGCGCTGACGACGACGGTGCCGCGCGGCTATCAGGTGCGGCTCGAATATTCCGACGCGGGCGCGGCCGGTCCGTGGCAGCCCTACTGGACCTTCGAGGGTTCCGATGTCGAGCGCACCGCCTTCGATTCCTTCGACGCCTCGGTGATGCGGATGTACCGGATCCTGCCGCCCGAACCGCTCGATTTCACCTACCCATGGTGACGGGCCCGGTTCGGCCGGTGTGTCCGAAGAATCGGGCGGAGGTCGCCACGCAATGGCCGGAGGAACCGGGGAATGCCCTGGGCCTCCGGCCCCATCGCTTCCGGGAATCCGTTCCCGGCATCCCGGGCCGCAACGCCCTCGGGCGGATACCGATGCCCAGCCAGCCCGGAGAGTCGGCATCCCCCGATGTCCGGGGGCGGAGCCCGCACGGGATTGCTCAGACCAGGGAGCCTGGTTCAACGTTGGGACAGAACGAAATGGGCCGGCGCCCGGTCCTGGATCTTGCCGCGCCGTTCCGTCTCCTCGACTGCCTGGCGCTCCCCGAGGCCTGTGTCCATGAACAGCATCCACGATCTTCGGTTCCTGAACGTCGCCCTCCTGGACCTGCTGATGACCGTCGCCATCGCCGCCTTGGTGTCCTGGCGGACGAGGTTCCGGTTCCGGTGGACGCTGCTGGCCTGCCTTGGGATCGCCGTGTTGGTCCACTGGGCCTTGGGTGAGCCGACCACCTTGAATCACGCCCTGGGCATCTCCCCGAAGCCACCGAGGCACCGCGAGCATCCCCGGTTCATCGAGATCGTCCCGGAGTGACGCCCCCCGGCCTCGGCTCAGCCCCCCGGATCGGCTCCCGTCCCGTCCCGACGACAGAACACTCCGCAAAAACCCCGTTGACCGGGGGCGAAAGTCACGCATCATCGGATCCTGATTCGTCAATACGTTCCATTCCGACAGCAAACCCCCGTTCTTCCACGTTCATGAGCAATCGCTTCATCTTCTCGTCCGAGTCCGTCGGCGAGGGCCATCCCGACAAGGTCGCCGACACGATCTCCGACGCCGTCCTGGACGCCTGCCTCGCGCAGGACAAGTTCAGCCGCGTCGCCTGCGAGACCTACGTGAAGTCCAACATCGCCGTGGTCGGCGGTGAGATCACCACGAAGGCCAAGCTCGACTTCGTGAAGCTCGCCCGCGAGGCCATCCGCGAGATCGGCTACGTGAACGACGACGACGTGTTCCACGCCGACAAGGTGATGGTGAACGTGTACGTCACCCAGCAGTCGCCCGACATCGCCCAGGGCGTGGATGCCAAGGCCGCCAAGGGCAAGAAGAAGGCCGAGCAGGGCGCCGGCGACCAGGGCCTGATGTTCGGTTACGCGAGCAACGAGACGCCCGAGCTGATGCCCGCGCCGATCATGTTCGCCCACCGCCTGGGCCGGAAGCTCACCCAGATCCGCAAGGCCGGCAAAGCCGCCCCGTGGCTGCGCCCCGACGCCAAGTCGCAGGTCTCCGTGGTGTATGAGAACGACCGCCCGGTGGCCATTTCCAACGTGGTGATCTCCACCCAGCACGCCGCCGACGTCGATCACGCCACGATCGAGGAGTTCTGCATCGAGGAGGTCATCAAGAAGGTGCTGCCCAAGAACCTGCTCACCAAGGACACCCTCTTCCTGATCAACCCCACCGGCCGCTTCGTGGTGGGCGGGCCCCAGGGCGACACCGGCCTGACCGGCCGCAAGATCATCGTCGACAGCTACGGCGGGTTCGGCCGCCACGGCGGCGGCGCCTTCTCGGGCAAGGATCCCTCCAAGGTCGACCGCTCGGCCGCCTACATGGGCCGCTACGTGGCCAAGAACATCGTCGCCGCCGGCCTGGCCGACCGCGCCGAGATCCAGTTCGCCTACGCCATCGGCTATCCCGACCCCGTCAGCGTGTACGTCAACACCTTCGGCACCGCCAAGGAAGGCCTCACCGACGCCGCGATCACCGCCGCGGTCGAGGAGGTGTTCAGCTTCAAGCCGGCCGACATCGTCAGCCAGCTCAAGCTCCTCCGCCCGATCTACTCCAAGACCACCAACTACGGCCACTTCGGCAAGGACGACAAGGACCTCACCTGGGAGGCTGTCGACAAGGTCAAGGCGCTGCAGAAGGCCGTGAAGTAACCCGCCTCTGTTCCCGACATCCCCCAAGAATCCATTCCATGGCCAAAGCCAAGAAATCCGCCGCCGCCACCGCCCTCGCCGACGTGGCCGCCGCGCTGCCCAACCTCGGCGCCTTCGCCGCGAACACCCCCTCCGGCAAGGACTACATCGTCCGCGACATCGCCCTGGCCGACTGGGGCCGGAAGGAGATCGACGTCGCCGAGCACGAGATGCCCGGCCTGATGGCCGTGCGCAAGAAGTACGCCAAGCAGAAGCCCCTGAAGGGTGTGCGCATCACCGGGTCGCTGCACATGACCATCCAGACGGCGGTGCTCATCGAGACGCTGGTGGACCTCGGCGCCAAGGTGCGCTGGGCCTCGTGCAACATCTTCTCGACCCAGGACCACGCCGCCGCGGCCATCGCCGCGACCGGCACTCCCGTGTTCGCCTGGAAGGGCGAGACGCTCGAGGAGTACTGGGAGCTGACCCTCAAGGCCGTGCTGCACCCCGGCGACCAGGGCCCCGAGCTGGTGGTCGACGACGGCGGCGACGTGACCCTGCTCATCCACAAGGGCTACGAGCTCGAGCAGGGCGACAAGTGGGTCCACAGCAAGAGCGGCTCGCACGAGGAGCAGGTCATCAAGAACCTCCTCAAGCGCGTGGCCAAGGAGAAGCCGGGCATCTGGACCAAGATCGTCCAGGCCTGGCGCGGCGTCTCCGAGGAGACCACCACGGGCGTGCACCGCCTCTACAAGTTCGCCGAGCAGGGCAAGCTCCTGGTCCCCGCGATCAACGTGAACGACTCGGTCACCAAGTCGAAGTTCGACAACCTGTACGGCT
>CAYLTF010000217.1:0-3317 GCA_964386625.1 uncultured Akkermansia sp. | reverse complement strand
GGCTTACTTCTTGCAGTCCTTCTTGCAGCAGGAGCCACCCTTGGCGTCGCACTTGCCCTTGGCCGACTTGGCCGGAGCATTGGCGGCGGCGCGCGGGGACTCGGCGGACAGCGAAGCGGCCCCGAACACGACGGAGGCGAGGGCGAGCATCACGGACAATTTGAGGGTCTTCATGGGTTCTGTGAGTGAGTTGTTGATCGATGCCACACCGCCGAGGGATTCGACGGGTTGCTTGGCTTCAATTTGATCCACAATCCGCCGGAAACCGCAACCATTCCTGCTCGAAACCCAACCGTTTTTGCCAAACTGCCTCCGCCCATGGGGCAAGTACCAGAGCGCCCCTCACGGCACTTCGCCTCCTCCCGGCGACACATGGGCAAAATGCCGACTCGCCAGACCCGATTCCATCGCCCACCTTGCAGGCGTCTTGGAAGGGCGGAGGGTCGCTCGCGGCGGCAGTCGCGGGAGGAAAGTCCGAACTCCATAGGGCGCGGGGCCGCGTAACTCCGGTCAGGCCGGAGATACACGCGGGAGGTCACGACGTAAGGCGTGGCCGACAGACAGTGCCACAGAGAAGATACCGCCCGCGCCGAAAGGTGCGGGTAAGGGTGAAAAGGCGGTTTAAGAGACCACCGCTCGCGACGCAAGAAGCGGGGCATGGCAAACCTCCCCGGGAGCAAGACCAAATAGGGAACCTGTGATGCGGCCCGCATCGCATCGGCGCAAGCCGGTCGGGTTCCGGGTATCGGTCGCTCAGAGAAATGACTCTCTCCCTGGCGCAAGCCAGGAAGACAGAATTCGGCTTACAGCCCTTCCAAGACACCATTCTCTCCCCACTCTGGGGAACCATGGCCGAGGCCATGGCGGATTCACCGGGACGCTTCCTTCGCAGGACATCGATCACCGGGCACCGGGCAGACTTCGATCACGGCGATGCCTGGATTTGCCGCACGATCTCGAACGCCACATCCAATGCCGCCTTCGCCTGGGCGCCGCTCACCTTGGGTGTCTGTCGTTCCCGGACACAGGCCACGAAGTCCGACAACTCCAGCCTCAACGGCTCGTCCTTGTTGATGGGCACCGGCTCGCGGACGATCCGCTTGCCGGCGAACTCGCTCACGATCGTCGATTCCTTGGCCGCCAGCAGCTTGCGCAGCAGCGAACTCTCCTCTTCCCCGTCCCGGGCGAGGCGATACAGGAAGCCCTCCTGCACCCGGTAATCGAGGCTGATGTACACCGGGTGATCCCCGCCGCTGAAGACCCGGATCTTGCGCATCCGCTCCGGGCTGATCCGGCTGGCCGTGAGGTTGGCCACGCAACCGTTGGCGAAGCGGAGGCGCGCATTGGCGATGTCCTCGCTGCGGCTCAGCACCGGGATTCCCACCGCATCCACCGAAACCACGGGCGACTTCACGAAGGCCATCACCACATCGAGATCGTGGATCATCAGGTCGAGCACCACGCCGATGTCGGTGCTGCGCGCCGGAAATGGCGACAAGCGGTGGCATTCGATGAACTTCGGGAACGGGGCCGCCTGCTCCAGATAGCTGAACACCGGGTTGAACCGCTCCACATGCCCCACCTGCAACACGAGCCCTTTTTCCTGCGCCAGCCTGACGAGTTCCTGAGCCTGTTCGGAATTGTCCGTCATCGGCTTCTCCACCAACACATGCCGTCCCAGTCCGAGCAATTCGCGGGCGATGGCGTGGTGGGTCACCGTGGGAGTCACCACGCTCAGCGCATCGCTGGCCGATGCGGCCTCGGCCACCGAGGTGAAGGCACGCACACCCCAACGGGCCGCATGGGTGCGGGCCGCCTCTGGGTTGGCGTCGAACACGCCCGCGAACTCCGCCTGACCGGCCTTGGCGAGGTCGGCGTAGATGCGTGCGTGCTCCTTGCCCAGCGACCCGGTCCCGATCACCGCCACCCGAACTTGGTTCGACATGCGGCGAAGACTAGGAAACCCCTCGGCGCGGGGAACCATTAAATCGGCCCCGGGGATCCCACGGGATTTGGCCCAGTCTGCTCGCGATGACCGAGGATCCCGATCCCACCGGGACGTCACTCGCAGGCTGGGATTCCGCCGGGCCGACCGTTAGGGTTCCATCCATGTCCTTCCTGCGCACCCTCGCTCTCGGCCTGGCCCTCATGCCGTCCCTCACCCTTTCCCTGACCGCCGGCAAGGCCGATGGCAGACTGGACATCTGGTGGTGCGACTCCGACGGCGGCGGTTCCACCCTCATCGTCACCCCGCAGGGCGAGAGCATCCTCATCGACTCCGGCAACCCGGGCGGCCGCGACTCGGCCCGCATCCTCCAGGTGCTCACGCAAACCGCCGGCCTGAAACAGCTCGACCACCTCATCGTCACCCACCTGCACATCGACCATTTCGGTGGCGCGGCCGAGATCGCCGCCCAGGTGCCCATCAAGAATCTCTGGGACAACGGCCTCACCGACGCCGATCCCGATGGCAACCGCAACTCCACCTGGCCCCTCACCAGCAAGCCCTACCGCACCATGCCGGTCGACCAGCGTCACCGCGTCGAGCCCGGCCTCTCCCTGCCCTTGGCCACCGGCAAGACGCCCCTGTCGCTGCGCTGCGTCATCGCCCGTCAGAAACCGGCCGAGGGCCTGTATCCCACCCGCAAAGCCGAAGGATCCGCCCCGGCACTCAAAGCCCCGGACACCTCCGACAACGCCAACAGCTCGGCCTGGATCCTCGAGTTCGGGAACTTCCGCTTCTTCGACGGCGGCGACCTCACCTGGAATGCCGAGACCCAGTTGATCTGGCCTCAGGTCCGGGTCCCCGAAGTGGACCTCTTCCAGGTCACCCACCATGGGCTCGACGTCAGCAACCACCCCCGGTTGCTCGCCGTCCTCAACCCCACCGTCACCGTCATGAACAACGGCCCCACCAAGGGCACCGCCGGTGAGGTCCTGGCCACCTTGCGGAGTCTCCCGCGCCTCGAGGCGCAGTATCAGTTGCACCGGAATCGCCGGCCCGACGGAGCCACCAACAACATCCCCGACGAGTTCATCGCCAACCCCCGCCCCGGCACCGCCCACCCCATCCACTGCGCGGTCCTCCCTGACGGCAGCACCTACTCCATCAGCCTGCCCGGCCCGGTCATCCGCACCTACGCCACCCGCCGCCACTGACCGCAACACCTCCGAACCCTCGCTCCCCTCAGTCGCCCGGTGACACCGATCGTCCCAAGGCGGCAGCGGGACCGGTCCGGAGCGAGCTCTGGAAGCGATCAACCCTCCCCTCGCGCCCCGCGCGAAGGCCGATCCTCCCCCGAGCTTCCCTGCGAGCG
>CAYLTF010000216.1:0-3325 GCA_964386625.1 uncultured Akkermansia sp. | reverse complement strand
CGAGCCCGGGTTCACGCTCGCGACCGGAGTCTCGGCCGTCACGGGCTTGGCCTGGGGCGAAGTCGCCGCCGGAGGTGTCGTGATTGCCGGGGATACGGGTTTCGCCGGCGGGTCATCCTGGGCCGGCCGCAGCGGGGGATCCTCCTGCACATTCACCACCTGGAGCGGCGGCGGCGGGGCGATTTGCGGGGGCGGCACCGGAGCAGCAACGGGTGCTGGTGCGGTGGCGGGCGCGGTGGCCTCGGGAACCCGCGACGCCGGAGCCGTGGCCGAGCCGGCGGCGGCGACCGTCAGGGCAGCGGCGGGCGAGGCAGGCGCAGGTCGGTTGGCCTCGGCCACGACATTGGTCCGCGATCCCGGCACGGCCGGGCGGATGGGCTTCGGCTGCACCAGCGGCGCGGGGGCATTGGTGCCCATCGGCGCCAAGGGGGCCACAGGTGCCGTTGGGGGCGGAGGGGTTTCCCACTGGCGGATCAGCTCCTGCACCACCGATGCCTGTGCCGAAGCCGGAGCCGTCGCCAGCCACTGGCGGTACTGTGCCGCAGCGGTGCGCCGATCGCCCTGCAGTTGATGCGTGACGCCGAGGTTGAAGCGCGGCGCGGCGGCGCTCGGGTCGAGGCTCAGGGCGTATTGGAAGCAGGCGGCGGCATCCTTGAACCGGCGCTTGCGCAGGCAGAGCACGCCCCGGGTGTTCCAGCCATCGGCACCGACGGCCTGGGGCGGTTGGATCGCCGCGAGGGAGCGTTCGGCATCATCCCATCGACCGGCCTGGTATTGCAATTGGGCGAGCGCCCCGAGCACGGCGGCGTCGCCCGGGTGGGCGATGAGGTAGGCCCGGAATCCCTTCTCGGCCTCCAGCAACTCGCCACGCTCCAGGTGGGTGATGGCCAGGTTGTAGGTGGCCTCGATGCGGTTGCGATCGATCTCCAGCGCCCTCAGGTAGGCGCGCCGGGCCTCGTTCGTTTTGCCGATCGCGTGGTAGGCGAGCCCCAGGTGGTTGAGGGCCGGGGCGTTCTGCGGGAGGCCTTGCGCCGCCCGTTCCAGCAGCGGGACCGCCTCGGCGGCCTTGCCGAGTTGCAACAATCGGTCTCCCTCGATGAGCGCCCGCTCTCCGGAGGGACCGCACCCGGCCAGCAGCAGCGCCAAGGGCAGGGCCGAGGCCTGCGCCGCGGAAACGGTGGAGGGTCGTCGGTTCGGGTTCCCGTGGGCGTTCATCCGTGGTGCTGGTGCTGGAGGGGAAAGTCGATGCGTCTGCCGAGTCTGCCGAGAGGTCGGAGTGGTGGGCGCGACAGGACTTGAACCTGCACGGCTTTCGCCAATGGATCCTAAGTCCATCGTGTCTGCCAATTCCACCACGCGCCCGACGCCGACTTCGGCGGCCCGATCTCCGGACCGCCGGCACCAATAGCTATGCGGCCGGCCGTGCTTTGGCAAACACAGGCTCTGGCCCGGGGGCTATTTGTTGAGGAGGGCGTACTCCATGGAGTCCACCAGCGCCTCGAGCGAAGCGGTGATGATGTTCTCGCTGACGCCCACCGTGCCCCACTCGCGCTTGCCGTCGGTGCTCTGGATGAGCACGCGGGTCTTGGCCCCGGTGCCGGCCACGCCGTCGAGGATGCGCACCTTGTAGTCGGTGAGCGCCAGCGAGCGGATCTTGGGGAACGACTTGGCCAGCGCCGATCGCAGAGCCCCATCCAGGGCGTTCACCGGACCGTCGCCCTCGGCGACCGTGTGGTGCACTTGATTGCCGACCCGAACCTTGACCGTGGCCTCGCACACCGACTGCGGCCCATTGCCGCGCATCGACACGTGATACCCATCGACGGTGAAGAGCAGTTCCGGGTTGTGGTCGAGCACCCCGCGGATGAGCAGGGCCAGCGACGCCTCGGCCGCCTCGTACTCGTAGCCGGCGTTCTCGCGGTCCTTGATCTTGGCCGTGATGGCCTGGGTCTCGGGCTGGTTTGCCGCCAACTTGAAGCCCAGCTCGGCGGCCTTGACCAAGATGTTGGTCCGGCCGGACATGTCGCTCACGAGCACGCGGCGGTGGTTGCCCACCGACTCCGGCGTGATGTGCTCGTAGCTGCGGGCCACCCGTTCGATGGCGTGCACGTGGATGCCGCCCTTGTGCGCGAAGGCCGTCTGGCCGACCCACGGCTGGCGCGGGTCGTGGCGCATGTTCGCGACACCGTCCACGAACTCCGACAGCTCCTTGAGCTTGGGCAGCGACTTGGCCGGCACGCCGCGCAGCCCCATCTTGAACTGCACGATGGGGATCACGCTGGTGAGGTTGCAGTTGCCCGTGCGCTCGCCGTAGCCGTTGATCACGCCCTGGATCTGGGTCGCGCCGGCCTCGAGGGCGGCGATGCCGTTGGCCACGCCCAGGCCGCAATCGTTGTGGGTGTGGATGCCGATGGCCGTGCTGAGCTTGCCCTTGGCGAAGGCGGTGATCCGGGCGATCTCCGACGGCAGGCATCCGCCGTTGGTGTCGCACAGGCAGATGACATCGGCCCCGGCCTGCTCGGCGGCCTGCCAGGTGGCCAGCGCGTAGTCGGGCTGGTCCTTGAAGCCGTCGAAGCTGTGCTCGGCGTCGTACACCACGGTCTTCCCGTGGTCTTTGAGGAAGCGGATCGTGTCGCCGATCATGCCGAGGTTCTCGTCGGGCTTGGCCCGGAGCACCTCGGTGACGTGCAGCAGCCACGTCTTGCCCACGATGGTGATCACCGGGGTCTCGGCATCGAGCAGCATGCGGATTTGCTCGTCGTTCTCGACCGACACGCCCTTGCGGCGGGTGAAGCCGAAGCTGGCGATGCGGGCGTTCTTCCACTTGCGGCGTGCGGCCTGCTTGAAGAACTCGAGGTCCTTCGGATTGGAGCCTGGCCAGCCGCCCTCGATGGTGTGGACCCCGAACTGATCGAGCCGCTCGGCGATCCGCAGCTTGTCGGCGAGCGAGAAATTGATGCCCTCGCCCTGGGAACCATCCCGGAGCGTGGTGTCGTAGATTTCGATCTGCTTTGGCTTCATGAATGAGGTCTCTGTCGTGGTGTCCTGAATTCGGCCCTGAAGTCGGATGGGGTGGGAATCAAAAAACCCCGTTCCGGCGTGCGGAACGGGGTTTCTTCCCAGGCGTTCAACAGTGCCGGCCTTCGGATCGTCCCGGAATCTTCCGGATTCCGATCCGCCCGATCAACCCGATCGCCTGAATGGAGGGCTTGGAACGCATGGCACTTCGACCCTCAACAAATGCCAGACCCCGCCCCGCCACGCAAGGCACGGATTTGTGGGGGAAGGCCGTGGTACCGGTTGCGCTCCAAGTCGGAACCCGGAT
>CAYLTF010000215.1:0-3384 GCA_964386625.1 uncultured Akkermansia sp. | reverse complement strand
GGCGCTGCGCCTGGCCGCGACGGTGGCCGCCACCGGAATCCCCTGCTGGCGTCCGAAGCCTTGAGGGGGCAGTGTCCGGGATACCCTCCCTGTTCCCATGTACGAGTCCCCGTCCCCGTCCCCATCCCCATCCCCGATCGCCCGCCTCGCGGGGCAAACGCTCGGCTCCACCCTGCTGGCCGCCACGCTGCTCACCGGCTCCCTCGCCGCGGAATCACCCAAGGATGCCAACATTCGCGGGGGTTCCGGCCCGCAAGAGCGCCCTGCGGCATCGGTGTCCGGCCCCACGAATCCCGGCGGATCGGGCCATCGCCTGAGCCTCACCAACGGGGTGGCCCGGGTGCCGGTCGCGGTGGTCCGGGGCACGCCCTTCCAGATGGGTTGGCACCTGGGGCGGCTGATGCGGGAGGAAATCGCCCGACTGGCCCCGGCGACGGTGGCGGGCTTCAAGCGGGAGCTCCAGATGAGCGACGAGGCGCTCGACCAGACCTGGGCCACCACCTCCGGATACACCGACCCCCGGATCCATCAACAACTGGCCGGCTTGGCCGAAGGAAGCGGACAACCGGTGCGATTGCTCCAGCACATCCACTGCCTGCCGCTGTTGATGCCGTATTCCTGCAGCAGCATCGCCGCCTGGGGCGAGGCCACCGAAGACGGCCATCTCTACCAGACGCGCAACCTCGACTGGTCGCTCAAGGCCGGCGCGCATGAATTCCCGGTGCTGGTGGTGTACGTCCCCGACCAGGGGATCGCCCATGCCACGCCCTCCTTCGCCGGGTTCATCGGAGCCCACTGCGGCATGAACGCCCGGGGGGTCGTCCTCTCCGAGATCGGCGATGCCTCCGCCAAGGAGAGGCCCTACAACCTGCACGCGCCGCATTTCACCTCGTGGTTCCGATCGATCCTCTTCGACGCCGGGTCGCTGGGCCAGGCGCTCGACCAGTTCGGCAAGGTGCCGCCGACCAAGGCCTACCATTTCGTCTTCGGGGACGGGCGGACCGAGCGGAGGTCGGTGAAGATCCGCGCCCATACCGGAGGCGGTCGGAGCCGCCCGGAGATCGACCTGTGGAAGGACAACGACGCGGCCGACGAACTCGCGCCCCAGGTCCTCTCCTGCGTGGTGTACCATGACGAGGGGCGTGGAGCCTTTCCGACGCTCCAGTCCGAACGGGGGAGGCTGAACGGGCCCAGGCTCATCGCGCTGGCCAACCGGATCCCCATCCGTGGGGGCAACGTGATGAACGCGGTGTTCGATGCCACCGCCCTGCGCCTCTGGGTCAGCTACGCCGGAGGGACCCAGGAGGCCTATCAACGGCCCTATGTCTTCCTCGATCTGGCAGCATTGGATGCCGACCGGGACGGCAAGCCGGATTGGGGAACGCGCTGACGGGGTGATCGACCCGGGGCCCGGGACCTCGGGATCCCCAGGATCAGGGCCCCAAGGGCCGACCCCATCGCCCGCCCCCTCTCAGGAGGCCTGGGAGAAGAGGATGCGGGTGACCGCCTCGCGCTCGGGACCCAGCGCCACATCGGCCAGGGTGTATTGGTCGAGCGTTCCGTAGAACGCGCCGACCGCCTCGCCCAAGGCCCCCTTCAGCTTGCAGCAGCTCGCCAGAGTGCAGGTGTTGGTGGCCGGGTCGAAGCATTCGATGATCGCCGGATGATCCTCGGTCTGACGGAGGAGGCGGCCCAGGCGCACCTCGGCGGGCAGCTTGGCCAGGCGACACCCGCCACCCCGACCCCGACGGGTCTCCAGATAGCCCAACTGCCCCAACCGATGCACCACCTGGGCCAGGTGGTTGCGGGAGATGCCGTAGGCCTTGGAGACATCCTGGAGTTGGAACAACCCGTCTCTCAGCGAGGCGTAGATGAGGACCCGAAGCGAATAGTCGCTGAAGAGGCTCAGTTTCATGGACAGGGCAACCTTCTGCCCGGCGTCGAGACTGATGCCGCCACGATTGGGTTACGCTGGTTTTTGTTTTTTTCCAAGGAGCCCTCGGCTTCCGGTCTGTTCAGGCACGGACTCCGATGATCCCATCCGGACGGGGCATGAAGCACGAATTCTGGAACGATCGATGGCGGCAAGGGCAGATCGGATTCCACCTGGGCCAACCCCATGACTGGCTGGTGGCCGCGGCGCGGCGGTTTCCGGCCGCGGCACGGGTGTATGTGCCGCTGTGTGGAAAGACGGTCGACCTGGTGTGGCTGCGGGACCAGGGGCACGAGGTCATCGGCTGCGAATTCGTGGCCAGCGCGGTCCGCGACTTCCTGCGGGAACAGAACCTCGCGGCGCGGACCGAGCACCGCGGCGAAGGCGACAGCCGCTACGAATGTCACCGGACCCCGGGACTGAGCGTCCTCCAGGGAGATGCGCTGAACCTCGATGCGGCGCACCTGGGCGGCCCCGTCGATGTCGTCTTCGACCGCGCGGCCCTCGTCGCCCTCGATCCGGCCTGTCGCCGACGCTACGTCGACGGTCTGGTCCGACTGCTCCGTCCGGGGGGCCACATCCTGCTCATCGCCTTCGCCTACGACCAATCCCGGGTCGACGGCCCGCCCTGGTCGGTGGATGCCGACACCATCGAGAGGCTCTTCGGCGATCGGTTCTCCATCGAGACCCTCGCGGTGCGGGCCGAGGAAGGGAACCCCCGCTTCCAGGCCGCCGGTGTCCCGGAGATGGAGGAACGCTGCTGCTGGCTGACTCTCAAGGACGCATCCTAACCTCCGGGATCGGTCAACCCGGAGACCACCCGAAGCCGGAGCGCGGACCTTTCTCATCCCGCTCCGGCAATGCCCCGGATCCGGATGGGTGAAAAGCCCGAATGGAGCATGCCCTGTGGACGGGCACGATGAAGGTCGAATCCGACCCCGCCATCGAGGCCGGACGACTCCAGAACATCGTCCTATCCACCATGCAACCCATCCACATCCGCTGCGGACACCCGTCCGTGAACCACCGTTGCTCCCACTCCACCCCGGCCGGCGGAGGCGGCTCCAATGCCAAGGCGCAACTCCACCGGGTAGACCACCATCGGGGCCGCAGCCGCAGGCGGGGGCGCCAACCCGGGGCCGCGGCCCTCCGCCATGATTTCCACGGGCACGGCAAGCCCTAGCAGACGGCGCTCCGTCAGCCGGTGGTCCTGAGGCCGCTGGCGATGGCGTTGATCGTGAGCAGAAGCTCCGGCAGGCGCGCCTGGGCACCTTCCAGGTCGCCGGCCTTGATCAACGTCCGCCACTGGCGCAGCAGTGAGATCTGCTGATGGTGGAGGGTCCGCAGCGGACCGACCCGCAGGGCCAACGTCCGGCCCAGCCGGGGTCGGTGCCGGGCGAACTCGGTGCCGAGGATCAAGGCGAGGCTGCGTTGAGTGCGATGCCATTCCG
>CAYLTF010000214.1:0-3387 GCA_964386625.1 uncultured Akkermansia sp. | reverse complement strand
GATCGCTCCGTGCTTGCCGGCCGGATTCGAAACCCGACCCTTCCGGCATTCCATGCACCGGCTCCACCGCTCCCTGTCCCTCGTCGGCCTCTTGTCGTTCGCCAGCCTGATCGCGACCGGCGTCGCCGGCGGCCCGGCCTTCGGCCAAGGCGCGTCCGCCCTGCCCGCTTCGGCTCCCAGCCCATCAGCCCCCCTGCCCCTGGGCCGCGACGACACCCTGGTGTTCCACGGCAATTCGCTGGTCGAACGCCTGCTCGAACACGGCGAGCTGCAGGCCTGGATCCACTTGGCCGACACAAACCGGCCGGTGCATTTCCGCAGCTTCGCCTGGACCGGAGACGAGGTCGGGCACCGTCTGCGGGCCGAGGGCTATGCCGACCACATGAAGTCCCTGCTGGCCCTGTGGCCCGCGCGGGTGGTGGTGATGGGCTACGGGATGAACGAGGCCTTCGCCGGACCGAAGGGGCTGCCAGAGTTCCGCTCGCAACTGGAAGTGTTGCTGGGCCAACTGGAACGGTTGCACCCGGGAGCCCGACTGCTGGTGCTGTCACCCACGGCGGTGGAGGCGGGACATCCCGGGCCCAAGGCCTCCGACCGGAATGCCGACATCGCCCTCTACGCCCAGGCCCTCCGGGAGGCCGCGACCGCTCACCGGGCACAGTTCGTGGACCTGTTCGGCCCGAGCCGGGACGCCTTCGCGAAGGCCAGGACACCGCTGACCACCGACGGGCTGCACTTGAACGACGCCGGCAACCGCCTCGTCGCCCGGATCGTCGCCGAGGCGATCGTCGGTGGCCCGGCCTTGGAGAGGGTCCGCGCGGACCGCCTGAAGGAGGTCGCGGCCGCCTCGTCGCAACTGGCCGACTTCGTGGCCGAGGTCGTCCGGCCGAAGAACGGCATCCTGTACTACGGCCAGCGCAAACGGGCCGAGGAGCGCGAGGCCGAGATCCCCCTCTACCTGAAGCGCATCGAGAAGGCTGACGCCCTGGTGCAGCACCTCGCCACCAGCCCGGTCGCCCGCTTCGCCGATGCGCCCTTCATCGCCCTGGCCCCGCCGCCCGTGCCAGCCTCAGGCGGATCGACCCACAGCGTGGGCATCGTGAAATCGCCCGCCGAGATGCAGGCCGGGTTCCAGGTCGCCCCCGGGTACGCGGTGAACCTCTTCGCCTCCGAGGAGCGATTCCCCGCCCTGCGCGCGCCGGTGCAAATCGCCTTCGACGCCCGGGGCCGACTCTGGGTGGTCACCATGCCCAGCTTCCCGCACACGCTGCCGGGCCAGCCCCGCGAGGATCAGCTCGTGGTGCTCGAAGACACCAACCGCGACGGCCAGGCCGACACGCTCACGGTCTTCGCCTCCGGGTTCGATGCGCTGGATGGGGTCGCCTTCACGGCCGACGGCGTGCTGGTCTCGGAGCAATCCCGCCACTGGCTGCTGCAGGACACCGACGGCGATGGCCGCGCCGACCGGAAGACCGAGTGGCTCCGAGGTCTCGACCTCACCGACTCGCACCACGGCGGCATGATGGCCACCGACCCCACCGGCGCGGTGTGGTTCAGCGACGGCGTCTTCCACCGCTCCCAGTTCGAGACGCCGTTCGGCCCCGTGCGCGGCGTGGATTCCACCACCTACCGGCGGAACCCCCGCACCGGCCGCATCGATCCGGAATGGCAGAGCATCACGCCGAACCCCTGGAAGGTGACCTTCGACCGGACCGGCAACGTCTTCCAGATGTACGGCGACGGACTGGTCCTCGACGGGCTGCCGCTGACGTGGACCCCGCTGGGCATCTACCACCCCTTCGCCCATGCCCAGACCGTGGGCTACGGCAAGGGCAGCGCCGCCGCCAGCGTCTCGAGCCCGAACTTCCCCGACGAGTACCAGCAGGGCATGGCCTCGGCCGCCTGCATCGGGCCCTACGTGGTGTCCCTCACCCGGTTCGACTTCAGCCAGGGCATGGTCCGGGGCGGCGGACGACTCGACCTGGTCTCCTCCAAGAACGCGGCCTTCCGCCCGGTGGACGTGGAGTTCGGCATGGACGGGGCGCTCTACGTCTCGGACTTCAGCAGCGCCATCATCGGCCACGCACAGCACCCGATGCGCGACGTGCGCTGGAACCATGACAAGGGCCGCATCTGGCGCATCGTCCACACCGCGCGACCGGTGGTCCGCCAATGGCCGAAGATCGAGGGAGCGCGGATCCCGAGTCTGCTCGACTTGCTCACCCACGGGCAGGACCTCGTCCGCAAGCACGCCCGCCTGGAGCTGCGCCGCCGTGGACCCGCCGCACTCAAGGCACTGGACCGCTGGGCGGCCGCCCATGCGAACAACGGCCAGGCGCTGCTGGAGGCCGTGTTCGTGGCCGAGAGTTTTGGCGAAGTCCGGCCGGCGTGGCTGGACTCCCTGCGCATGGATCCATCGCCCCTGCACCGCGCCGCCGCCGTGCGCCTGACGCGCTATCAGGCCGACCGGCTCGTCGGAGTGAGCGACGTGCTGCAGACGGCCGCCGCCGACCCGCACCCCCGGGTGCAGATGGAAGTGGTGGACGCGGTGGCCCACCTGCGCCCGACGATGCCCGAGGTCGAGCGCTCGCTCGGAAGCCTCCCGCAGGCCCAGCCCCATGCCGACGTGATGCGCATGGTCGCCGACCTCCGCCACGGCACCCAACCGGCCCGCGGTCGCAGCGTGCCGGTGCTGGAGATCGCCCCCGGCACCCGGCTGCGGCACTGGCAATGGCTCGGGGCCCAGGGATCGTCCGAGCCGCGCGCCTGGGATGCCGAGTCGCCCGACCGTTCGCGCACCGGGGCCGGCCTCTACCGGACCTTCGTCCGCAGCGAAGTCGCCCAGCCGGCAACGCTGTCGGTGAAGCACGGCTTCCTGGACATCACCGTCAACGGCGTCCAGCGGCTCTCCCATGATTCGCAGTGGAGCAGCGAGCAGCAGGTCCAGCTCGACCTGCAACCCGGCGTCAACCGCATCGAGGTGGCCTTCCGCAACCTGGGTGGCCGCCCTCCCGGTGTCTTCCTGTGCGATGCACTCGGGGCGCCGCTGACGCGGATCCAACTCGCTGGCGACGCCGCGACCCTGGGCCAGCTGGCGCAGGCATGGGACGCGGTCGAACGCAGCTCCGGCCCGCTGCTGCGGGTGCAGGCGGCCGCCGGCCTGCGCTTCGTGCCCCGAGAACTGCGCGTGACGGCCGGCTCCCCGGTGCGGCTGGTCTTCGAGAACCCCGACCTCATGACGCACAACCTGGTGATCGTGGCCGCAGGGGCGGCTGACGAGGTCGGAGCGCTGGCCGACCGGCTGGCCGCCGACCCGCAGGGCATGGCCAAGGGTTACCTGCCCGTGTCGCCCAAGGTGCTCCACGCCACGCCGCTGGTGACTCCCCA
>CAYLTF010000213.1:0-3407 GCA_964386625.1 uncultured Akkermansia sp. | reverse complement strand
GCGCACCATCCTCGAAATTCACTTCGGCCGGACTTCTCCCGTTTCCCGTTTCCCGTTTCCCGGATCTGAACAGGGATCCATCGATCTGCGATCTGTTTTCCTCGTGCTCCGGTTCCCGCGATAGCACATCGACACCGGAGCCAGTCCCGTTCTGGGCCCTCCAGCAGCGACTCCCCGGATCCCACCAAGGCGACCGCATCGAGGTCACCCTCCCCTTCCCGCTCAAGGAAGAGCCGTGCTCCGAAGGTCTCCTGTTTCCGTCCCGACGGCGGCACCCGCATGAAAAAGACCGCCCCTTGGGGCGGTCTTCGAGTCCGTCGTGGCCGTCGGAAGCGGGACGATCAGCGTGTCCCTGCATCGCCACCGTAGGCCTCCATGCCAGCGCAAGAGCAGACCAGATTCCGGTCGCCGAACACATTGTCGACGCGCCCCGAGGCGGGCCAGAACTTGAACTCCTTGAGTCCGGGAACCGGGAAGGCGGCCCGCTCGCGACTGTAGGGGCGATCCCACGGATCCGACGCGATCTGGTCGGCCGTGTGCGGTGCGTTCTTGAGCAGGTTGTTCTTCGCGTCCACTTGTCCGCTTTCCACCTCCAGGATCTCGGCGTGGATGGCGATCATGGCCTCGCAGAAGCGGTCGAGTTCGGCGCGGGGCTCCGACTCGGTCGGTTCGACCATCAAGGTGCCCGCCACCGGCCAACTCAGGGTCGGGGCATGGAACCCGTAATCCATCAACCGCTTGGCGACATCCTCGGCGGTGACCTTCTTGAACTGCCGCAGATCGAGGATGCACTCATGCGCGACACATCCATTGGCCCGGTAGAGGGTCGGGAAATAGGGCTCCAAGCGTTGGGCGATGTAGTTCGCATTCAGGATCGCCACCCGGGTCGCCGCATTCAGTCCCGCCGTGCCCATCATCTGGATGTACATCCATGAGATGACGCAGATCGAGGCGCTGCCCCAAGGGGCCGCACTGACGGCCCCGATCGGATCCTCCCCGCCCAGGTTCACCACCGCGTGGCCCGGCAGGAAGTCCACCAAGTGCGCCGCCACGCACACCGGACCAACACCCGGACCGCCTCCGCCGTGAGGGATGCAGAAAGTCTTGTGCAGGTTCAGGTGGCAGACATCGGCTCCCAGCGTCCCCGGGGATGTCAAACCCACCTGCGCGTTCATGTTGGCCCCGTCCATGTAGACCTGGCCGCCGGCCTCATGGACCCACTTGCAGATGTCCTTCACCGCCACCTCGAACACGCCATGGGTGCTGGGATAGGTGATCATCAGGGCCGCCAGATTCCCCCCATGTTGGGCGATCTTCTGCCGGAGATCCGCGACATCGATGTTGCCCTCCGAGTCGCACGCCACCGGGACAACGGTCATCCCGGCCATGACGGCCGAAGCGGGGTTGGTGCCATGCGCGCTGTTCGGGATGAGGCACACGTTCCGGTGCCCCTCGCCGCGACTGCGATGCCAGGCGCGGATGATCAGCAGACCCGCATATTCGCCCTGCGAACCCGAATTGGGCTGCAGCGAGACCCCCGCGAATCCGGTGCATGAGGCCAACCACGCCTCCAGTTCCTCGAACATCTGACGGTAGCCCCGGGTCTGGGAAAGCGGAGCGAACGGGTGGATCGCCCCGAACTCCGGCCAACTGACCGGGAACATCTCGGCCGAAGCGTTGAGCTTCATGGTGCAGGATCCCAGCGGGATCATGCTGTGGCAGAGCGACAGGTCCTTCGATTCGAGACGGCGGAGGTACCGGAGCATCTCGGTCTCGCTGTGGTGCCTCTGGAAGACCGGATGGGTCAGGAACTCACTGGAACGGAGGGGCAGGACCGGCATTTCCGGCGAGAGGTCCTCCAGATTGAAGGGCAACGGAGCCCCCAGATGGAATGCGATCAGGATCCTGGAGACATCGTCTGGTCCGGAGGTCTCATCCAGCGTGACGCCGACCTGTCCGGCATCGATGCGCCGGAGATTGATGCAAAGCGCCTCGGCGACCTTGTGAACCGCCGGCGCATCGGGCACCTGCACGGTCACGGTGTCGAAGAAGGTGTCTGAACACGACCGATGGCCAAGCCGGCGGAGTCCAGCCACCAAGAGCCCGGTCAAGCCTTGGACTCTGCGGGCGATGGCCGTCAACCCCTGAGGACCGTGATAAGCCGCGTAGGCCATGGCCATGTTCGCCAGGAGCGCCTGGGCGGTGCAGATGTTGGAGGTGGCCTTCTCGCGGCGGATGTGCTGCTCCCGCGTCCCCAGAGACAACCGGAGCGCCGCCTTCCCCCGGGAATCCTTCGAGACGCCCACCAGGCGGCCAGGCATCGAACGCTTGTAGGCATCGCGGGTGGCGAAGTACGCCGCATGAGGCCCACCGAACCCCAGGGGCACACCGAAACGTTGGGCGCTCCCGACAGCGACGTCGGCTCCCCACTCACCGGGAGTCTTGAGCAGGGTCAACGCCAGCAGGTCGGCGGCGAAAACGACCAAGGCACCGGCGTCATGAGCCGCTTGGACCAACCGGGAATAGTCGCCGACCTCGCCAAAGCTGCCGGGATACTGGACCAACACACCGAACACCTCCGGGCCGAACACCGGGTTCTTCCAATCGCCCACCACGACCTGCAATCCCAGCGCCTCGGCCCGGGTCCGGACCAGGTCGACGTTCTGCGGATGGCAGTCCGAGGCGATCCAGAAGGTGTTCCGTTGGGCGTCGGCCTCCTTGACCCGCCGGCACAGTGTCATCGCCTCGGCACAGGCGGTCGCCTCATCCAGGAGCGAGGCGTTCGAGATGTCCAACCCGGTCAGGTCGCAGACCATGGTCTGGAAGTTCAGCAACCCTTCGAGCCGACCCTGGGAGATCTCGGCCTGGTAGGGTGTGTACTGGGTGTACCATCCTGGGTTCTCAAGGATGTTCCGCTGGATCACCGGAGGGGTGATGGTGTCGTGGTAACCCATCCCGATGAAGGACTTGAACACCTGGTTCTTCGAGGCGAGCGAGCGCAGGCGGGCCAAGGCGGCCGTCTCGCCCAGGGGCTCCGGCAGCTCCAATGCGTCGGATCGGCGGATCAATGACGGCACCGCCGCATCGACCAGGGCATCCAACGATGCGTGGCCGCAAACCTGGGCCATGGCGTCCCACTCCTCCGGGCGAGGGCCGATATGGCGTTGGGCGAACGAATCAGGATGCTGCGACAGCGACGCAATGCTCATGGATGGGTGAACCCCGCCAGCGCGGGGAGGCCAAAACTACGTCCAGCCCCCATCCAGGCAAGCGCGACCTTGCTCGGGTCTAGCAGAAATCAGCCCCGACTCCGACCATGGCCACTCCAAGAGCGGCCCCCGAGCCTGTCCCCTGAGGATCACGAGCCTGTCCCCTGAGGATCACGAGTCGATCCCCCGAGTTGCGTT
>CAYLTF010000212.1:0-3427 GCA_964386625.1 uncultured Akkermansia sp. | reverse complement strand
AGCACATCCGCGCTGGCGCGGACCGGGCGCAGGTTCCATCGTGGGCCCACACGATGATGCGAGGGGCTTTGCTCAAGACGCCGCGATGGGGCCGGGGATTTGGCCGAAGGTCTGACCGTGGCTTGGATTTGTCGTCCGGCCTGGGACGAACGGTGGCGAGCATGCCCGCCCGCGGATGGACCGCACGGATGCTGGCTCTGAGCAGTTCGGGCCTGTGCCTGTGGTTCGCGGTGTTGTCCCTGCTTTGGGTCGCACCGATCGCCCGTGCGGCGAGTTCGACCAATGCGGCCTCACCCCAGTCTTCCGGGAAGGCCCCGGCTCCGACCGCGGCTTCGGTGCCTCCGGGCAACATCCACCGGCGATCCTCGCAGCCCAACGTGATCGTCTTGGCCGCCGACGGGTGGTCGGACTCCGAACTGGGAACGAACGGGGTCTCTCCGAATATCGAAAAGTTGGCCGCCGAGAGCCTGCGTTGGACTCGGGCTTATGCCGGGGCTCCCGCGGCTCCGGCCAGTCGTGCAGCGCTGCTGACAGGCCGTCATTCGGGCCATGTTCGTCTCCGCGGGGCGGCTCCGGTTCCGTTGGCCAATGAAGACGCGACCCTCGCCGAGGTCCTCCGCGCGGCCGGCTATCGGACCGCGGCCATCGGGGTCTGGGACCTGGGAGGCAACAACACTCCGGGCCATCCGCTGCGTCAGGGGTTCTCGGATTGGTTCGGGTTCCTGGATTCCCGCGAGGCCCGCGACCTGTACCCGAAGGCCCTGTGGCGCAATGCCGAGACCTTCGACAACCTCATCGACCAGCGCGGGCGCTTGGCCAATTACGCGCCGGATTGGTTCGCACGGTTTGCCACCAATTACATCCAGGTGCATGAAGACCATCCGTTCTTCCTCTACGTGGCCCATCCCTTGCCGGGCCGCGCGGTCTCCGGGGAACTCCGCGACCGTCATCGGGCGCTGTGGGATCACCTGGTCGGGGCGGTGGTCCGTGAACTGGAGCAGAGCCGCATCCGCCGCGACACGATCCTGGTGGTGACCAGCACGGGCACGGCCGAGAGCGGTGCCGATCCCTTGGCGGAATCCCGGCTCCGAGTGCCGATCCTCGTGAGTTGGCCGGGCAGAATCCCTGCAGGGCAGACCATGGACCGACCGGTGGCACTCTGGGATGTCCTGCCGACCGTGGCCGCGTTGGCGCGGGTGCCGGCCCCGCGCGACCTGGACGGGATCTCTCTGTTGCCGGAGTTGCTGGGGGGGGGCAAGGAAACGAACCCACGGGCCGGGGGGCTGTACTGGGAGACGGCCGAAGCGTCCCCCAGTCGCGCCTTGATTTGGGATTCCTGGAAAATCGTGGAACGTTTTCCAGGTGGTTCGGTCGAGTTGCATGACCTCCGAAACGATGCGGCTGCGGTGCGCGATGTCGCGGCCCAGCAACCGGAACGCGTCGCCGAAGGGCGTCGCCGACTCCGGGAGGCCGCCGATCCGTTGCCGAATCCTCCCGCCGAACCACGTCCCTGAGATTCTCCCATGAGCCCCACCGATGCCCTCACGTTGTTGGAACGGTTCCGCCAAGGACAGGTGCCCGCAGAGCAGGTGCTGCATGCCTTCCAGGCGGCCCCGGTGGTCGACCTCGGCTTCGCCGCGGTCGATCAGCACCGAGCCCTGCGCAAGGGTTTCCCGGAAGTCATCTTCGGGGCGAGCAAGACGCCGGAGCAGGTGGTGGCGATCGCCGCGGAGATCCTGGCTGCCGACGGGCGCGTGCTGACCACACGGGTCACCGCCGAGCATGCCCGGGCCCTGAAACGTCGGTTTCCCCAGACGGTCCATCACGAGATGGCCCGATGCCTCACCGTAGAACAGCAACCCTTGGCCAAGCGGCCCGGGACCATCGCCGTGGTCGCCGCCGGAACCACCGACCTTCCGGTGGCCGAAGAGGCGGCCGTCACCGCCGACTTCATGGGCAACACGGTTCAGCGCATCTATGACGTGGGCGTGGCCGGGTTGCACCGGTTGCTGCGTCGGTTGCCCGAGATCCAGGCGGCCAATGTGGTGATCGTGGTGGCCGGCATGGAGGCGGCCTTGCCCAGCGTGGTCGGAGGGCTCATCGGCCGGCCGATCATCGGGGTGCCGACCAGCGTGGGTTACGGCTCCCATTTCGGGGGGCTGACCGCGCTGTTGGGCATGCTCAATTCCTGCGCCAGCGGCCTCACCGTGGTGAACATCGACAACGGTTTCGGGGCGGGTTACGCGGCCAGCGGCATCAATGCCTTGGCGGCGGTCTCCCAGTCAGCAGGGCCGGCTCCTCATCCGGACTCTCCGACGAAGTCGCCGGTCAAGCCGTCTCAAGGTAAAGCCGCTCGGAAGCGATGACATCGGCCGCCCCATTCGGCACGAGGTGATCGATGGGAAGCCCACGGCGAATCCGCTCCCGGATCTCCGAGGAGGAAACCCCGAGGGGCCATCCGCGCAGGTGCTTCAAACGCCAGGGATGCGGCAGCGTGGCCTGAGCTTGCCCGGGGCGGGGGATGACGACGAAGGTCACCGATGCCGCCAGGCGGTCGGCTTCTCGCCATTGGGGCAGGGTGGGCACATGATCGGCACCGATGAGCCAGAACAGGTCCGCGCCGGGGTGGTGCCCCCGGAAAGCGTCCACCGTGTCGATCGAGTAGCTGACACCGCCTCGGGTCAATTCGTCGGTGCGCACTTCGATGCGGGTTTGCCCGGCCAGCGATCGCCGCAGCATCCGCAGGCGGGCCGCGTCCGGAGCCGGACGAGATCCCGGTTTGAACGGTGACTGGGCGGCCGGGATGAAGAAGAGGCGATCGAGCGACAATTCCTCAAGGGCGGCCTGCGCGACGAGCAGGTGCCCGCGATGCAGTGGATCGAAGGATCCGCCGTAGAGCCCCAGCCGGAGGGACCGACCTGACCGAGGGCCCGTGGCTGCCCCACCTGGATGGACCAAATCCGAATTCATGTTCGCCGCCCCCGACTCCGCGCGCTTCGATCGCCCGAGTCAATCTTGCAGCCGGTTTGGGATCGGGCGCGTTCCGAGGGCGGGATCCTAGGCGGCTCCATGCCGGGGGCTCGGGGCGACCCCGACCTTGGCACCGCAGGGTCTGGAGCTTAGCGTCCCGCCATGGTTCATGCGTCCGATCCCTTGATCGCCTCCGTCCGCAAGCCGCTGGCTCCCGCGCAGTTCGATGCGTTGTCCCGGGAGATCCTGGAACTGAAGCGCCGTCACAATGCGGTGATCCTGGCCCACAACTATCAGGTGCCGGAGATCCAGGATGTGGCCGATTTCGTCGGTGATTCGCTGGGGTTGTCCCAGCAGGCGGCCAAGACCTCGGCCGATGTGATCGTCTTCTGCGGGGTGCATTTCATGGCCGAGACGGCCAAGATCCTCAACCCGGGCAAGCGGGTCATCCTGCCGG
>CAYLTF010000211.1:0-3492 GCA_964386625.1 uncultured Akkermansia sp. | reverse complement strand
GGCTTGAGAAATGAGTTCGAGGCCACACTTGCCGAAGAGCTGGGCGCGCAACGCATGGGACTCCTCAAGGATTCCATCGAGAGAGGATTGTCAGGACTCTTCAGGAACCAACCGAACGAGGCTTGGACATTGTCGTTCGTCCTCCTGCCCGACGGCGTGTTCAGCCAGGCCGAACAACGGGATGGGGGAACGAGTGTCCGGATCGGTTTCCGTGATATCCGCCCCCATGTGCCGGAACACCTGCACCACCTGATCCCGCCCGAATTCCTCGAGAAACGGCCCGAACCCACAGGGCCCTGAGGGCGATCCACGGCGTGGACGGGCACTCATCGCAAGTCCCTGTCGGTCGGTCATTCGTGTCCATTCCGGAGTGACGACGCCTTGGCGGCGAGGCCCACCCCATTGGCAGCGGTCGCGGCATCCGGCGCAATCCACCCGTGGGTTCCGCGACGGAACCCTCCGTTCGGTCCTCGATTCCCCAGGACTGCACCCGGCCTCGCCGTCGGGCCTTGTTCCGCTCCTTCCCCGACAACGAAGCCGAACTCGCCTCGTCCCACGTTCGACTGGGTTCTCTCGCCCCGGGGCTCCCCTCGCTCCAACCACACCGACAGGCCGGTGCCCGAGGCGACCTCCGATCGGTTGAAATAATCCGAAAACCCGTGGCCCCTTTTCCGCGGCGTCTCCGCATGGGTTCTCGGTTCCAGTCAGAACAACAAAAAACCAAAGCATCATGAACGTCCTAGACATCACCGCCGCCATCGCCCACCGGGCCGCCCATTGGATCGCCGGGGACAACCGCATCTCGCAGCTCGCCGATGATGCGAAGCAACGCCTGCTCGGCGCGGTCAAGCCCGCCGGCTATCAACCGCCCACCCCACGGGCCGCCGCCCTGGCGACCGCCACCGCGCTGCCTTCGAGCATCGATTGGCGCAACAACAACGGAAACTTCGTCACCTCGGTCAAGGACCAGGGAGGCTGCGGATCCTGCGTGGCCTTCGGCACCATGGCCGCCATGGAGACGCGCTTCGCCATCGAACAGT
This sequence comes from uncultured Akkermansia sp., assembly GCA_964386625.1. Taxonomy (GTDB): domain Bacteria; phylum Verrucomicrobiota; class Verrucomicrobiia; order Limisphaerales; family UBA9464; genus SXXZ01. The sequence goes on along the minus strand of CAYLTF010000211.1, from coordinate 2,452 downwards.
CCATGCTCTTGGATTTCTCCGAGGCCGACATGTTCTTCTGTTCGTCCCACGGCGCGGTGTGCAGCGGGTGGTGGCCTCAGCCGGCCTACCAGGCGAATCAACAGCGGGGCATCATCCAGGAGTGTCTCTTCCCGTATCCCACGGCGTTCCCGAACAACAACACCGGACAACTGCCGCCCCATTGCGACGTGATCCCCAATCGTGCTGAACACGCCTTCCTCTACAGCGCGATCAACAGCGTGGTCGGTGTGGCCGACGCGAAGAGCTACCTGGTGAACAACGGCCCCTTGGCGGCCTGCTTCGACGTCTACCAGGATTTCTTCCACTACACCTCTGGCATCTACACGCACACCACCGGCAACTATGTGGGCGGGCACTGTGTCTGCATCGTCGGTTATGTGGACACCGACAACCAGGGCAACGGCTACTGGATCTGCAAGAACTCGTGGGGCCCCGACTGGGGCATGGCCGGCTACTTCAACATCGCCTACGGCCAGTGCAACATCGACGTCTATGAGAAGGTGGGGGTCACGGGGATCACACAGCCGATCAAGACCCATGTGACCCTCGGCTCCAAAGCCTTCCCCAACGTCTTCCTACGCATGGACGGCACCGGGGTGACCCAACCGGTTCCCGCGGGGGCAGGCACGGTGAATTGCCAGTACACCGCCGGCCCCTGGGAGCGGTTCGTGCTGACACGCCAAGCGAACGGCGGCTACACCGTGGGTTCGGTGGCATTCCCGAATGTCTTCCTGCGCATGGACGGCACCGGTGTGACTCAGCCGGTCCCCTCCGGGACGGGCACGGTGAATTGCCAATACACCGCCGGACCCTGGGAACAATACGCGGTCACCAAGCAACCCGGAGGCACCTACACCTTCGAGTCCAAGGCATTCCCGAACGTCTTCCTCCGCCTCGACGGCAACGGCGTGACCCATCCGGTCGGCCCCGGGGCAGGCACGGTGAATTGCCAGTACACCGCCGGACCCTGGGAGCAGTTCATCCTCGCCGTCTGAAGGTGCAGTTCCCCTCGACGCGGCGGGCCGGGGACACCCGGCCCGCCGCTTTGACATCCCTGGAGCAACGAAGATCCTCGAACATCATGGCCGACAAGAAACTGACGGTCGGCGACTCCCTCGAAGTCGTCCTTCCTCAGCGCGGCTCCTCGGGGTTCTCGCTGCTGCACCGCGTGAGTGCCGAGGGGATCGTGGCGATCGAAGGACCAGAGGCCGTCGCTCCGCAAGGGAGACCACCTGGGGATCCGGTGGACCAGCGTTTCATCATTCGGGCGCTCCAACCGGGCACCGTGCGGATCTTGTTCTACGAGACGAGGATCTGGGACAAGGGTTTCCCCGCCCTGCCCGTCCGCGAATGGGACGTCACCGTGAGCGCCCCGGCCTGAGTGTCGCCGGGGGGAGAGCGAGCCGCGGAAATGAGTGGAACCAGCCCAGGCAGGGATTCACCCGACCCATGACACGAAGTTTCCCCCGGACACCGCCCTCCGGCTGGTCAAGGCCGGCAAAGTAAGCCACTGTCGGGCCGTGCAGTTCCCGATCACCGAGATCACCGACGCCCTGCTGGCGAGCTATTCGCGCCACGGGGGCATCAACCATCTGGACGGGATCAACCTGCCCTCCAAGGCCTCCGTCGCCGACATCACCCGCGACCTGCTCCGGCTGGTGTTCCCGGGTTTCTTCGACGACCACATCATCCACAGCTCGGAGCTGAAGGCCGAGACGGCCCTGCTCATCGACAGTGTCGCCGGACGCCTGGAAGATGAGCTCTACAAGGCCCTGCGTTGCGCCGACCGGGCGGACGGCCGGTCTTCGGCCAAGTCCGACCTTCGGCCCATGGCCCATCACCTGGTCAGCGAGTTCCTGCGCGAGCTGCCGGCCATCCGGGAGATCCTGACCACCGATGTCGAGGCCGCCTTCTCGGGCGATCCCGCCGCGGCCAACCGCGAAGAGATCATCGTGGCTTACCCGTTCGTCGAGGCCGTCGCGGTGCATCGATTGGCCCATGCCCTGTATCTCCGCAATGTGCCCTTCCTGCCCCGCATCATGGCCGAATGGTCCCACAGCCGGACGGGCATGGACATCCACCCGGGCGCCCGCATCGGCGGCCATTTCTTCGTCGACCATTGCACCGGCGCGGTGATCGGCGAGACGGCGGTCATCGGCAACCGCGTGAAGCTCTACCAGGGCGTGGGTCTCGTGGCCCGGTCGCTGGCGGCGGGCCAAGCCCTCCGCGGCCAGAAGCGGCACCCGACCATCGAAGACCGGGTCACCATCTACGCCAACGCCACGATCGTGGGCGGCGACACGGTCATCGGGGCCGGCAGCACCATCGGGGCGAACGTCTTCCTCATGCAGAGCGTGCCGCCCGAGTCGCTGGTGCTCATGGACGACCTGCGCCTCAAGGTCAGCGCCAAGAAAGAGCGCACCGTCGCCGC
>CAYLTF010000210.1:0-3641 GCA_964386625.1 uncultured Akkermansia sp. | reverse complement strand
GCGAGGCGGCCTCGTTCTCCTTGGCCTGCTGGGCCTCGAGGGCCAGGGACGCCTCCCGCCGTGCGGCCTCGCGCGCGGCCTCGGCCGCGGCCGCGGCCGCCTGTGCGTTGGCGGCCCGCGACTGCCAATCCCGGGCCTCGTTCTCGCGTCGGGAGGCCTGTTGGCGGAGTTCCTCCTCCAGGGCCGACGGGGTCGCGGCACCGCGGCGCAGTCCCCGCACGATCCATCCGATCGCCAGGCCCAAGGCCAGGCCCACGACCAGGGTCACGATGCGTTCCAACGGATTCACGACAGCAGTGACCCAGAACCCCGGGGCAGGACGCAACGTCTTTCTGGGAGGCCGTCCCGGATGGCGTTGCCCGGGGTCGCTCGTTGAGCGGTGCCGTGCCGGGCCCTCCGGCGCGTCGGGACATCGAGCCCGGGCTTCACCCCGCAAGTCCGGGCTTCGCCCCGTGTGCGAGTCCGACGGAATCGCATCGGGCATCCGGCGATGCCTTGGGGCCGGAGGCGGGCTGCTCCCGATGGCGAGGCTCGGAGGCGGCGACCATGCTGTGTCCCGCCGGCCGCAGTCCCTTCCAGACCGTCGGGATTCCCGGTCCACCAGCCATGAAACACCACAGCCCTTCTTTGTTGTCCGCGACCTCGACCGCCTCGCCGCGTGCCGAGGGAGAATCCAAACCAGTCCCGGTGCGCTTCGAGTTCAGGGATCCCACCGCGTTGTCGGTGGCGGTCGCCGGCACTTTCAACGACTGGGATCCGAAGAAACACGCCCTGCATCATCATGGCGATGGTGTTTGGGTCCGTGAGGCGAAACTCCACCCGGGCCTGCATGAATACTGCATGGTGGTCGATGGGCATTGGATGCCCGACCCGTCCGCCCGCGACTCGCGGCCGAATCCTTTCGGGGGGCGCAACTCGGTGCTGAACGTCGCGGCCTCCCAGGACGGGGCGGCGACCATCTCTTCCTCCAGGAAATGATCTCCGGCAGAACCAACACTCCGGAAACCACAGAAAGAACCACCACCATGGACAGAACCACACAGGACATCGGGCAGGACCTGGGCCGCTTGGCCGAGGACGCCCGCGCACTCATCGCCGCCACCGCCGACGTCGCGGGCGACCGGGTCAGCGAGGCTCGCAAACGCTTGGCGAAGGCGTTGGAGAACGGCGAGGTGCTCTATCAGCGGGCCCGTGATCGGGCGATCGCGGGGGCCAAGGTCACCGATGCGGCCATCCACCAGCATCCTTATCAGGCCATCCTGGTGGGCGTGGGGGTGGGGGCGTTGCTCGGGTACCTGATGGCCCGCAGGTCCGACCGCAACGGCGGATGAACCCCACCCGATCCAACCCCATGGAGCCCGTCCCGGATGCGCCTGTCGATTGGGTGCCCACCCTGAAGCGATTGTCCCGTCGACTGCTCGCGATGGGGGAGAACCGCTTGGAACTCCTCTCGGTCGAAGTCCAGGAAGGGCGCGATCGATTGATCCAGGACCTCCTGTTGGCGCTCGCCGTCGCCGGGTTCGCCATGATCGCCTTGCTGGCCGGATCAGCGGCCCTGGTGGTCCTGTTCTGGACCTCCTCCGCGTTGATGGTGCTCCTGGGGTTGATGGTCGTGTACGGAGCGGTCGGGGTGGCGTTGTTCGTTCACCTCAACCGCCGACTCAGGGCTTGGCAGGCGCTTTCGGCCACCCTGGATCAACTTCGGAAGGATCGCCAATGCATGGACCAATGGATCCCATGACCTCCTTGGAAACCCGGAAACGGTTGCTCATCGCGGAGAGCGATCTTCTCCGGGGGCAGTTGTCCGAGGATGTGCAGGCGCTCTGTGCCTCCTGGGGACAGTCCGGGACCCGACTGCGACTGTGGAGCGGTCTGGCCGCTTCGCTGGCGGTGCTGATGACCGGACTGAGCGCGTTGCGCTCGAAGCCCCCGGACGAGAGTCGGCACCGGTCTTGGATCGGGGGCATCCTCCAAGGATTGAGCCTGCTTTCCACCGTCTGGATCGGATGGAAACGCTCGAGAGGCGGGTCCCCTTGAGTTCCGGGAGCCCTCCCGCCGGTCGCGTTGGTCCTCCATTTCGTCCCGCTTGTCCCGCAACTGAACCCCATTCCGCCATGAGAACCGAACCCCTCTACAACAAACCCCGACCACCCCATGCCATCGAGAAGCCTCCTCTCCCGAAAACCAGACCCAAAGCCGTGACCAAGCCGCGGGTGGGGTCGCGGGACCTCCGCGAAGATCGAGGCACCCGGCAGATCAAGAACAGCCGACGCCCACCGACGAACCCCGCGCATCCTCAAAACGGGATCTGAGGTTCCGGAGCCCTCGCCTCATCTGGGCTTGGAGAGGAGCGGGGTATCGGATTAGTCTCCGTGCGAATCCTTTACCCCGCTTTCCATGAAACTCAGTTCCTTTCCCGCCGGTTCTCCGGCCCGTCGCCCGGGTGATTCCGGCTTCACCCTCATCGAGTTGCTGGTGGTCATCGCCATCATCGCGATCCTCGCCGGCATGCTCCTGCCCGCGCTGGCCAAGGCCAAGGCCAAGGCCACCGGGGCCGCCTGCGCCAGCAACCAGAAGCAGTTGATCCTGGCCTGGAACATGTACTCGATGGACAACAACGACTTCCTCGCCCCCACGGAGGGCTGGAGGAACAAGGCGGGTGTCGCGGTGCCGCTCACCGGTGGTGGTTATTGGCAGGGCCCCAGCCCGGACATCGCCAACGGCATCACCCTGGAAGAGGCCTTGAGGCGGGTCCAGAAGGGCATGACCAACTCCCCGATGTGGGAATACTGCACCGCCTTCGGTGCGTACCACTGCCCCGGTGACCTTCGCTCCAAGCGCCGTCCCGGCACCGGTTGGGCCTACGACAGCTACTCCAAGGCCAACGGCATGAACGGCATCCTCGGTTGGGAGTCCTCCCAGCCTCCGTACCTCAAGGCCTCCGAGGTCAATGCTCCCTCCCAGTCGTTCGTCTTCATCGAAGAGTCCGACCCGCGCAATTCCAACCTGGGCACCTGGGTCTTGAGCACGGACTCCAGGGGCTGGATCGATCCCTTCGCCGTGTTCCACGGCAACTTCAGCACCTTCTCCTTCCAGGACGGCCACTACGAGGGCCACCGTTGGGTCGAGGCGCGGACGATCAAGGCCGCCAAGGATTCCGCCGTCGGCATTTCCAGTTTCAACTGGAGCGGCGGTGGCGCCAACAACCCCGACTTCCGTTGGGTCTGGAACAACTACCGCCATCGGTCTTGGAGAGAACTCTGAGGGTGCCGGGCTTCGGCCCCGGCGGTTCTTCCAACCCGTCTCAAGTCGATGAATTCGATGCGCAGGCGTGATCTGCTCCGGGGTTCGGTGGCCATGGCGGCCTACGCTCTGGCCTCCCGGCCGTGGACGGCTTGGGGGCTCGCCTCGGAGTCGGGTGACGAGGTGATCCCGTTCCTCGATGTCCAGGCGGTGGGGCGGGGGATCTACTGGCAGAAGCTCAACCGTTGGATCACCCGCAACGAAGAACTGTACGAGGTCAGCCATTACGGCAAACCCAAGACCTCGGCCGAGGGCTGGACCGTGGCGTTTTCGGGCGAGATCCGGAAACCCTGCACGCTGTCGCTGGAAGACCTCAAACGACGCAAGGTCCGCACCGT
>CAYLTF010000209.1:0-3702 GCA_964386625.1 uncultured Akkermansia sp. | reverse complement strand
CTGGTGGCGGTGGAAGTGATGTTCCCATGGTTCCGCCTCCAATGGGCGGACAACCTGCTCCGCTGAGGATCCGCTCGCTCAGCCGGGCCTTGGCGATGCACGCCCAGCCTCAACGGATCGGCGGGCCAGCCAGGAGGTGCTCCCGCAAGAAGAGGATGGTGCTGAGGAACTGGAAGTCGGCGTTCGGTTTCTTGGCGAATCCGTGTCCCTCGTCCTTGGCCATGAGGTAGGCGCAGGTCCGGCCGTTGGCCCGGACCGCCTTGACCATCTGCTCAGCCTCGCTCAGGGGCACCCGAGGGTCGTTCTTGCCCTGCACCACCATCAAGGGGACCCGGATCCGGTCGGCCTGGTTGAGCGGAGAGATCTTCTCCAGGTGGGCCCGCATCCTGGGATCCCGTTCGTCGCCGTACTCCACTCGGCGAAGGTCCCGACGATAGTCCTGGGTGTTCGTCAGGAAGGTCACGAAATTGGAGATGCCGACGATGTCGACCCCGCACCGGAGCCGGTCGCTGTAGTGGACCAATGAGGCCAGGGTCATGTAGCCGCCATAGCTGCCGCCCATGACCGAAACGCGGGCCCGATCCAGGCCGGGATCGGTGCCCACCCAATCCAGGAACGCCCCGATGTCCTTCACGGAATCCTCGCGCAGGTAACCGTCGTCGAGGGTCAGGAACCGTTTACCATAGCCGGCCGATCCGCGCACATTCGGCACGACCAGGGCGATGCCCAACTCGTTCAGGAAGTAATTGTAGCGGGCCATGAACCCGGGCCTGGATTGCGATTCGGGGCCACCATGGATGATCATGACCACCGGCCGCTTGCCCGGGAAACGGGCAGGGTCCGGCCGATAGACGAAGGCGCTGACCTTGAGCTGGTCGAAGCTCGGGACCGTGATCAGCTCGGGTTCCCGGAACGCTTTCGCCGGCAGGCCCCCGGTCTCGCTCTCGGTCCACCGGGTGAGGCGGCCGGTCTTGACCTCTACCGAATAGGCGTCGGAGGGCGACTGGGCATGGGCCAGGCTGAACCCGAGATCCCGGCCATTCTCATGCCACTCCAGGCCGGTCATCACCCCGGACGGAATGCCGGAGAGCGGACGCACCTTCCCGGAACCCAGGTCCAGCAGGGACAACCGACTGGAACCGTTCTCGTTCACCACGAAAGCCAGGCGTTCGCCGTCCGGCGAAACCTCGAAAGCCTCGACATCCCAGGCCGGTGACTTGGAGGCGTCGCGGATCAACGGCGTCAGGCTGCCGCTGGCGACATCGATGCGGACCAACCGGAGGAACTCGGAGTCGAGGTCGCTGGTGGCCCAGACGCTGCGACCATCGCGCGACAGACGGGCGGTGCCGTACGACACCACCCGATCGCGGGCCGGGGTCAGGCGTTTGAGGGTCTTCGTGGCCACGTCGAGCAGGTGCAGTTCGCTGTCGGTGATCGAGCGCCGGTTCTGCAGCAGCACCTTGGAACCATCTTCATCGACGTCGATCACGGCCCAGCCTCCGCCCTGCACCTGGAGGATGCTCTCGGCCGAATCGGGCTTCGACGGATCCAGACGCCAGACATCGGTGTCGCGCCCATTGCGTCGGGTGGAATTGTGGTAGAGCCAGCGCCCGTCCCGCGAGAACCGGGCATTGCCGTTGCGGCTGCGTCCATCGGTCAGCAGGGTCGTCCGCCCGTCGGTGAGGTCCAGCCGGTGCAACTGGTAGAACTCGCCACCGCCGACATCCTGGCTGAAAACGATGAACCGTCCGTGCCGTGGCTCGAACAGCCCGCCCGCCACGGGCTCGGAGAAGAAGGTCATTTGGCGTCGTGCTCCGCCCGGCTGGGAGACCACGTGCAACTGGAGCGACTCCGAGAAGCGGGTGCCGATGAGCATCTCGCGGCGGACCGGATGCCAGGCCGCGAACACGGCCGTCCGGAACTCGAGATAGCGGGAGGCATCCCGCTTCAACTCCACCGGGATCGGGGGGATTCCCTCGACCACGAGATTGTCGGGGATCTCGGCGAACAACGGGGCGCTCATGACAGCGAGGCCGACGGCGAGCAGGACTCGGAACATGGGCCGACCCCACCACAGGCCCGTGCGATTGCAACAGGCTTTTCGTGGGCGGAGGATCGCGCGGCGAAGGCCACGGCTACTTGGCGTATTCGACGCATCGGGTCTCGCGCACGACCGTGATGCGGATCTGGCCGGGATAGAGCAGTTTCTCCTCGATGCGGCGGGCGAGATCGCGGGCCATGCGGAGCGAGGCCTGGTCGTCGACCTCCTCGGGCTTGACCACCACCCGCAATTCGCGGCCGGCCTGGATGGCGAAGGCCCGCTCCACCCCGGGGAAATCGAAGGCGATCCGCTCGAGATTCTCCAGGCGCTGGAGGTAGGTGGTCATGCCCTCGCTGCGGGAACCCGGCCGGGTGGCGCTGATCGCGTCGGCGGCAGCCACCAGGATGCCCAGGGCATTTTCGTGCGGGACCTCCTCATGGTGCGAGGCCACCGCGTTGACGATCGCGTCGGACTCGTTCAGGCGCTTGAGGAAGTCGGCCCCCACCTTGGCATGGGGCCCCTCGACCTCGTGGGACATGGCCTTGCCGATGTCATGGAAGAGCCCGGAGCGCTTGGCCATGGCGATGTCTTCGCCCAGTTCCGCGGCCATCAGTCCGCACAGGTGCGCCACTTCCAGCGAATGCTCCAGCACGTTCTGCGAATAGCTGTGCCGGAAATGCAACCGGCCCAGCATGCGTGCCAGCTCGGGGGGCACCGGCGGCTGCCCGGCCTTGTACACGGCGTCTTCCCCTTTCCGGAGGATGAAGTCGTCCATCTCGACGGTGACGGCGGCGACCACCTCTTCGATCCGGGTGGGATGGATGCGACCGTCGAGGATCAGGCGCTCCATGGACTGCCGCGCCACCTCGCGACGCACCGGATCGAAGCCCGACAAGACCACGGCGTTGGGCGTATCGTCGACCAAGACCGTGATCCCGGTGGCATTCTCGAAGGAGCGGATGTTGCGCCCGTCGCGTCCGATGATGCGCCCTTTCATCTCCTCGCTCGGCAACGCGACCGTGGCCGTGCTGGTCTCGTAGGTGTGCTTGCCGGCGTAGCGCTGGATGGCCGTGGCGATGATGCGCCGGGCCTGCTCCTCGGCTCCGGAGCGGGCGGTCTCGAGGATGTGCCGACCGAGGTTGGCGGCGTCGCGGGAGGACTCCTGCTCGACCTCCTTCAACAAGAGGGTGCGCGCCTCCAGCGCGCTCAATCCCGACAACGACTCCAACTGCCCGCGCCGTTCCTCGGACAGGCGCCGGATCTCTTGTCGTTCCTGGTCGACCTGCACGCGGGCCGCATCGACGGCCTCGGACCGGCGACGCACCTCTTCCTGCTGTTCGACCAGTCGCTCGAGCTGTCGCCCGACCGAGGACTCGCGCTCGGCCAGGCGCGATTCGGTGGCCGCAAGCCGAGTGCGCTCGGTCTCAAGATCCTTGTCCTGGTCGGCCCGCCAGCGGTTGAGGTCTTGCTGGGCGGCCAAGCGCACCTCGACGCGCAGGGCCTCGGTCTCGCGGCGGAGCTGGTCGGCCCGCTCACGCTCGCGGACCGACAATTCGGCCCGCAAGGCACGCTCGCGGAACCGGTGGATGACAAAGGCCACGGCCGTGCCCGCAAGCACGCCTCCCGCGGCAAAAAACCAGGATTCAGTCGCCATGCCTCAT
>CAYLTF010000208.1:0-3763 GCA_964386625.1 uncultured Akkermansia sp. | reverse complement strand
CGATGTTGCGCGAGGCCCCCAGCGGGGACCTCTTCGGCATGACCCAGAATGCCGGGATGGGTTGGAACCCCGCCGAGCTGGGTCGCAAGCAGTTCCTCATCCTCAGCACCCAGGGCGGGATCCGGGCCGAAGACGGTCGCCCCATCGCCTTGGGTTACCACACGGGCCACTGGGAGATCGGCCTGCTCTCGTGGGCGGCGGCCGAGACCCTTCGTGAGGGCAAGGCGCTGCCCTTCGCCGCCTGTGTCTCCGATCCCTGCGATGGTCGTACCCAAGGCACGGTGGGCATGTTCGACAGCCTGCCGTACCGCAACGATGCGGCCATCGTCTTCCGGCGCCTGATCCGGTCGCTGCCCCAGCGCGTCGGGGTGCTCGGCGTGGCCACCTGCGACAAGGGCCTGCCCGCCATGATGATGGCCTTGGCCTCGCAGTTGGACCTTCCGACGGTGCTGGTTCCCGGCGGTGTGACCTTGCCGCCGGAGCGCGGCGAAGATGCCGGCACCGTCCAGACGCTCGGAGCCCGGTTCTCGCACGGGCTCGTGACTCTCGACGAGGCGGCCGACCTGGGTTGTCGGGCTTGCGGCACACCCGGCGGCGGCTGCCAGTTCCTGGGGACGGCGGCGACCTCGCAGGTGGTGGCCGAGGCGTTGGGTCTGGCTCTGCCGCACTCGGCGCTGGCCCCGAGCGGCGAGCCGATCTGGGTCCAGCTGGCCCGCGACTCAGCCCGGGCGTTGATGGCCCGCGAGGCGGCCGGCCTGACCACGCGGTCGGTGCTGACCGACGCGGCTCTGCGCAATGCCATGACGGTGCATGCGGCCTTCGGCGGTTCGACCAATCTGCTGCTCCACATCCCGGCCATCGCCCATGCGGCCGGCCTCCGTCGGCCCACGGTCGACGACTGGATCGCCATCAATCGCCGCACGCCGCGTCTCGTGAGCGTGATGCCCAACGGGCCCACCCACCATCCGACGGTGCGCGCCTTCCTGGCCGGCGGCGTGCCCGAGGTGATGCTGCATCTGCGCGATCTCGGCTTGCTCGATCTCGATGCGCTCACGGCCACGGGCGACCGGCTCGGCGACACCTTGGACGCCTGGGCTCGTTCCGAGCGCCGGTCGGTGCTGCGCCAACGGTTGCAGGAGCTGGACGGCGTGGATCCCGACTCGGTGATCCTGCCGCCGCCGTTGGCCCGCGAGCGTGGTCTGACCAGCACGGTGACTTTCCCTCGCGGCAACCTCGCGCCCGAGGGGGCCGTCATCAAGAGCACGGCCATCGATCCATCGGTGCTGTCCCCGGATGGGGTGTTCTTGCTCGAGGGCCCGGCCCGGGTGTTCACCCGCGAGCGCGAGGCCATCGCCGCCATCAAGGCGGGCCGCATCCGGGCGGGCGACGTGCTGGTGCTCGCCGGGGTCGGCCCGATGGGCACCGGCATGGAGGAGACCTATCAGTTGACCTCGGCGCTCAAGCATCTGCCCTTCGGCAAGCATGTGGCACTGATCACCGACGCGCGCTTCAGCGGTGTCTCGACCGGCGCCTGCATCGGCCATGTCGGGCCCGAGGCCTTGGCCGGCGGCCCGATCGGCCGTCTGCGCGACGGCGACCGGATCCGCATCCGCATCGACTGCCGGAACCTGGAGGGCTCGCTCGACCTCGTGGGCGATGCCGCCGGAGCCTGGGATGCCGCGCGGGCCGAGATCGAACTGAGGTCGCGCCCGCCCCACCCGGCGCTCGCCCCGCACGAGAAGCTCCCCGCCGACACGCGCCTCTGGGCCGCGTTGGTCAAGGCCAGCGGCGGCACCTGGGGAGGGTGCGTGTACGATGTCGATGCCATCGTCGCCGCGCTCGAACGATGCCCCTGAACGGTCTTGGCACGGTTGCCGGCGGCTGGCGGTGTCACGCCGCCCAGTGATTCCTGATCAGCCTGTCCAGAAAACGCCAACCGCTGTCTGTGAAGAGGCCGGCTGACGGGCTTCCGAGGGACCCGCATCGAACCCGGCGAGCGGTTCTTCAGGTCACCCGGGTTCACATTCGAGAACGCCAGCTCATCCCAGCTCATTGCTGCTGCGGCACAAAACCCCCGTGGTGAGGAATTTTCATCGTTACGATGAAACGTTTGCCAGTGCTCTGCGTGCGACTTGAGAGCGGCCGGCATCCGGTGCGCTGGAGCGCTGGCGGAAATGAGTCGTGCCACCGTCAACCCGCAGGAACCGTCCCGGTCCCGCCCTGTTGCCGGTTTGTCGGAAGTCCGGGTGGGTTTCGTTCCCTTGAACGACTCCGCGCCGCTCATCGTGGCTCAGGAATTCGGGCTCTTTGCCCGACACGGATTGCGGGTGCGCTTGAGTCGGGAACTGGGGTGGGCCTCGGTCCGCAACAAGCTGGCCCATGGCGAATTGGAGGCGGCCCATGCACCCTGCGGTCTGCCCCCGTTCCTCAGCCTGGGCTTCGATGGCCTCCCGACGCCCTGTTGCACCGGTCTGGTGTTCAACCTCAATGGCAACGCCATCACGCTGGCCCGACGGTTCCACGACGAGGGAGTGCATGACGCCCAGGAACTGGCCCACTGGGTTGCCCGGCGTCGCGGTGGGCCGATCACCCTGGGGACGGTTTCCACATGCTCCACCCACTCGCGACTCCTGCGCGGATGGTTGTCGTCGGCCAACATGGTCGAGGGTCGCGACTATCAGGTGGCCATCGTGCCACCCCGACAGATCCTCAAGGGCCTGAGTTCCGGACACCTCGACGGATATTGCGTCGGCGAACCCTGGAACACCGAAGCCGTCCTGCGTGGCCATGGCTACTGCCTCGCCACGAGTTGCTCGGTGGCCCCGCGCCACCCGGAGAAGGTGTTGGCCGTCAGGGGCGACTGGGCGGACGCCGAGCCCGACCAGCATGAGCGACTGGTCGCCGCATTGTTGGAGGCCTGCCGCATTTGCGACCAGCCCGAGGCGGCCGAAACGGTGATCGGGTTGCTCTCGCGTCCGGAATACCTCCACCTGCCCGCCGACTTCATCCGTCCGGGCTGGACCGGGATGATCCCCGCCCTGCCGGGCAGGACCTTGTGCCTTCCGGAGTTCAACTGCTTTCACCGCTTCGACACCAACGAGCCCAGCCCGAGCAAAGCGAATTGGATCCTGCGGGAACTCTATCCCAACCGGTCGACCGGGCCCACCCGACCCGAGTGGATCGATTCGGTCTTCCGCATGGATGTCTACGAGGCCGCTCGTCGCCGTCTTTCCGCACTCGATTTCCCCCACAAATCCATCCCCACACGCCCATGAACGCCAGAACCTGTCGGCCTCAAACCACCCGTCGTCAGTTCCTCCGCACCACCGTCGCCGGATCGCTCCTCGCGGGCCTGCCCTCCGGTTGGATGGGTTCGGTGTATGCCGACGACTCGCCCGAATCGCCGAATGTGCGCTTCGGCATCATCGCGCTGACCGATTGCTCCCCGATCGTCATCGCCCACGAGAAGGGCCTCTTCAAGAAACACGGCATCCAGTCCTCGATCTCGAAGGAGGCCAGTTGGGCCGTCATCCGGGACAAGCTCCAGACCGGCGACAACCAGGCCACCCACATGCTGATCGGCATGCCCATCGCCTCGACGCTGGGCCTGCTGGGCTCGGCCAAGAAGCCGATGGTCTTCCCGTGGATCCTCAATCGCAACGGCCAGGCGATCACCCTCAAGTCCGAATTCCTGGGCAAGGTGCAGGAGGATCCCAAGGCGCTGAAGCCCTTCGTCGAGAAGGCCAAGTCCCTGGGCGAACCC
>CAYLTF010000207.1:0-3835 GCA_964386625.1 uncultured Akkermansia sp. | reverse complement strand
AACCGCAGCGGAGCGGGATCGGGCCCGAGCTCGCTCTGGAAGCGATCACCCAATCCCCTCGCGCTCCAGCGCGAAAGCTCATCCTCCCCCGAGCTTCCCTGCGAGCGACGGCCTGGTCTCGCGGAGCCCAGTTACCGAAGGTGACCATTCCCATTGCCCGCCGATGAACGCGCGGGATGGATGTCGAGGTAGGTGTATTCCTTCAGACCGCGCTCGTACTCGTCGAGCAGGCGCATGCCCTCGGTCGGCTTGAGCTTGTCACCCTTGATGGCGGCATCGACCTGGGCCTTCATCTGCCGCTTGAGTTCCCCTTCTTCGTACTGCACCGAAGTCAGGCACTGGCTGATCGTGTTGCCCTCGATCACCTCCTCGACGTAGTAGCCGCAGGGCTCGTCGGGCTCCAGGAACACATGCACCTCGTTGACCCGTCCGAAGAGGTTGTGCAAATCGCCCATGATGTCCTGGTACGCACCCATGAGGAAGAAACCCAGATAGTAGGGTTCCTGGCCCTGCGGGGTCTCCCGCAGTTCGTGCAACGGCAACGTGTCGCGCACATCCCGCAGGTCCACGAACTTGTTGATGCACCCGTCGGAATCGCAGGTGATGTCCACCAGGGTACCCTCGCGGGTCGGCCGCTCGAGGAGCCGGTGCACCGGCATCACCGGGAACAATTGCCCCAGAGCCCAATGATCGAGCAGCGACTGGAACACCGAGAAATTGCACAGGTACTGGTCGCCCAGGCTGTCTTCGAGGTGGCGGATCTCCTCCGGCACATAGGCCTGCCCGCGGAACGAATGCACGACTTCCTTCGAGATCTCCCAATACAAGGTTTCGATCTTGGCCTTCTCGGGCAACTCCAGCACACCCAGCGTGAACATCTGGTGGGCGTCTTCCTTGCGCTCCAGGGCGTCATGGAAGGCCTCGAGCTTGTTGAGCTTCCCGAGGTTGTCCCGGATATCGAGCATCTCCTTCACCAGGCGGTGCTCGTCGGCCCCGTACTGGAACTGGATCTCCTGGCGGGTCTTGTCGATGGACCCGAACACCTCGACCACCAGCACCGAATGATGCGCCACGAGAGCGCGACCGGACTCGCTGACGATGTCCGGGTGTTGCACCCCCTCCGCATTGCAGACATCGGCGATGTAGTAGACGATGTCATTGGTGTATTCCTGCAGCGTGTAATTCGTCGAGCTGTCGAAGGCGCTGCGAGACCCGTCGTAATCCACGCCGAGGCCACCGCCCACGTCCATGAACTCGATGGGGAAGCCCATCTTCTTGAGCTTCGCGTAGAAGCGGGCGGCCTCCTGCACCGCCTTCTTCACGGTGAGGATGTCCGGCACCTGGGAACCGATGTGGAAATGCAGCAGCTTGAAACTGCCCGACAGGTTCTCGGAGCGCAGCAGCTCGGCCGCGGCGAGCAACTCGGAGGTGCTCAGGCCGAACTTGGCGTTCTCGCCACCGCTCTCGGCCCATTTGCCCGCGCCCTTGCTCAGCAACCGGGCGCGGATGCCGATCATCGGCTCCACCCCCACCTGCTTCGAGACGGCCACGATCTGGCGTAGCTCCTCGAGCTTCTCCACCACCATGATCACCTTCTTGCCCAGCTTGATGCCCGAGAGCGCGAGCTTGATGAAGGCTTGGTCTTTGTAGCCGTTGCAGATGATCAGGCCACCGGGCTGATCCTGCAGCGCCATGCCGGCGTAGAGCTCGGGCTTCGAGCCGACCTCGAGCCCGAAATTGAAGGCCTTGCCTGCATCGAGGATCTCCTCCACCACCTCGCGGAGCTGGTTCACCTTGATGGGGAACACGCCTCGGTAGGTTCCCTTGTACTGGAATTCGGCGATGGAGTTGCGGAAGGCGTTGTTCAGGTGGGCGACGCGGTCGCGCAGGATGTCCTGGAAACGGATCAGCAACGGGAACTGGAGCTTGCGCTGCCGGGCCTCCTCGATGATGTCGGCGATCTCGATGGCCGCGCCCTTGTCGCGCAGGGGTGTGACCACCACGTTGCCCTCGGCGTTGACGTCGAAATACCCCGCGCCCCAGCGGTCGATGTTGTAGAGGGAGCGCGCGGTGGGGATGTCCCACGGAGTGGTGTTGGCGGCGGGGACGGGTTTCGGTTCGCTCATGGGTGACGACGACGCAAGGCGGCGACTGTAGGAACGAGCGGGGGGGATTCAAGCGACAGCTTTCAAAAAATGACACCCGGACCTGGGGAAGCGGACGCGGCACCGCGAGCATCTTCGACAAACCCTCCTGATCGCGGCATGGTGTCGCCGCCATGAGACTGCTGATCGCCATCACCGGAGCCAGCGGGACGATCTACGCCCAGCGGTTGCTGGATCAGCTGGATCCCCGCCGACACGAAGTCCATGTGATGCTCAGCCAGTATGCGCCGCAGGTCATCGAGGCCGAGCAACCCGGGGGGCTTCGCCTGCCGGAGGGCACCCACATCCACAACCACCGCTCGATGAACGTGCCGTTCGCCAGCGGATCCAATCCACCGGATGTCATGGTGGTGATCCCCTGCAGCATGGGCACCCTCGGGCGCATCGCCCACGGGCTGAGCTCCGACTCGATGCTCCGTTGCGCCGACGTGATGCTGAAGGAGCGCCGGAAACTGATCCTCGTGCCGCGCGAGACCCCGATCTCGCTGGTGCACGTGAAGAACTTCGAACTCCTCCTCCAGGCCGGAGTGCAACTCATCCCGGCCAACCCCCACTACTACAACCGGCCCACCACGGTCGAGGCGGTCGCCGACACGGTGGTGGCCCGGGTGCTCGATCACATGGGCATCGATCACCGCCTGACCGTGCGCTGGCAGCAGGAGGTCGAGTAGCCCCCGCCTTTCTGGATGCAACCTGTCGATCCCGCCCTCCCCACCTTTCCAAAGCTCCGGCCTCGATGATCTCCCTGCTCTCCAAGTGGGCTTCGTTCGTGAAGTTCAGCCACACGGTCTTCGCCCTGCCCTTCGCCCTGGCCTCCATGATGCTGGCCGCCCGCGAGCAACGCGGCTGGCCGGGTTGGCGGGTCTTTGTGCTGGTGCTGGTGGCCATGGTGAGCGGGCGCACCTGCGCGATGGCCTTCAACCGCATCGTGGATCGCCGGTTCGACGCCTTGAACCCACGGACGGCCGGACGGCACCTGCCGGCAGGGGCGATCTCGATGGGCAGCGCCGTGGCCCTGTGCCTGTTGAGCGGAGCGGGCCTGGTGGCGGCCAGTTGGGCGCTCAATCCGCTCTGCTTCGCACTGTCGCCGGTCGCCCTGTTCTTCATCTGCTTCTATTCCCTGACCAAGCGCTTCACCGATTTCACCCACGTCTGGCTGGGCATCGCCCTGGCCATCGCCCCGGTCGGAGCCTGGCTGGCGGTCAAGGGGGGCGTGGAGTTCTTCCCGGCGGTCGAGGGCAAGCTGAGGCTGAGCCACGGCGCCTTCGTGCCGCTGGTGATGGCGGTCTCGGTGCTCCTGTGGCTCTTCGGCTTCGACATCATCTACGCGACCCAGGACTACGAGTTCGACCGACGCCAGGGGCTCCATTCGCTGGTGGTCCGCTGGGGCCCGAAGAACGCGCTCGGGGTCGCCTTCATCGCCCACCTGCTGCTGTGGATCCTGCTGGCGGTCTTCGGGGCCCTGGCGGCCTTCCGGTTGGCCTATTGGCTGGGCCTGGTGGTGATCGGGGTGCTGCTGCTGGCCGAACACCTCCTGGCCCGGCGGCGCGACACCCACTCGGTCAATGTGGCCTTCTTCAAGCTCAACGGGACCATCAGCATGCTGTTCCTGGGCCTGGTGGCGGTGGAAGTGATGTTCCCATGGTTCCGCCTCCAATGGGCGGACAACC
>CAYLTF010000206.1:0-3986 GCA_964386625.1 uncultured Akkermansia sp. | reverse complement strand
ATGGATCACTCCACCGAGATGTATTCCAAAGTCGCTGACGAGATGATCTCGGCTTGGAAATCTCGGTCTTTCACTTCCTTGACGAATATCGCTCCGATCCGATCGGTTTTAGTTTACAACGGAGGAGTGAAACTCGACGAGGCCCAAAACGACTCCCTCCTAACAACTGTGGGGGCTTGGTTTCTAGCCTACAGCGCGGGCACCGAGTCGGCCTACCTTGCCTTTCGACTTCCGGAGGGGGTGGAATGGGAGTGGGTACCCAAGGCCTTGGAGAACCTCTCCAACTATTTTGTCAATGGCACCATCTTTTATTCCGACGAAATGGAAGATCGGTGGTGCAAGAAGTATGGACATCCGGATCGGATTGAGTCGTTCATTCCATCTCAACTTTCCATTCATCGGAAATCCCCTAAAGAGCTTGCAGAGATTCGCCGGAGATGGATTGAGGCCTATGGTCCGGGTGTGGTCGCTCCGAAGATTCCGGCCGAACCGATCGAACGGTGGAAACAAATCGCCTTTGATTCCTCTGGCGAAAAATGGTTTGACGGTTATTGGACAGGTTACTCCTTGAAGGATACGGAAGTTCAGATTTACCAAACCAACTCCCTCCCCACACCACTGCACCTGCGTCATTTTGGAGCGGATTTCAAAAGTCGTAGTTTTGGATTAGATGCAGGATTTGAGAACATAGGTATCGCTCCCTTGCATGAGAAGTCATTCATCCGATGGAAACTGGCGTATGCTGATATTTTGCAGAAGACGGGAAGCCTTCTCATCGCTGATGTGAAGACATTGATCAATCAGTTTCCGCCCGAATCCCCTCGCCCCATGTTCATTCGACTCGTGTTCCGAGAAGATATCAGGCGCTGGGTGCCTTACGAATTCGTTCAAGGAAGCATCCTTGACACACACAGTCGATATGCGTTTTGGTGATGCTGTTGATTCCATGCGACCCAGTGTACCCACCGCCAACAAGGTGCGATGTTTCCTGGTTTCTGTTAGTGCCGAGTTTGGGTTTCGTGGTGGTCGGTCTGATTCAGTATAAATTTCTTATGGATCAATCCACTGAGACGTATTCCAAAGTCGCTGACGAGATGATATCGGTGTGGAGATCCCGGCCTTTTACCTCGTTGACGAATATCGCTCCGATCCGATCGGTTTTAGTTTACAACGGAGGAGTGAAACTCGACGAGGCCCAAAACGACTCCCTCCTAACAACTGTGGGGGCTTGGTTTCTAGCCTACAGCGCGGGCACCGAGTCGGCCTACCTTGCCTTTCGACTTCCGGAGGGGGTGGAATGGGAGTGGGTACCCAAGGCCTTGGAGAACCTCTCCAACTATTTTGTCAATGGCACCATCTTTTATTCCGACGAAATGGAAGATCGGTGGTGCAAGAAGTATGGACATCCGGATCGGATTGAGTCGTTCATTCCATCTCAACTTTCCATTCATCGGAAATCCCCTAAAGAGCTTGCAGAGATTCGCCGGAGATGGATTGAGGCCTATGGTCCGGGTGTGGTCGCTCCGAAGATTCCGGCCGAACCGATCGAACGGTGGAAACAAATCGCCTTTGATTCCTCTGGCGAAAAATGGTTTGACGGTTATTGGACAGGTTACTCCTTGAAGGATACGGAAGTTCAGATTTACCAAACCAACTCCCTCCCCACACCACTGCACCTGCGTCATTTTGGAGCGGATTTCAAAAGTCGTAGTTTTGGATTAGATGCAGGATTTGAGAACATAGGTATCGCTCCCTTGCATGAGAAGTCATTCATCCGATGGAAACTGGCGTATGCTGATATTTTGCAGAAGACGGGAAGCCTTCTCATCGCTGATGTGAAGACATTGATCAATCAGTTTCCGCCCGAATCCCCTCGCCCCATGTTCATTCGACTCGTGTTCCGAGAAGATATCAGGCGCTGGGTGCCTTACGAATTCGTTCAAGGAAGCATCCTTGACACACACAGTCGATATGCGTTTTGGTGATGCTGTTGATTCCATGCGATCCAGTGTAGCCACCGCCAACAAGGTGCGATGTTCCCTAGGGGTGCTCCTTTTGATGCTTGGCCTCGGTAAAGCAGGAGGCCTCTTCATCAACGATATCAACTGGAAAATGGGGGACCTTGTATTGATTTGGGTGCCCCACTCCATGGTATTCGTGATCGCTGCGCTTGTGGAAATGATTCTTGGGGCATTATTGATTCTGAAAAATAAAATAGCACACTCATTGGATCATGCTCTGTTTGCTTGGGTGGGTTGCTTGGTGGGTTATCAGATCATACGCTCGTTTTACAAAATTGTGCCTCCCTGCCGCTGCCTTGGCCTCTGGCAACACTGGCTAGGATTATCAGATACGGCAGCCAACATCGCTTCTTTGGTGAGCCTTGGCTTGCTGGGTCTTGGTTGCCTGATGATCGGTCTTGAAAACACCGAATCCCAAGACTCGCATTCATCCCAGCCCCCCTTGTCACATCCTTGAGATTCCTTGCTCAAGCCCTGGCATTCTCAGAAGTTCAATCCAAAGGGTCGGACAGCGCAGGAGGCTTTCGAACCCTCTACCTTTGGGCATTTGGCGCAAAACTGTTGCTCCTTTTGGCGTTGTTATGGCTTAGCCCGGGACCGACCAACGCCGCGTTCGCCCACTACGAGCCTCACTGGCCGGAGCAAAACGGCGTCACCTGGCAATCGCGGTTGTCTTGCATGGATGTAGGGCATTACCTTTGGATCGCAGAACACGGCTACACTCCCGACAATCCATCGAATGCCTTCTATCCGCTGTGGCCTGCGATTCTCAAAATTCTAGGAATCTCGGCTTCATCAAACGCCCCGACCTTGGCCGCATGGACGGCGTTTGCTCTATGGGCATGCTCCATGAGACAGCTTTATCGTTGGATTCAGAGACGATTCGGGGAACCGGTCGCGTGGTCGACCTTGTTGGTGTTTTTGCTGTTGCCGAGTTCTATTTTCTTTTGGATCGGGTTCACGGAGTCCTTGTTTTTGGCCCTCTTCACAACCTATTTAACGAGCCTGAGCAGGACCAACAGGATTCCAGCACTGCTGGCGGCCGGCCTGCTGCCGCTGGCCCGCCCGGTCGGCATTTGCCTCGCGGTGATTCCGTTCGTGGAATGGCTTAGGGGCCGTTCTCGATCGTTCCAAGCCGTGACTATGGTCTGTTTCTTGATGGGCTTCGGCACTTACCTTTCGATTATGCGTGCGGCGACAGGAGATGTTTTTGCAGGATTCCATGCGCAGCAGTATTTCGTAAATTCTCCTAGCTTGTCTCACTTGCTTGAACCCGGAAGACTCGTTTTGCAATTCTTTCGGTTTGAGGAATTGCACAGCCCGCAGGGCTCCATGCTGGATCGAGCGATGTTCCTTGGCTGCCTGGCCCTCATTGTGCCTGTCAGCCGTTTACGTCTCAGTTGGGGTGCAGTCTGTTTGGCAATAATTGTTATTCCTGCATCCACCAACTGGTTTCTCAGCTTCAGCCGGTTCTCAATTGTTGCGATACCATTGTGGGTCGTTGCGGGAATTCGTGCCGCGAAAGCGGACCACTTTTTTTTGCGAGTCGCTGTTGCCTACAGTTTGATCATTCAGGGTTGGCTGTGGTGGCGATTCCTGCAACTTCAATGGGCTTCCTGAGCGATCTTGAATTGCAAAACAGATGCTTAAAACAAAGGAAATACGAAGTGGCGTTTTGAAGATCAGTTTGCGAGTTTGGGTGATCGCGCTTTTATTGTTTATTGCCTGTTTGTTGTTGGTGAACAGGGTGATGTTCTCGGAGGCGCTGGGCAAGCAGGACAAAGAATTGAACTCCAAAGAGAATCGGGCTCCAACGACAATCGCTGACCCGATGCGGGAGGGTTCTCGGTGGAATTCGAGCTTGAAACAAGATCTTGCCAATTCAAAACCCTTGCCACCATCTATTGATTTGAGAAGCGATGCTCGTTTTTCTGCGGCTATTGATACGTTCGATCACATTCAGCT
>CAYLTF010000205.1:0-3990 GCA_964386625.1 uncultured Akkermansia sp. | reverse complement strand
GAAGTCGATGGTCTTGCAGATGCGGAAGTGGAAGGTGATGCCGCAGCCGAAGGATTGGTAATGGTAGGATGTGGGGCGCCACTTGCGGCTGGTGTCTCCGAGGATGGCCAAGGTGAGCGGGCTGACGCCGTATTTGTCGAAGATGCGGTAGTGGTAGGTGAAGAGCCGGCGGGGCAGGTCGGGGTCGTGTTGCATCTGGACCTCGATGTGGATGTAGAGCCACTGATCGGTGCCGTTGAGGAGGCGGACGTTGAGGAGTTTGTCGACCCGCTTGGCCCCGATCTCGGAGGCCGGTGTGATCTCGCGGAGTTCCTGCTCGAGGGATTTGGGTTGGACCGACCAATCGATGCGGGCGGCGACATCGGGAAAGGTGACCTCGAGGAAGGACCGGGTGAACTGGTCGATGGTGTCCTTCCAGGGGCTGTCGTGGTTGAGCGGCTCGGCCATGTCCCCAGTTCTTCGCTCGGCCGAGAGCGGAGTTTTCGGCGCCGAGTCATTTTGCCGGTCGGGACCCGGCGGCTCCGGGGCGGGGCCATGAGGTAGGTTGCGGCCCAGATGGGCCGGAGGAACCTGAGGCTCAGAGGGTAGGGCGCTTTCTCCGAAAGCGCCGGGGTGGGGGCGGCCGGCTGCGAGAGCCAGCCCCACCTGGGATGGTCGGCGGGTGCGGCCAGGTTCGCCGAGTTTCGAGGGCCAAAGGCCCGGCTGATCCCAGATTCAGCCCGCGTGGTCATCGGGTGAGGCTCAACCCGATGGGGCCGTGTGCCGATGGCTTCTGGGATGGGGTCCCAAGGGCAACACGAATCCGAACCCGAATCCGAGCACACCCAAAATCTCGCCCCGCCCGATGCCCCGGCGCTCTCACGGAGTTTGTGGACAGGGTGGGCACGATGGGTGTCGGTCTGGGTGTTCGGGTTGGCGGTGCTGGGGACTTGGATCGGGGTGCAGTCGCGCATTCGTCCGACCGAAAACCCGCTGTTCTTCTCGGGCCGCACCGCGATGCCGGGGTATCGGTTCCAGGCGGTTCCGTTGGGCCGCCCCGTGGAAGAGACGTTGGGCACCACCCGTCTGCGGAACGGCCATTTCTTCGACGCACGCTCCAATCGCGTCTCGGTGTTTCAGGCCGATTGGAAGGCCGGCGAGGGCGATGGGGGCAATCTCTTCGGGCACACGCCGGAAATCTGCTGGGTGGGCGGGGGGTTCCGGACGGTTCGCATGGGCGAGCCATCGCAGGTGTTCGTGGAATTGGCGGGGCAGCGTGTCCCGTTCCAATGCCGCATCCTCACACACCCGGGATTGCCGACCCCGGAAATCACGCTGTGGGCGGCCTGCATCGATGGCCGGTGGGATGACGTGCGGCTCGGGCCACCGGCCGACATGGGAAAACCCGACACCACGGTGCGCTCTTATGTGCGGGATGTGGGGCGCACGCTCTCGACGCGCTGGGCCGCAGTGTGCCGAGTAGCCTTGAAGCCGTTCGCGATCCATGGACCCAAGCAATTCGTGCGTGTGTCGTTGCCCGTGACCGCAGGGTGGCCGGCGGCCTTGGCCGACCTGGAGCGGTTCACGCAAGCATGGCTGGTGCCGGCAGATCCGCACAGGGTCACCGAGACTCGGTAGCGCGTTGGACCCGGCAAGCCCATGCACCGGCCATGGCGAGGCTGGCCCCGGGGCTGGTTCGGGTTCTCGTGCCGAGGCCTATCTGTGGAAGGCGCTTGTGTTGATGGACGGCACTCCCCTCCAGTTCAGCGGGGTTTCGAGTGGGTTGGGTGCGGGTTTTGCCGTGGCTTTGACAATGCCGACAGTGCCGACACCGGCTGTGGTTTTTGATGAAAGATGTCTGGTGAGCCGCTGTGTCATTGGTTGCTTCTCCAGCGCGAGGGTTGCTCCAGGAACTCTCATGGAACACGCAAGTCACGCGGCATTTCGCACAACGCCCGATACCGGTTTTGCGCCAGAGCATCAGGCGTGAACGGGTTGGGCATGATCCCGGGTTCCGGCAGCAAGTGGCACCCGGATGTCCGGAATGTTGTTGCTGGAACATCACGGTTTTGTCGCCAGCCACCGTGTGGTTCAGGCCTTCCGATCCTTCGACTTCCGAGCGACGGATGCACCGATCGTCACGCTGTTCTTCGATGCCGAGTCCGCCTTGTCACCAAGACTCGGTACAGCACGGATCCACCGGGCTGAGGATCATCAATGGAATGACGTGTGAGACCGGTTTCCCATAGCCGCAGGGCGTACTCGTTGCGTTTCCCGGTCGATGCCTTTCCAGCGACCGATCACCCGCAACCGCAAGTGATCCAGAATCGGAACCAAGCGACCCGATCCTGCGCCTGTCCAGCGATGCTTTTCAGCCGTCAAGACGATGCCCGGATCACGCGCTTCAGGGACTTTGGAGACGATCGTGAACCTTCACCCAAGCCGTGATGTTTTTCGTCGGAACGAGGGACAAATCCAAGTCATACACGGCCTCCAGTTTGAGTTCCAAGTCAGACCAGGAGATCTGATGCGATGTGAGGATACGAATGAGGATCTATCGATACCGATCCCTCGAAGTGTCTTGCCAATGAAAACCCATGAACTGACGGCGTAAAATGATTAAACTAATCATTTAAACGTGGATAAAATGGTTCAAAATTGGGAAATGATGTGTTTCAAGTTGTCAAATAGATCGCAATGATGGGTTCAATGCCTAAAAAACAGTTTCGTGAAACGTGATTCAAATAATCAAAAAAGATCCAACGCCGGCTGTGAACGGGGTTTTAAATTTTAATTGAGAATACCAATTTGATATTAAAAGTGCTTAAATAGTTTTTTGATTTCTCACTTCATCGAGCCTATCGGGACAACTTCTTCGATGAGTGGGCGTGGCAAGGAAGGCCAATGATGAATCACCACAAGGGCACTGAGTGCATTCAAACGGCGTGGCCATTTTGCTCGGGCCACCCGTCACCAATCCGATATGACAGATGTCCGGGTGGCTCGGATGAAGCCGTTGTGGCTCGTCGCAGAGAATGGCAAAAACCCCTGAAAATCGCGGTGAAATCGGTCTTTTCCTATTTCTAGAACCGCCCTTGAGACGTTGTGCAAGACCCTGGCCAGAATCTCGACTTTGCCCGGGCTCCTGGCCACACAAGGAAAAGGGCGAGCCCTGTTTTTGAACCGTTTCCCACCACGAGAATTTCATCCAAAACCGCGGTATGGTTGTTTGAATGAATGATTTCTGATTGACACCTCGGTCGCCACAGCAAATACATTTGAAGCGGTCGATCGAGAACCTGACAAATCTCAAGCGAGCGCGGTGTTCAACAGTGGAGGCAACGGCGTTTCATCATATCGTTTTGTCTTCAGAGGGGTCCAACCCCTCGCGTGTTTTGTCGATTCCGATCGTGGGGTTTGTCCGATGATTCGAGTTGAACCATGAAAAACCGACCAATAGAGCTTCGATCGATCGACCGATCACTGGGGCATGGTGACGTTGCAAACCACGTTGAATGCGTCGCTGGCCGCGCTGAAACAGCAGACCTGAATACGGCCTCGATGGCATCTTCAAGACCCACCTGATTCATCCCTTTCCACATCCTGATTGTGTGATCCTTCAATAGTCACGAGTCCCCTGTATCCATCGCCTATTTCTTTACTCAGCCCGAATGCAATACTCTATGTTCAAAGACAAGTCGTCCGACAGTCGGTCTTCTCTGCGGATTCCCACCGTGCCCGTCGGTCGGAGAAGGATGGCGGCCATCCTGGCGCTGTCGCTCGGGATCCTCGCCGGCAGCGCGCAGGCCCAGACCGGATTCCCGCCGAGCCTGATGTCTTATCAGGGCTTCCTGGTGGACGGTAACGGCGGCATGCTGGCACCGAGCAATCCCATCAACTTTTCGGTGGTCTTCCGCATCTACGGCGCGTCGACCGGCGGATCCCCCCTGTGGACGGAGGCCCAGACCGTGACGGTCGACAAGGGCAACTTCTCGGTGGTGCTCGGCGAGG
>CAYLTF010000204.1:0-4011 GCA_964386625.1 uncultured Akkermansia sp. | reverse complement strand
CAAGTGCGACGCCAAGGGTGGCTCCTGCTGCAAGAAGGACTGCAAGAAGTAAGCCTTTCGGGCCGCCAGTGGTCCGCTGCGAACAGGCACCTCCGTCCCCGGAGGTGCCTTTTTCTTCACCGTTCTCGGCACGACGTGATCGCGTTGCGTTCGAAACAGACCGCTGGACGGAATCCCGGGTCCGGGCTCCATTGGGGCATGGATCGATCCGAGGCGATGGGACAGATGCGGGCGACTTGCAATGAACTGGGGCATGCCGTGACCCGGCTCCATCCGCTGGTGCCGCGATTGAACGCGCCGGCCGCGCAGGCCGAGATCCTCAAGGCGCTCTTCGAACTGACCAAGCAGATCGAGGTGGTGAAGAAACACCTCATCCGTCTCGAGAAGGACGACGGCAGCACCCTGGTCTGAGAGACGGATCCGTGGCGCGTCATCCGTGGGCCCCTTGGACCTGTGCCCGATCCCGGGCAGCCATCCGGACCGGGATGCGGTGGGAAACGTTCGAAGATCGGGCGGTCCCAAGGTGGGATCCGAGGGGCCGCTGTGCCATCAACCGCCGATCGGCACCGTCGGGGCCGGACGGCCGGCGGCTTGATCCGGGCCTGGGGCCAGGTGTTGGAGGGCATCGGCGGTGAAGATCAGCGGATAGAGCGCCTCGTGGTACCAGAGGCGCGCGAAATAGAGCCCGATCGGCGAGGGGGCCAGCGGCAGCCCGCAGTCCCAGCGATCCAGCAGCCACTGGAGTCCCCGCGCGGTGGTTTCTGCGTTTCGTGGTTCACGCCCCAGGGCCCGAAGCGCCAGCGCGGTCTCCTCGATGCTGGGTGCGACCCCGGCGTCGCCACCCCATCCGCCGTCCGGATGCTGGGCCGCCTTCAGGAAGGTCTCCCCCCGTTCGATCCGGGCCTGCACGGTGACCCCTCCCGCGGACAAGGTGCGGAGCCCGATGAGCACCTGGGCGGTGCCGTAGACCGGATTCTCCTGCCCGGGCGCCGCCTCGTTGCCGAACCAGAGCGGAATCCAAGCCCCGTCGGCCCGCTGGGTGCGGCCCAGGTAGCCAAGGGCCCGATGGGCCGCCTGCTGCACCTCGGTGGCGAGGGGCTTCGGGAGATGGGGAACCCAGGCCTTCCAGGCACGGAGCGCGTGCGCGGTGAGTTCCGGGGTGCTGCGGTCGAACGGCAGCGTGCCCCAGCCCCGGCAGAACGTCGGGATGCCCCCGTCGCGGTTCTGCACTCCCAGCAGCCAGCGGATGCCGGCGGTCGATGCGTCGATGGCGGTTGCGTCGGGTTCCCCGAGAGCCCTCAAGGCGATGAGCGCCCCGGCCGTGTCGTCGGCATCGGGAACCCCGCCCGGCAGGTCGGTCCAGGCCCAGCCTCCGGGAGCGGCCCCGGTGTAGGGGTGCACCGTCCGATACTGTTGGCCGAGGAGCCACCGCCTCAGTCGATCACGTTCGTCAGAGTCCAAGCCTCCTCCGCTGGAGGAGTCGCCCAGGAGGGCCTTGATCGACAGCGTGGTGACCCAGGTCGCCAGATTGGTATCGATGGGCCAACTGCCGTCATCGCGGACAGACGCCTCCAGGAACGACACCCCTCGCCGGGCGACCGGATGGCCGGAGAGGCCCATGCCCGCCAGGCTCATGGTGACGAAGCTCGTGAGCGGCGTGGCTTCGAGGAATCCGCCATTGTCGGGTTGGAGACCGGTCAGGACCCGAAGGGTGCGTGCCTTGGCCGCGGCGCGGAGGAGGTGGGTGCGCCCCGATCGGTGGTGGATCACCTGTCCGATGGCGATGAGCGCCGGCAGTGCATAGCTCACCACCGGCAGGCGGAGTGCCCCGAACAAACCGCGCGGCAGCGCCGCCAACTCGAACGGCAGCGGGCGGACCCGCCGCCATCCGTCCGGACCGAGCCGCCCGCTCAGCGCCAGCATCATGGTGATGGGCACGCTGAAGGTCCGGTCGTCGCCGTAGAGCGCCTCGATCGCCGGCACAAGGCCTTCCAGCGATCCGGCCCGTTGGCGAAGGAAGGCCTCGGCCGCCGCCAACACCCCCGGGTATTCGTGGTCGGCCCGGGCGATGCCGAAGGCGGCCCAGACGAGGGCGGTGGTGCTGAGGTTGCTCCGGCTGTGGATCGTGTCGCCCCATCCGCCGTCGGGATGGGCATGGGCCGCGAGCCACTCGAGGCCGCCCCGGATCAGCGATGCATGGGCCTTGGGATCGACCGCCGCCAAGGCCGTGACCGCCGTCGCGGTGGACAGGGCACTGCTGCTGAGGTGGCCGGTCCAGTGGCCGCAGGGAGCCCGCTCGGCCAGCAGGGCCGCCCGCGCCTGGTCGCCCGCCCGTCCGAGTCGCTGTTCGAGTTCCGGGGTCACAGGCTCAGGTGTCCGAGCGCGAGCAGGCCGTAGAAGGTGTACTCGGCATCGAGATGATCATCGGCCCAGTGCCCGTGGAATCCCCCGTCGGCCGACCAGAGCGTGTCGATGAAGTCGAGGCACCGCTCATGGACTGTGCTGGGAATGCGCCGTTCGAGGCAGGCCAGCCCATGCAAGGCGGTGGCCGTGGAGAGCAGGTCGGGCAGAGGGGCTCCCGGCACCGCCAGGAACCCGCCATTCGGGTGCTGCTGGGCCATCAACCAGTCGCCGACGGCCGGATTCACGGGGAACCCCAGGTGACGGATGAGCGTGACCGCGCCGGCGGTCGCATTGAGCGAACCGGTGGGCAGGCCTGGAGCATTGCTCCAGGCGTTGTCGGGCGTCTCCAGGCGCTTGAGGCTGCGGATCAGGTCGAGCACCCGGGGGGGTGTGCGGCCCAGGTCTTGATAGGCTCCCAGTGCGACGAAGGCCCCGTAGGCGGTGCCATGGTCGGGCCGAGGGTCGCCTTCGTATCCGCCGTCGGGTTTGCGGAACGATTCGACGCGCTCCAGGAGGGCGTCGATGCGGCCGGCGGGCAGTCGGTCGGCACCCACCGCGGCCCAGCAGCGGGCCAGGGCCCCGACGTGGACGAAATCAAGCGACGTTCCGTCCCCATGGCTCTCGAGCCAGGCCGTCAGGGGTTCGACCGGCACCGGCACATCGAGCGCCTGGGCCCCGGCGAGCGCGAAGATCGTGTAATAGAGATCGGGCCGCCCCCCTCGGTCGCAGGCTGCTCCCTCGGGCGTGAACTGCCGGCGATAAAACCCGCGGACGAGGTCGGTGGACTCCCCGAGGAGCCTCGGGGCCAGTCGGGCCACCTGGAGCAGTTGGAGTCGCAGGCTCACGCGACCCGGGCGGGATCGGCGGTCGGCAGGATGTCGTCGAGCCGCTGGGCCGCGTTCTTCTGCTCCTGCTCCTTGCACCAGCCCTGGATCTCGACGTCGTTGAAGATCTTGCCGATGACCCGGCGCAGCAGGCCCTTCAGGCTCGGGTGCTCGAGTGCCGCCAGCGAGCGGATGGCCTCCTCCTGATAGCTCTCCAGCAGGTGCTGACAGCGTTCGTCGGCCTTGAGCTCCCGATACAGCGCCTCGACCTCCTTGGAATCAGGGCGGAACTCGCGACGCCACAGTCGGTCGAGGAACTCGCGCTTCTCGCCGTTGGCCCGGTCTCGGGCGATGGCCAGCAGCAGGCTGGGCCGTTGACCGGCGATGTCGTCGGTCTCGCCGGAGGCCCCGAGATCGTTCAAGTCGTCACGGATCTGGTAGGCGATGCCCAGGGCTCGGCTGTAGGCCCCCAGCACCTCGTCGCATGCGTCGTGCTTCCCGGCATAGATCGCGCCGATCCGGAGGGCCACCTCGAAGGCGGGGGCCGTCTTGAGGCGGAAGATGTCGACCACCTGGAGCGGGGTGAGCACGCCGGGATTGCGGGTCCACAGCAGTTCCGCGCCCTGGCCACGGCAGAGTTCGCGTTGTCCCTCGGCCGCCACGCGGAGCATCTCGGCCTTGGCCTCGGCGCCGGCCTTGCACGAGGCCAGCAGTCGATAGCCCTCGCCGATGAGCAGGTCGCCCACGTTCAGCGCCACGGCCACGCCGTGTTCCTCGTGCAGCG
>CAYLTF010000203.1:0-4046 GCA_964386625.1 uncultured Akkermansia sp. | reverse complement strand
CTTGAACGCAGTCGTCATGTTCCGATTACAGGCAGCAGCAGGGACAATTCCAGAAAATTGGCGCATGGAACGGGGTCGGCGTTTGACCCTCGCGATCCGTATCAATGGTGCCATTTCGGGATCAGTGTCCTTGTCCAGACGCCAACCTTGAGCCATCGGGCAAGACGAGCATCGGGGCTGAACCGATTCAGCGGGGAAGCAAGTGAAGCCGCTTGGGTGGAGAAGGTCTCATCTTCCGTCAGCATCACGACCACCGAGGCTTACAGACTTCGTCTCCGCCTGCTTCATCCGTGGTTGTGTAGTTGACTGAATGAGTCATTCAGTATTAATGGCTGCGTGCCTCGTTTGCGTGCCAACATTTCCGGGAAGCGCCTGCAGGAGTTGGTGTCCGCCGCCATGGAAGTCTTCTGCCGGCGCGGCTACGAGCGCTCCCAGGTGGCCGATGTCGCCAAGGTCATGGGGGTCTCGGCGGGCACCATCTACCTTTATGTGGAAAGCAAGGAGGCGCTCTTCGACCTCGTCATTCGCCACAGCGCCTCGGGGAACCCGGACTGGCTTGAGGATCTGGAGGTCCCCGTCGCCACCCCTCGACCTGGGGCGACCGTCGAGTTCCTCCGGGAGGTGCTCGAACGCAAAGGGCAGTGGCCTTTGCTGGAGGCGGCGCTGAGGCGTCGCCGGGCGACCGACATCCGATCCGAACTCGATGGGGTCGTGCGGGAACAATACCGACTCATGACCCGCCATCGCGCCGGCCTCGTGCTCCTCACGCGCTCGGCTCTGGAATTTCCCGGCCTCGTCGAGGTTTTCGTGCTTGGACTGCGGAATCGCCTCCTCGACTCCCTTGGCCGCTACCTGAAAGCGCGGATCGGCTCGAGCCAGATCCGTCCGCTGGCCGACCCGGGTGCCACCGCTGCGGTCCTCACCCAGACCATCGCTTGGGCCAATCTCCAGCGCCCGTTCGATCCCGGCCTGAGCGCGTTTTCGGAGCAAGCCATCGAAGACGCCACGGTGGATCTCATCGTCTCCGGTCTCCTGCAGACCGCATCTCTTCAATGAACCCATTCGATCTCCTGTTCGGCCAACAGCGCTCCTTTGCCGAGCGCTCGTTCTTCACCTCGCTGGAAGTCGGTTTCCGCTATTTCCTGTTCGCCGGTGTGGCGTGGATTCTCGCCTACCGCCTCTTCCGCAACCGCTGGTCGCACCGCAAGATCATCCCCCGGTTCCCCGAATCCATCGAAGTGCGCCGTGAACTGGGATACTCCCTGCTGACGCTGGTCATTTTCGGGGTTGTGGGCGCAGCCACCGTCTCCGCATCACGCGCCGGGTACACGCAGATGTACTGGAGGATCTCGGACTACGGACGCGGTTGGTTCTTCGCAAGCATCGCCTGCGCCATCGTCGTCCATGACACCTACTTCTACTGGACCCATCGCCTCATGCACCACCGCCGACTATTTCCGCTCTTCCACCGGGTGCATCACCTGTCCGTGAATCCCTCCCCATGGGCCGCCTACTCCTTCGCCCCTGCGGAGGCCGTGGTCGAGGCGGGTATCTTTCCTGTCGTGGCCCTGGTCATGCCCATCCATCCCGCCGCCTTCGGACTGACCATGCTGTGGCAGATCCTCTTCAACGTCGCCGGCCACACCGGATTCGAGTTCCACCCCCGGTGGCTCATGAAAACGCCCCTTCGATTCATCCTCAACACCCCGACCAACCACGTGATGCACCACGAGAAGATGCGCGGAAATTACGGGCTCTATTTCAATGTCTGGGATCGCCTCATGGGGACGAATCACCCCGAGTATGAATCCCGCTTCACTGAGGTCACCTCGCGTCCCGTGGTGGACAACCGGATTTGAACCATGAGGGCGATCTTTCTGGGACTCCTGCTGGCGGGTGGATTCGCGGGCAGGGCGGCCGCCCCGCTGACGGGGGATCCGGTGGACTGCGTCAATCCGCTGTCCGGCTGCAATGGCGACACCGAGTTCTCCCGGGGCAACACAGTGGCGGCGATCGTCGCGCCGTTCGGGATGACGACCTGGGCTCCGCAGACCGATGGCGACGCCAGCCCGTTCTACCAGATGAAGCACACCCGGTTCGAGGGCATCCGGGCCACCCATCAACCGAGCATCTGGATCCGGGATTACGGCGATTTCCTCATCATGCCCGTGGTCGGTCGCTGGCAGGGGAGTCCTCGGGATCGCGCGTCGGCTTTCAACCATGATCGCGAGACGGCCAGACCCTATTTCTACTCGGTCGATCTACCCCGTTACGACACCACGGTTGAACTCACTCCCAGCGAGCGGTGCGCCTTTCTGCGCTTCTCGTTTCCGGACACGCGCGAGGCGTCGGTCGTCTTCCACACCGAGGGCGAACTCGTGGCGGACGCCGATTCCGGAGGGCATCGCATCCGCGGCAAGGCGACCCATGTGACCTTCGGTGCGCCGGGAGGCTTCGGGAAGTACTTCGTTGCCGACTTCGATCAGCCTTACGAGACCGTCGAACTCCAGCGCGATGGCAAGAAGGTCACGGCCGCGATCCGCTTCGCCTCGGTCCGCCGGGGCAGGCCTGTGGCGATGCGGATCGGCACGTCGTTCATCGGGCAGGCGCAGGCCGAGTTGAATCTGCGCAACGAGATGCCGGACTGGGACTTCGCGAAGGCCAGATCCAGGGCCAAGGCCACCTGGTCCAAGGAACTCGGCCGGGTTGGGATCCGCGGTGCCACGGCCGGACAGAAATCGACCTTCTACACGGCGCTGTATCGGTCGCTTCAATTCCCGAGGATGTTCCATGAGCCGGATGCCTCGGGCCGATTGCGGCATTACAGCCCCTTCGCCAACGGCCAGGTCCACGATGGCCCGCTCTACACCGACAACGGACTCTGGGACACCTTCCGCGCCGCGTTCCCGTTCTTGGTGCTCTACTATCCCGAACGCAGTGCCGACATCCTCGAGGGCTGGCTCAACGCCTACCGGGAGGGAGGGCGCCTGCCGAATTGGCCGAGCCCGGGAAACCGCCCGTGCATGATCGGCTCGCACAGCGATTCGATCTTCGCCGATGCGTGGGTCAAGGGGCTCCGCTCCTTCAGTCTCGCAGACGCCTACGCGGCCACGCGCAAGAACGCTTTCGTGAATGATCCGGGCGGCTGGGCCGGTCGCGATCATCTCGATGATTACCACCGGTTCGGCTTCGTGCCGGCCGACCTTCGCAAAGAGGCCTCCGCCTCCTGCACCCTCGAATACGCCTATGGCGATTTCTGCGTGTCGCGATTGGCCAAGGCCGCGGGGCAGGAGACCGATTACCAGACCCTCATCCGCCGCGCCCGGAGCTATCGGAACCTCTGGGACCCGAAGACCGGGTTCCTGCGCGGCCGGCTCCAGGATGGCCGGTGGAAGGAACCGTTCGATCCGCTGGCCTGGGGCGGACCCTACACCGAGGGCAATGCCTGGCAGTGGCTGTGGTCCGTCCAGCACGATCCGTATGGGTTGATGGAATTGATGGGCGGTCGCGAGGCCATGTCGGGGCGTCTCGACCGACTGCTGTCGATGCCGTCCACCACCGTGGTCGGAGGCTATGGCCATGTGATCCACGAGATGCGCGAAGTCGAATTCTCCAGGATGGGCCAGTATGCCCATGTCAACGAGCCCGACCACCATGTGCTGTTCTTCTACGATTACGTCGGCCAACCCTGGAAGACCCAACAGGCCGTCCGGCGGGTGATGGACGAACTCTACAACCCTGAAGGCATGGTCGGGGACGAGGACACCGGCCAGATGTCGGCCTGGTATGTCTTCAACGCCGCGGGTTTCTATCCGTTCTGCCCGGGAACCCCCCACTACCTGATCGGCAGTCCGCTGTTCGAGGAGACGGTGATCCGCGTCGCCGCAGGCAAGTCCTTCACTGTCCGTGCCCGAGGCAATGGCCCGGCGAACCGCTACATCCAATCGGCCCGCCTGAACGGGAAGCCGTTCACCCGGACTTGGATCTCCCACGACACGATCCGGGCTGGTGGCGTGCTCGAGTTCAGGATGGGTCCCAAGCCCAAC
>CAYLTF010000202.1:0-4047 GCA_964386625.1 uncultured Akkermansia sp. | reverse complement strand
GATTCAGCCCGAGTCGGGCTCAAAAGGAAACCTCGGGATGCGGCTGATGATCCAGATTCCACCGACGGCGGTTGGCCTCGGTGTCTTCGGTGAGCCGGGTGTTCCGCTCGCTGGCCGCGTGGCCATCGGTGAACAACACGTTGGCCCCGCCATTGTGCCGCTCCTTGGAGGGTTCGCTGCTGATGGACAAGAGGAACGAATAGTACTGGAGATACCCCGGTTGGGGCATGGAGTCGGCGATGGCGATCATGTCGGACGGAGCGACCACCTTCGCTTCGGGCACCTGGGGCACCTCTTGGCCAGGGCTCACCACGAACCCCAGCCCCAGGTTCTCGTACCAGAGGGTCTTGTTCACCGAACCGATGCCGAAGCCGTTGTAGCCGTAGCTCACCCCCACCTGCTTGTCGGGCCCAGTGGGGCCGCGCATGTAGGCGTTGCCAAAGGCCCAGACGATCGCCTGCTCAAGCGGCCACTCCCCCTTGAAAGTGGGGCATTTCAAGATGTTCGTGCTGCGGGCCAGGTCGGGCAGGATCGCCGTGAACCAGGTGTTGGTGGTGTTGGCGTCCACCGTGTGCGGGAACACGCGGTGATCGATGAGGTACATCGACAGACCCAGGCCCACCTGGTGCAGGTTGCTCTTGCAGCGGGTGCTCAGGGCGGCGGTCTTGGCCCGAGACAGCGCAGGCAACAGGAGCGCTGCCAAGATCGCGATGATGGCGATGACCACCAGCAGTTCGATCAGCGTGAAGGCTCGCCGGATGGATCGACCGGAATCGGACAAGCCAGGGACTCTCACCGACTCCGCCCTCCACGACGCACCGGCACCCCCGGCCTGGCGGGAGCATTGGAAAGATGGTGCCGGTGGCTTCAAGAGGTGGAACCCGGGGCCCTGCTGCGCTTCAGGATCGGAGTCCGAAAAGACTAACCAACCCGGCCGCAAAGTCGAATCCCCTCGACCTGCGGCTTCCATCGCATCAGCGAACAGGGCGGCCGCTCCGGTTCAGCGGTCGGTGCGGAACAGGTTCACCGGCAGTCCTTCGGCGGTGAACAGGTTGGGGATGGCGTCGTTGCTGAAGGCGAAGCGGACGGCGACCGGGGCGGGCACCTCCGGACTGGAGACCACGACCGACTTCCCGTCGATCACGGCCTTGGCCTCGACGAACCGTCCGTCCGATCCGGCGACCTTGAACTGCGTGGGTGGGCCCCCGCGCGAGACCAACGTGGTGGGGACCGCGTCGAACTCCACCCGGACCGACGATCCCTCGACACGATGCGAGCGATAGGTCGGGCTGCGATGCTCCGGGCCCGCGATGCCATAGGTCTCGGCGAGGGCGTAGCGGGCCAACCGATCTCCGACCTCGCGCTTCATCTGGGGATGGATGTCCTTCACGTTGTCCACCAGGTCGCTGGTCACCACCATGCCGGTCTTGGGATGCGCGGCCGCCAGGGTCTGCGCCTCGCGCAGGAAGGCCGCCCGGGTCGGATCATCGCCATAGGTATAGGGGGCGATCTGGGCGAAGTAGAACGGGAGCTCCGTTTTCCACGCCGCTCGCCAACCGTCGATCATCCGGGTGAAGAGCTTCCGGTAGGTCCCATGGGTCGAGACGTTGCTCTCTCCCTGGTACCAGATCACCCCGGCGATGCGGAACGGCGTAATGGGGTGGATCATCGCGTTGTAGGCCAGGCCGGGCTCATGCGGCCACCAGGGAGCGGGTTTGATCTTCGCGGCCGCGGCCCGGAGGTCCGGATCGTCTTCAATGATCCCGCGCGGCGTCCAGACCTCGGCCGGAGTGCCACCCCAGTTGCTGTGGATGAGCCCCATGGGCACGCCCAGCTTCTCGTGAAGCCGCTTGCCGAAGAAGTAACCGACGGCGCTGAAGTGCATCATCTCGTCGGGCGAACACACCACCCAACGGGCCGTCAGGTGATCCTGCGGGGTCTCGGAGGTGGCCTTGGGGATGTAGAAGAACCGGATCATGGAGTTCGTGGCCCTCGGGGCCTCCTCCTTGGACTGCCGCAACCCCTGGTCTCCCGACCACTCCATGTTGCTCTGACCGCTGCAGACCCACACCTCGCCGACCATCACATCGTCGAGCACGATCTCGTTGCCTGCCTGGATACGGATCGTGTGCGGCCCACCGGCCTGCGGGGTCTGGATCTCCGTGGCCCAGCGCCCGCCATTGGAGGCCGTGGCCTTCCAGGTGTTGGTCGCCCAACTGACCGACACCGTGACGGTCTCCGCGGCTCCGGCCCATCCCCACAGGGTGGCCTTGGTGCGCTGTTGCAACACCATGTGTGAACCGATCACCGCCGGCAGTCGCACGGCGGCGGCGACCGGAACAGACCAGAGGCCCAGGGCAACGAGGACGAGGAAAAATCGTTTCATGACAGGATGAACCGGAGTCATTGAGGAGTCGTGGAAGGTGGATGACGGTTCTCCAGCCCGCCGGCCCAGACAAGCCCGAAACCCGTTCGGGCCACCTTCCGAAACCCCCGATTCCGGGGAACGATCCGCTCGGGCCTGAACGCATTCCTGTTTTTCCATCCCGTCGGCCACGCGAAACTTCGAGTGCTTTCCGGGCGTCCGCCCTGAGGATGATCGGCGATCCTCGAGAACAAAACGCTCGACGCAGCCCGGGTCTGGAAGCCAAAGCCATGGACATGGTGCCGACCTTGACCGCCTACGGCTCCCACGCATGGGGGGTGCGCTTCGCCGAGCGCGCCGACGAGGCGTCGTTCCTGCGGGGTCGATCGCTGGCGGCAGGCCTGACCCGTTCGCTGGAATCACTGGATGGGTCCGGGATCCGGGAGATCATCCCGGCTCCCACTTCCTTGCTGCTGGACTTCCACCCGGACGCCGCGCCCCTCGACCGGGCCACCTTGCAAGGGCTTCTGGAAAAGGCGCTCGCCCTGCCACCCGCCCCGGAACCGGAGCGTTGCACGGAGATCCCCGTGCACTATGGCGGGCCCGATCTGGAACGCGTGGCCCGCCAGGCCAACCTGAGCCCGGAGGCCGTGATCGAGCGCCATCACCAGGGACGCTACCGGGTGCTCTGCCTCGGCTTCGCCCCCGGGTTCCCCTACCTCGGCGGCCTGGATGCCGCACTGGCCACGCCTCGCCTGGCCAGCCCACGGCCGCGGGTACCGGCCGGCAGCGTGGCCATCGGGGGCGACCATGCCGGCATCTATAGCATCCCCAGCCCCGGAGGCTGGAATCTGATCGGGCGAACCCCCATGCGCCTCTTCGACCCGCAGGCCGCTGATTTGCAGAGCCAGTTCCGCTTGCGGGCCGGTGACCGGGTGCGCTTCGTGCCGGTCGACGGTCCTCCCGGGACCGAGACCTCGATTCCTGCCGAGAGCGATGCTCCAACCGGCTCCCCGGAGGGTGAACCCGTCTTGCGGATCCTGGACCTGGGCCTCGGAGTGAGCCTGCAGGACGCCGGCCGGCCAGGCTTCCGCCGCTTCGGCGTGCCGACCAGCGGGACGATGGATCCCGTGACCGCTGGCTGGACCAACCGCCTGCTCGACAATCCCCCGGATGCCCCCGTGCTGGAACTGTGCCTGCAGGGCCAGCGCCTGGAGGCCCTGCGGAGTGGTTGGGTGGCGGTGTGCGGTGGTTCGCACCCGCGAGGGCGGGCTCCCTACCGGGCCTTCCGCGTCCGTGCCGGCGAGACCCTGGACTTCGGTCCCGGCGACTCCGGCGTCTGGAGCTATCTGGCGGTGCCGGGTGGTTTCCGTGCGGAGACGTTCCTGGGCAGTCGCAGCGCCAATCCGCGCGCGGGCATCGGCCGCACCTTGAGACGAGGCGACCTGCTCCTGCGGAATCCTGCGACCGAGTGGCACCCGCCATCAGGCGTCGCCTCGCGCAGCGTCTCACCCGACCAATGGGCCACCGATCAAGAACCAGGCCCGCTGCGCGTCTGGCCGGGTCCTCAATGGGACCAGTTCGACGCGGAAAGCCACCACCGTCTGTTCGAGACCGCGTGGCGGGTCACCAGCCAATGCGACCGTGTGGGATATCGCCTGCAGGGAGACCCGGATTCTCGG
>CAYLTF010000201.1:1867-4127 GCA_964386625.1 uncultured Akkermansia sp. | reverse complement strand
GGTCCCGCGGAGCCAAATACACCATTGCCAAACCAGCTACCTTGCGTCACAAAGTACCCATGACAACCAACACTGCGCTGTGTGGCCTGTGCACGGCCGGATTCCTTCTCCTGCCCGGCGCGGTGCTGACGCTGCGGTGGACCCGGCCGGGATGGATGCCACGGTGGGCCATGGCCTTGATCGTGCCCACGGTCGGATGGGCGCTGGCCTTCGGTGCGACGATCACCGCTGACCGACCCGCCGACCAATCCGGCGCTCCCGAAGTCTTCGCGCTCATGTTCGGCTGGCTCTACGCCCTCCTCTGGTTCCTGCCGCATCTGGCCCTCTACGGCGCAATCCGCTGGGGCCTCCGGACCTTCCGACCGGCACCCCCGCTCACGGAACCACCCCGCTCGAATCCGACTTGAACATCGGTCACGCCTCGATCGCGCCTGAATTGCCAGACCCCGGTTGAAGCCCGTCGCATGAACACGCTCCGTCTCCGGTTCTTCGCCGCAATGCTCCCCGGCCTGTCCATGCTCGGACTCTTCTACTCCCTCGTGCTCCACATGCGCTGGCGACTCGGCCGCTTCCCGGAATCCATCGGCAACCACGGGTTTCCCCCGTCCCTGAGTCGCCACGGCGAGTGGACCTGGACCTACGTCTCCATCCTGAGCAACGGCAGCCTGTTCGCCGTTCCTGCTCTCATCCTCGTGACCCTCGCCATGCCCCGATGGCGTCGCTGGGCCACGGTTCCTGCGATCCACGGCCTCACCCTTGTCGGAGCCTGGGGCCTCATGCTGCTCGCCCCGAACGCCTTCCTCCATTGGTGGTGGGATTGATCCCGCCCCGAACCTTGATCCACCCGTCATGCAACCGATTTTCCGCCCCGCATTCCTGCTGCTGACCGCCGCCCTGTGCGGCTGCCATCCGGAACCCCGGATCACCGTGAAGAACCGCTCGTCCCACACGCTGAGCAACCTCGTGGTCTCCGGGGCTGGTTTCTCCGAGCGCCTTTCGTGGCTCGAACCCGGAGCCGAGCATCGATGGAGCGTCCAGACCCGCGGAGACTCGAGTCTCCACCTGCGCTTCGATGCCGACCGCCGGACCGTGGACTCCGGGAAGCAGGGCTACTTCGAACCCGCCAGCCATTACCGCGTCGAGGCCGTCGTCCACCCGGACCTCAGCGTCTCGGTCAAGGCCGAGCCGAAGTGGTTCTGAGTGACGCCCAAGCCCACCGACACCATGTCCGACTTCTTCGACAACTGGGTGGTCCAAGTGCGCAAGGGCGTCCTCGAACTGTGCATCCTGCGGACCCTCGCCGTGCGTGAACGCTACGGCTACGAACTGGTCAAAGAGCTCTCGCAAGTGCCCGGCATGGGCCTCACCGAAGGAACGCTCTACCCCCTGATGTCCCGTCTCCGCCTTGCAGGCCTCGTCACCACCCGCCTCGAGGCGTCGGCCAGCGGCCCCGCCCGCAAATACTACGCCCTCACCCCCGAGGGCCTTCGCACCCTGGAGACCATGAACGTGTTTCTCGAGACCCTGCAGCGCAGCACCCGCCAAGTCGGAGGACAACCATGACCACCTGGACCCCCACCGCCCGCGCCGCGCTCCAACGCTCGCTCGACCAGCACCGCGCCCGGTTCACGGCCGACGGCGCCGAGGCCGACGAGGTCATTGCCGATCTGCGCGACCACGTCGAACGCGAGGCCGAGGCCCTCCACCTCCGCATCGTCACCGAGGCCGACGTCCGCCGCATCCTCGCCCGAGTCGATCCCGGGCTGCTCGAAGCGCCTGACCTTCAAGTCGATGGAGTCGAAGCCGGGGCCTTGCCCCCGTCGACCGCTTCTCCGGGGGCCTCAGTCCCCGACGGGGCATCATCAACCCTGGACCCCTCGAAGCCCGCAGCCACTAACACGCCCCATCGCACCCTCATGAGCCGGGTCTGGCTCGGCCTACGGGTGCTTTTGGGCGTATTCCTGCCCTTGGGGACGTTGATCTTCGAATGGCTCGAGCGCCCCTCGGCCTCCGAACTCCTCGACCCCATCCCCACGCCGCTCCACATCGGGCTCATCCTGCTGGTGCCCTTCACCCAGGCCTTCGGTATCGCGTGGCTCGAACGCTCCACCCGCCCATTGCCCCGTTGGTTCCCGTGGGTGCTCTCGGCTTCCCTCGGCATCTCCGCGGCCTACGCCATCGCCTACGCGCCCATCACACCCTTGGCCACGATCGGCATCCTGTTCTACGGGCTGGGCCTGGTTCCGCTGGCTCCGCTGGT
>CAYLTF010000201.1:0-1767 GCA_964386625.1 uncultured Akkermansia sp. | reverse complement strand
CCAGGATGCCCTGCTCCGAGCCTGCTATGGGACTCGCAATCGCCTGTGGGACAACGCCCTCAACCCCTTCGAGACCGGAACCGTCGGCGCCGAAGCCGCCCAGGCCGTGTACTTCCAGGTCACCGGGCGCGCCTTCAACGAGGTCCGTCCCCCGCTCGGTTCTCTGCGGGGCGTCGGCCGGCAGATCTTCGAGGACTTCGAATGGGACCGAGCGGTCGGGGGCGAGGCCGTGGCCGGGCACGTGGCCGGCCTGTCCCTCGTGTCGTCCCGCCTCGATGTCACCAGCAACGCCGACGACGGCTGGGGCTACACCGAATGGATCCTCGAGTTCCGCAACGACCACGAGTCGCGCCAGCGAGAGGCCCGGGCCGAGATCCAGTTGCCCCCGGGGGGCGTCGTCTCGCGCTTGACCCTGTGGGTGTATGGCGAGGAGCGCGAAGCCGCCTTCGCCGGCCGAGGCGAGGTCCGCGCGGCCTATCAACAAGTGGCCGTCGCCCAGCGCCGCGACCCCGTGCTCGTGACCACCTCCGGCCCCGACCGCGTGCTCATGCAATGCTTTCCGGTGCCTCCCAAGGGCGGCACCATGAAGGTCCGCCTCGGCATCACCGCACCTCTGGCGCCGCTGGGAGCCCAGGAGGTCGCCTTCGTCTGGCCCCGCATCATCGAGCGCAATTTCGCCTTCGCCCAGACCCTCCAACATCATGTCTGGCTGGAGTCGCCGCAGAAGATCCTGAACCCGCCATCGGCCTGGAACTGGACCGTCCAAGGCACGCAGGGCCTGACCGCGCAAATCCCTTTCTTCTGGGGCCCCCCCGCGTTCCCGACCCTGCGGATCCAGCGCAAGGCCGAAGTGAGCAGCCGCTGGGCCCTCGATGACCGAACCCAGCCTCCGGCCGTGGTCCGGCAACGGATCCTGTCCCAAACCGCCGCCTTGAAGGGCCGACTCGCCATCGTCCTCGACGGCGGACGCGGAGGCCAAGACGGCTGGCAAGCCCTGCGTCAATGGCTCGCCTCCACCCAGGCCCGCGGCGACCTGCGTATTTGGGCTGCCGCCGATGGGATCCGAGAAGCCGCCACCATCGCCGAAGGCCCCTTCAAGGCGGCCGTCGAGCAACTGGACCGAAACACCCCCGACTTCGAAGGCGGCCACGACCCGATCCCCGCCCTGGAGGCCGCGTGGAACTGGGCCTCGCAGCAATCCGGCGGCACCGTGCTCTGGATCCATGGCACCGTGCCCGTCCTCCTCGGCGATCCCCAGTCCATCGCCCAGCGGTTGCAGCGAGGCGAGGCCGACGGGGCCCGATTGATCGACCTGCAAGCCATCGACGGACCGAATCTCTTGGCCCGCGACTGGTCCGCACACTCCCTGTATCAGTCCCTGCCGCGGCTGGGATCCCTGGAGGACGACCTGAAACGGTTCCTCGAAATCTGGACCGGCCAAGCGACCCGGTGGCACTGGAGCCTCGAGCGGTCCGAGAACCCTGACCTGATCACGGCCACGCCCGGCGCCACGGGAGCCCAGAGCGCCACGGCGGCACCGACGCCCCAGACCGCCCCAACGACAACCACCCACGTCACAACCGACCCCCACGCCTCCCGACATCTCGTCCGACTCTGGGCCCGAGAGCGGATCGACCACCTCCGCCGTCTGCGCAAGACCCCCGAGGCGGTCGCCTTGGCCGGCCTCTGGCAACTCGTCACACCGGTCAGCGGGGCCGTCGTCCTGGAGACCAAGGCCCAATACCAGGCCGCCGGCCTCACCCCGGT
>CAYLTF010000200.1:0-4142 GCA_964386625.1 uncultured Akkermansia sp. | reverse complement strand
AGCGTTCCGAAAGTGACCCGTCCCATCACCGATGCGCAAGGTCAACCTCGAGGGCCGGGCTCAGGACCGGATCGCCAGGGACGCCAGCCACTCCTGGGCGACCCGGCGGATCGATTCACCGGTGCGGAGTCGAGGGGCGACGAACTTGGGTGTGAACCAAGGGAAGGCCCCGATCAGATCGTGCGTGACGAGGATCTGCCCGTCGCAGTCCGGGCCGCTGCCGATGCCCAGGGTGAGCATGCGGGAGCAACTGCCTCGGATCTCGGCGGCCACCGGCGGGGTCACCAATTCCAGGACACTTGCGAAGGCTCCGGCCTCTTCCAGAGCGATCGCGTCTTCAAGCAGGCGCTGCCGGCCCACCTCGTCGCGCCCCTTGATGCGGTACTTGCCACCCTCCTCCACCACGTGCTGGGGCAGCATGCCCAGGTGACCCATGAACGGGATGCCCTCGGCCAGGATCGCCCGGATCTGCGGAAGGATCTCGCGGCCACCCTCGGCCTTCACATACTCCGCGCCGGCCTCGACCAGGCGACGGGCGTTGCGGACCGCCTGCGCGGGCGTCTCGTAGGCCTTGTAGGGCAGGTCGGCGCCGACCAGGGCGTGGCTGCGGGCCCGAGCGACGGCCCGAAGGTGATGAACCATGTCGTCCATGGTGACCGAAGTGGTGTCCGGGTGGCCCAGCACCACCATGCCCAGCGAATCGCCGACCAAGATGACCGGCACACCGGCCTCATCCAGCAATCGGGCTCCCGGATAATCGTAGGCCGTGAGCGCGCCGAACGGGCGGACGCCCTTCCACGCGCTCAAGGTCTCCACGGTGATCTTCATCGCATCCACGGCCGCAGTGTCGGCCCGGATGGCGGTCCGGCAAGGTCGAAGCCGATCTCCGGCGCCGATCAGGCCAGGACCACCCCGACGGGGCAGTGGTCCGAACCCAGCACAGACGGCCGGATGAAGGCCTCCTTCAGGTCCGGCCGCAGGGTTCCGGAGATGCCGAAATAATCGATGCGCCACCCCACGTTGCGGGCCCGCGCACCGGCCATGGGGCTCCACCAGGTGTAGTGACCACCCTGCCCCGGATGCCGGTCGCGGAAGGTGTCCACGAAGCCCGCCTCCATCAACCGGGTGAACCCACGGCGTTCCTCGACCGTGAATCCGTGGTTGCGGACATTGGCCTTCGGATTGGCCAGGTCGATCTCCTCATGGGCCACGTTGAGGTCGCCGCAGAAGACCACCGGCTTGCGCGCCTCCAGCGCCTTCAGGTGGGCGAGAAAGGCCGGATCCCATTGCTGCTCGCGGTAGGGCAACCGCGAAAGGTCCCGCTTGGTGTTGGGTGTGTAGCAATTCACGACGTAGCGGTCGCGCAGCTCGATCGTCAGCACGCGGCCCTCGTCGTCGGGCAGCCAGGAACCCAGGCCCCGCTCGACGGAAAGCACCGGAAGCCGGCTGAGGGTCAGGGTTCCGCTGTAGCCCTTCCGTTCGGCGGAATTCCAGTGGACCGAATATCCGGTCGGCCACTCGACCTCCACCTGGTCGGGCATGGCCTTGACCTCCTGCAGGCAGATCACGTCGGCGTCTTCACCGGCGACCCAGTCCAGCAGTCCCTTGCCCAGCGCGGCACGCAGGCCGTTCACGTTCCATGAGGTCAGCTTCACCACGGCGATCCTGCGGTCGATCGGCCCGGGGCGCAATCGGACGACGAGACCCGACCGACCGACCGGGAACGGTGCGAGCCGACCCTCGCCTCATCGACCCTTCACCGCCGAGGCCCCCGGCGGGCTGGACCCTTCGCCCCGGATGAAGGCGATGAGGTCGCGCAATTCCTGGGGAGAACGCCCCGACTCGAGTCCCTCGGGCATGAGGGAGAGGCCGGTGGAGCGCAGGGATCGGATCTGCCGGCGCGGCAGGACGACCGTGAGTCCGCCCGCCTGCCGGAGGCTCACCGATTCGCCGCCCTGCCCCTCGAGGAGGCCGGTGACCGTCTCTCCATCCACGGTCTCGGCCTCGTAGGCCACGAAGGCGGGGTTCATGGCCATGTTCGGGTCGAGGATGTTGGAGAGCAGGTCCTCCACGCTGCGATGGGCCGAGCCTGCCAGTTCCGGCCCGACCCGCACCCCGACGGTGCCGACCCGGTGGCAGTTCGCGCAGGATGCCTCGAAGACCGCGCGCCCCCGGAGGGAGTCTCCCGCGGAGGGCAGCTTCGTCAGCCATTCCTCCACGACCCGGCTGCGGTGGGAGTACTCCTCATCG
Organism: uncultured Akkermansia sp.; assembly: GCA_964386625.1. Taxonomy (GTDB): domain Bacteria; phylum Verrucomicrobiota; class Verrucomicrobiia; order Limisphaerales; family UBA9464; genus SXXZ01. Next base: position 1,892 of record CAYLTF010000200.1, on the reverse strand, counting down.
CTCCAGAAGCGGGCCGCCCGGGCGCGGATCTCGGGCGGACCGGACCGGAGCAATCGGCGGCGTTGCTCGAGGTCGAGGTTCAGCTCGCCCACCCGGATCGCCCCGGATTCGACGGCCTCGAGCAGGTCGGCATGCAGCGCCCGTCGGTCCACCAGGAACCGACCGATGCGCCCCCGCAGCGCTGGAGGCAGTCCCGGCCATCGGTCCACCAACCACCGCCCGAGGCCCGGCGGCTGAAGCCGCTCCAGCACCCCGAAGGCCGCGACCTGCACCTCCGGGTCTTCCTGCGGATCCCCCAGCAGGCGGGACAGGCTCTCGAGCCAGGCCGACGGGCCGTCGGCCCACTCCATGGCGCGGAGACACGGCAGGCGCTCCGCGACAAGCACGGCCCGGTTGGTGGCCATCCGGAACGCCTCGCCCAGCACACGGTCCACCCCGGGATCGGACGGCACCCGGAGACGGCGCATCAGGCGCAGGGATGGGATCCACTCGGGGGCGTCGGGCCGGGCCGCGAGTCCGGTCAGGGCACGTCGGGCCTCGGCCGGCACCTGCGGGATTTCACCGGATCGTGCCAGCCCCGCCTCCAAGCCCTCCAGCAGCGCGACGCGCCAGGCGGGGGCAGTCCGCGAATGCGCCAGCAGGTCCAGCGAGACCCCTAGGACGAGCGGTGAAGCAGAGGCCTGCACGGCCACCGACTCGGCGAGATCCCGAAGCGCCGCACCCAGGTCGGCCTCGAGGACCGGGGCATCGGTGTGCGCTCCGGGGCGCGGGGAAGCCGACAGGCGTTCCAGCACCCGCGCGGCATCGCCGGGGCGCAAGGAGCCCAGGACCGCCCGGCGGGTCCAGGGGCTCGACGCATCGCGCCAGTACAGATCGGCCAAGGCCTCCACCGCGGCCGCGGTGCCCAGGGCGCCCAGCGCCTGCGCGGCCTGGAACCGGATCCTCGGATGGGGGTCGCCGGCCAACTCCAGGACGCGGGCCCCGAGCCGTGCCTCGGAGGGCAGCCAGGGTTCACACCACCGCAGGGCGTTCTCACGGACACCCGGGTGCGGATCGCCCAGCGCGGTGAGGAGGTCGGACGGTTGCAACACGCCCAGGACCCTCAAGGTGGCCATCGCGTGCAGGCGGCCCTCGGGCGGAGCCTTCTTCGTCGCCGCCAGACGGCGCAGGGCCGGGACCGTCACGAGTGCGCGGCGCTCATGCAGCAAACGCTGGGCGGTGAGTCTCACCCACGGGTTCGGGTCGCCGAGATGGCCCACCCACTGGGCCGGGGTCATCGACGCCAACCGGGGGAACCTCCGGGATGCCCCGCCGTGCGGGGTGATGCGGTGGATGCGACCGCGGTCCTGCCCGGCGCGCAGGTCCAGCCCCGCCCGGACCTTCTGAGGGATGTAGTCGGGGTGCTCGATGACATCCCGCTGCATGTCGAGCAGATACAGGGCGCCATCCGGACCGGTCTCGAGGGCCACGGGCCGGAACGACGGATCCCGGCCGGCCAAGAACTCCCGGTCGGAATCCTCGAAGGCACGGGACGCACGGAACACCGGGCCGTCCGGGCGGATCACATCCCGGTGCACCACATGGCCCACCACGTCGCAGACGAAGACCGAGCCCTGCAGGTCGCGCGGGAAGATCGGCGACTCGCAGAGCCCCATGCCGCCCGCCGCCGAGAAGTGACCCGCCTGCTCGGGGTGGTTCGGACGCGTCTCGGGCTCGGCGATCGGGAAGATCCGGGCCATGTCGCCGTGGTCCGAGATGCTGCCGGTGATCGGCACGTCGGGGAAACCCGGGTTGCGACGCGCATGGGCCAGCGGCAGGAACCGGTGCTGGATGTGGTCGATGTTGTAGGTGGTGAACCCCCGGCCCCACGCGTCGAAGACCAGGCCGAACCC
>CAYLTF010000199.1:0-4172 GCA_964386625.1 uncultured Akkermansia sp. | reverse complement strand
GGCCTAGGCCGTCTTGACGCCCATCTCGCGCAAGGTCTCGGCGATGGCGTTCACCACGGCGCGCATGTCCTTCTCGAAGAGGCGGCCGATGTTGCCGATGCGGAAGGTGTCGGCCTGGCTGATCTTGCCCGGGTAGAGCAGGAAGCCCTTCTCGGCCACGCGGCGGTAGAACTCGGTCCAGACGAAGGCTGGATCATTCGGGTACACGAAGCTGGTGATGATGTGGCTCTGCACGGCCGGCGGCAGGTACGAGGGCAGGCCGATGGACCGCATGGCCGCGATGAGCGCGGCGTTGTTGGCCCGGTAGCGGGCAGCCCGGGCGGCGATGCCGCCTTCGAGTTCCAGCTCCCGCAGGGCCTGGGCGAAGGCGAGGATGCTGTGGGTGGGGGGCGTGTAGCGGAACTGGCCGTTCTTCTCGAAGCCCTTCAACTGATCGAGCAGGTTGAGGCTCAGGCTGCGCGCCCAACCCTCGGTGGCCAAGAGCACCGCGCGGCGGCACAGCACGAAGCTGAAACCGGGCACGCTCTCCACGCACTTGTTGGCCGAGGAGATGATGAAGTCGATGCCGGCGGCCTCGAGGTCGATGGGGTAGCCGCCGAAGCTGCTCATGGCGTCGACGATGTAGACCTTGCCATGGCGCTTGGCCACGGCCCCCAACGCCTCGATGGGGTTGAGGATGCCGGTGGTGGTCTCGCAATGGACGACCGCGACATGGGTGATGGCCGGATCGGAGGCCAGGAGGGCGTCGAGGGCCTCCGGGGTCGGCGGGGTGTCTTCGGCCGTGCGCAGGATCGCATGGGCGATCCGGGCATGCTGGAGCATGAGGATCATGCGCTCGCCGTAGGCGCCGTTGGACAGCACGGCCACCTTGCCCTGGGGCGGGATGGCGGTCTGGAACACGGCCTCCACGCCGAACGTGCCGCTGCCCTGCATCAGGATGGCCTCCCAACCCGTCTCGCGAGAAACCCCACCCAAGGTGAGGATGGCCTGCCGCACCTCGGCCACCAGGGCGTTGAACTCCCAGTGCCAGGAGCCGGCGTCATGAAGCATGGCCTGCTTGACCGCCAGCGAGGTGGTCAGGGGACCCGGGGTGAACAGGAGCGCGTCTTGGGAAGTGGGGAGCTTGGGCGTCATGGTGATCTTGGAGACTCCGGGGCGGAGCGGGCGGCTCTTCCGGTTTCGGGCCCAGCATCACCCGGAACCGCGGCCGCAATCAATTCCGGGCCGCCGGAGTCAGTCCTCGGTTGAAAGGCGGCGGCGGGGTTCCTAGCCTCGGGCTCAAGAGCATCCCGAGCCGGACCCGATCACTGCCGACCTCATCATGAACCCCACCCAACCCCGTCGCACGTTCCTCACCACCGTCGCCGCCGCGGCCGCCGCCACGGCGGTCCTGCCCTGGTCCGGTTGCAAGCCCTCGGAGGGCGGCTCGGGCACGGCCGCCGGCGGGGCCCCAGGCACCGAGCCCATCAAGGTCGGCGAGTTCTGCTCGCTCACCGGCACCGAGGCGACCTTCGGCGTGTCGTCCCATGAGGGCACGGCCATGGCCATCGAGGAGATCAACCAGGCCGGCGGCGTGCTGGGCCGGAAGCTCCAGCTCCTGCACGAGGACAACCGCTCCACGGCCGGCGAGTCGGTGACCATCGTCAAGAAGTTCATCAACCGCGACAAGGTGGTGGCGGTGCTGGGCGAGGTGGCCTCGGGCCGGTCGCTCGAGGCGGGCCCGGTGTGCCAGGCGGCGGGCATCCCCATGATCTCGCCCTCATCCACCAATCCCAAGGTCACCGAGGTCGGCGACTGCGTCTTCCGGGTCTGCTTCACCGATCCCTTCCAAGGCCGCCTCATCGCCGAGTTCGCCCGCAAGTCGCTCAAGCTCTCGCGCGTGGCCGTGTTTTCAGACGTGTCTTCGGCCTACGGCGACGGATTGCGGCAGTACTTCACCGACGCCTTCACCGCGGCCGGCGGGCAGGTGGTGGTGCAGCAGAAGTACTCCTCGAAGGACAAGGACTTCAAGGCCCAGCTCACGGCCATCAAGGCGGCCAACCCCGAGGGCATCTGCGTGCCGGGCTACTACAACGAGGTCGGCCTCATCGTGAAGCAGGCCCGCGAACTGGGCATCACCGTGCCGATGTTCGGCGGCGACGGTTGGGAGGCCCCGGAGCTCATCCAGATCGCCGGCGGCGAGGCCCTGAAGAACACGTATTACTCCACGCACTTCTCGCCCATCCAAGACACCCCGGAGGCCAAGAAATTCGTGGCCGCCTACAAGGCGCGGTACAACGGCAAGACGCCCGACGCGATGGCCGCCCTCGGCTATGACTCGGCGCTGGTGCTGGCTGACGCGATCCGTCGGGCCGGCTCGGCCGAACCGGCCAAGATCAAGGCCGCGCTGGTCGCCACCGACCTGGTCGCCGCGAGCGGCCGCACCCGCATGGATGCGCAGCGCAATGCGCCGAAAGCGGCCGTGATCATCACGGTCGAGGACGGGAAGTTCAAATTCCTGCAGACCGTCGAGCCCTGACCAGCGGCTCAGGCCACGGAGACGCCGTGGCCGCCGCCGGCCCTTCCCTGCGGACTCTCGAAGCAGCGGGCCCCCAGGTCACTGACCGCCCTTGGGGCCCAGGCGGTACCGGAGATAGTCGCGCGACACGCCCAGCCGGCGGGCTGCGGCCGACACATTGCCGCCGGACTGTTCGAGCGCCTGCCGGATGATGTGCAGGATGGCGGCCTCGAGGTCGAAGCCCTGCTCCGGGAACCGGAATCCCTCGTTCCACCAGGCATCCGGTGCCCCGGGGGTGCCGGCGGTGGCGGTCGCCGAGGGAGAGGCCGATGCGCTCGGGGCGACGTCGGGACTCCCACCCCCGGCTCCCAACAGGGAATCGAAGTTCAGTGCGTCGCCATCCTCGAACACCAGGGCCCGTTCGAGTTCATGGGCCAGTTCCCGGACGTTCCCCGGCCACCCGTAGCCCAGCAATCGGCGGCGGCCCGTCTCCGAGATGGCCCGGACCGGCAGACGATGGCGCGCGGCGATGCCTTCCATCAGGGAGGCGGCCAACGGCAGGAGGTCGGCCCCGCGATCGCGAAGCGGCGGAATGGACAGCCGGAAGAGGTCGAGCCGGTGCTGGAGGTCGGAGCGGAAAGCCCCCTGGGAAACCAACTGACGGAGGTTCTGATTGGCCGCCGCGATGACCCGGACATCGACGGCGATGTCCTTGGAACCGCCGACCCGACGGATGCGGTGATCCTCGAGGACGGTCAGGAGCTTGGCCTGGACGGACAGCGACAAGCTGCTCAACTCGTCGAGGAACAGGGTGCCGCCGTGGGCGGCCTCGAAGAGACCGATGCGGGTGCTGCGGGCGTCGGTGAAGGCTCCCTTTTCGTGCCCGAACAACTCCGACTCGGCGAGATGCTCCGGGATGGCCGAGCAGTTGATCTCCACCCACGGCCCATCGGCACGGGGACCCTCACGGTGGATGCGCCGGGCGAGCGAGGTCTTGCCGGTGCCGGTCTCGCCCTCGATGAGCACCGGAGGCAGGTGGGTCTCCATCCGTCGGTCGGCGGCGAGGATGCGCTCGATCTGGGTCTTGAGTCCGGACAAGGCGGTCCCGAAGAAATAACCCGGGCTCTCGGAACGCTGCTGCTCGACCACGCGACGGCCCGCCTGCGTGGATCGGGCCCGCCGCAAGGTCAGCGCCAACGCCTCGGGCTCGAAGGGCTTGGCGAGGTAATCGAGCGCGCCCAAGCGCATCGCCTCGACCGCCCCAGAAATCCCGCCCTCGGCGGTCATGATGACCACCCCGGTGTGGGCTGGGATCGTCTTGTCACGGAGCAGGTCCGGCCCGAGGCCGTCGGGCAGGTTCACGTCCATCAGGGCGAAGTCGAAGTTCGCCGAGCCCAACGCCCGTCGCGCTCCGGCCACGGAATCGGCTGCGGTGACCTCGGCGCCCCAACGCTCGAGACTCGCGACGAGATGGCGACGCCACAGCGGCTCGTCCTCCAGAACCAGCACCGAAAGACCCGTGAGTGCCTCGGATGTCATGCCGCCGATTCAACGCCGGTCGAACCCGGGGCCCAAGCCTGAAGCGACGGGTTGATCCGCGGAAATCCAAGGGTGCACGGTGGGAAAAGCCCCGATGCCTACTCGAGCCTCAGCGACGAATCGTGAACTGCGGCTC
>CAYLTF010000198.1:0-4306 GCA_964386625.1 uncultured Akkermansia sp. | reverse complement strand
TATTGTTTCCAGGACGAGCTTGCTGAGGAGACCCCTGTTTTGCAGGGTTTGGGCAGTGCAAAAGCCGGCGCGACCAGATATTCCACGAAAGACTGTTTACCGTCTTTCGCAGTACCTGCGGTGCCTTCAGCGTTTGAAGGGGAACGCCATCCAAACAGTCAGTAGCGAAGCCTTGGCAAAAGCCGCTGGCGTGAAATCGACTCAGTTGCGCAAGGATCTGACCTACCTTGGTCAATTCGGAACCAGGGGGCTGGGCTATGATGTTCTCCAGCTGGCCGAGATGATCACGTCGCACTTGGGAACGAATCGATTGCAACCCGTGGTTCTGGTCGGTGTAGGAAATCTCGGAAGCGCTCTGCTCCAGTATCGAGGCTTCGAACCCGAGGGTTTTGAGATCGTCGCTGCATTCGATCAGGATCCAGAACGCCCGAGGGAAATCCCGCTTCGTGTCCCCTTGCTGGGCATGGACCGCCTGGAGGCAACGCTATCCGAACACCATGTTCGGATGGCGATCCTTTCAGTCCCAGCTGCGGCAGCCCAGGAGGTGACCAACCGTTTGGTGGACGCAGGTGTGCTGGGTATCTTGAATTTCGCACCCATTGTTCCCGCCGTGCCAGAGCACGTAGTGGTGAACCACGTGAACCTCGCGATCGAATTGGAAAACCTCAGCTATTTCTTGAATGACTGACGCTGGCAAGGGGCCCAATCCCAACAGCAGTCATCCCGACAGAAGCGTCATGATTTCGAACACCCCGAAATCCGACTCCGCCATCCCTTCCCCCGACCTTCCGGATATCCGGAACGAAAATCGGGCGACTTTGGCGGGACGGTTTGAAGCCTGGAATCAACCGGGATATCGCCTGGATCAGCTCTTGGATTGGCTTTACGCCAGACGCGCCGAACGCTGGGATGCCATGAGCAATCTTCCGCGCACTCTGCGATCACAGTTGGCCTCGACGTGGTCGCTGGGTGCCTTGGGTCTGGTGAGAAAACAGGGCTCGAGAGACAGCACACAGAAATTCCTGTGGCGACTCTCCGATGGAGCCCTGGTCGAAAGCGTCCTGATCCCTGCAAATCCCGCCCTCTACGGTGAGGCCGCCGACCGCCACACGCTCTGCGTCTCGACTCAGGTGGGCTGCGCCTACGGCTGCCGCTTCTGCGCGAGCGGACTGGAGGGATGGAAACGCAACCTGGCCCCCTGGGAGATCATCGGCCAGATCCTCGGAGTGGAACGCTGGCACCTTCAGCAACAGTCGAATTCCGGGGGCACCGGCACCCCGACAGGAGCCGCCCAGCGATTGGTCAACAATCTGGTGATCATGGGCATGGGCGAACCGATGGCCAATTATGACCACCTGATGACCGCCTTGCGGACTCTCAATGCGTCCTGGGGCGGCGGGATCGGCGCCCGGAAGATCACCATATCGACCAGCGGATTGGCCCCCAGGATCCGGCAACTGGCCGATGAGCCCGAACAATTCCGCCTGGCCATCTCGCTGCACGGTGCAACCGATGCGGTGCGCAGCCAGATCATGCCGGTCAACCGTAAATACCCGCTGGCAGAACTAACCCAGGCTTGCAGTCACTACCTGGACAAGAAGGGGAAGATGATCACCCTCGAATACATCCTGATCGATGGGATCAACGACGCGCTTTCAGAGGTGAAGCCGCTGGCCGATCTGGCGAGACGCCTGCACGCCAAGGTGAATCTGATCCCCTACAACACAGTGGAGGGCTTGCCCTGGAAACGTCCGGATGAGTCCCGGTGCCAGGATTTCGCCGACGCCCTCTCGCACAGCGGAGTCACCTGCACGCTCCGCCTTGAGAAAGGCCACGACATCGACGCGGCCTGCGGACAACTCCGTCTGAAGACCGAACGCGAACTGTCGGCACTCGGGACCCGCGAAGGCTCCGTCATGGACCAACCCGGTCAGGAACCCTAAGGTCCCCCCGGTGATCGCACTCCTCGATTACGATTCCGGCAACATCCGCAGCGTCGAAAAGGCCCTCCGCAAGGCCGGCGCCGAGGTGGTGAGGGCCCGCACTCCAGAAGCCATGACCGGAGCCTCGGGCATCGTCCTGCCCGGCGTGGGCGCCTTCGACGACTGCATCCAGGCGATGCAACGCCAAGGATTGCTGGAAGCCGTCCGCGAATGGATCGCCTCGGACCGTCCCTTCCTGGGGATTTGCGTCGGCTACCAGGCGCTGTTCGAGCGCAGCGAGGAGTTCAATTCCCGCGCACCCGGGCTCGGAGTCTTCGGCGGCCCAGTGGTGCGATTCCTCCCCACCGCTGAGATGCCGCACCTCAAGATCCCGCAGATCGGTTGGAACCGGATCCACCTGCGCCGACCCGATTGTCCGCTCTACCGCGGGATCCCCGAGGGAAGCTGGTTCTATTTCGTGCACAGTTTCTACCCCAGCCCCACCGATGCTGGGATCGTGGCCACCGAAACCACCTACGGCCCCACCTTCGCCTCTTCCGTCTGGCGCGGAAACACCTTCGCCACCCAGTTCCATCCCGAGAAGAGCCAGGAGAACGGGCTTCGGTTGTTGGCCAACTTCGTGGACCTCGCCGAATCGGCACGGCGCCCCGGGCATTGAGCCTCCCCGCGGTTCAGCCGATCCGGAGTCCGGATGCCCAGGGTTCCAACGCGTCGAGGACCGATTCGACGGAGACCGAGGACATGATGCGGGTCAATTCCTCGACGGTGCCGGCGATCGGCCGTCCATCGTAGCGATAGAACTCGAGATGCCGCCCCCCGATCGCCGGGTTCGCAATCAGGGTCCAATCGGCTCTCCGCGGATGCACCGGCCGGTTCAGGGTCGGCGTCTCGATCACCCACTGGCTGGGCACGTTCATCGCGGCGGCGATGTGCATGAATACGGTGTCGACGCTGAGGAAACCGCGGGCATGACCGACCAAGGCCATGGCCTGCCGCAACCCGGGAGACTCGGCCTCCACGAACTCGGCCCCGGCCTCCCGCAGTCGTCCATGCAGGGCACGCTCCTCCTGCCCTCCGAAGAGCACGACCGGAAGCGACGGATACCGGTGCGTCCACTCGCGGATCAGGGCGGCATAATGCGACACGGGCCACCGACGAAGCGCCAGGTTCTTGGTTCCGCCCGAGCCGACATGGATGCCGAGCCATGGACGCCCCGCGAGCTTCCGGTGCTCGAGCCATCCGAGAGCCCACCGCCGTTCCTCGTCGGAAAGAAAGACTTCGTAGCCGGCGGACGGCAGTCGTGGGGTGAGCCCCAGCAGGCCGATCAACCGGGCGTTGTTGTCCATGACATGGGACGAATAGTCCTGGGGCAGCGACCGGGTCACGAGCATGCGGTCCAACCACGACTGGTTCTCGTATTCGTGGCTGAGGCGTTCGCGGGCGCCGATCAGCCTGGCGATCCATCGATAGCCGCGACGCCCCTGGGTATGGGTGTTGAGGGACAGATCATACCGGCGTCGGCGCAGCTCCAGGCATCGGATCACCGACGCAAGACGGCGGGCCTTCAGGAAATCGTGATGGATCACCTCTCGAACGTGGGGATTGCCGCGGAGAACCTCCGCCGCTCCCGCCCAAAGGACCAGCACATCGACCTCCGCGGACGGGTATTGAAGACGCAGCTCATGCAACAAGGGGGTCGCCATGAGCGTGTCGCCAATGCCGGACAGGGAAAGGACGAGGATGCGCTTCACCGTCCCGACACGGTATGGAGCCCGGCGGGGCTCCACAAGGCGTGGAAGCTCCCGCGCCGAATCCACATCGGCAACACCGGAGCATGACCGCGAATTTGTCGCCCTAAATGACTTGCGGTGCCCCGAGATCAGCACAATCTTGTGGTCCCGCAGGCGACGACACAGTCCTCGATGTCGTCCATTTTCCCCCGGTCCAGTCCCCGCTCGGAACTGCGTTTGCGCCTCTGAGGGCGCTCCCGAGGCAAACCCATCGGATCCACACCAGTTTTCAACGCCCCGTTTCCAAATGCCCCGCGCACCGAAAGACCCGGCCGCTCCCAAGAAGGCGCGGACGCCCCGCAAGAAGGCGGAAGTCCAACCGGAACTCCTCAACGAACCCGAGACGGGCATCGAGGCTCCGGAGACCCCGAAACCCAAGGCGGCGAAAGAGGGGGCTTCCACACGCAAGCCCGCTGAGGACACCTCGCTGAGCTCTCCCCCGCCGGCACCGGAACCCGTCCAGACACGGGAGATCGACGAAGAGCCGCTCGTGGTGAAGGCGTCACCCCTGCCTCCCCGCGCGCGGATGGCGCCCCCCAACGAAGACGCTCCGGTGCCTGATGCCCCGGAGAA
>CAYLTF010000197.1:0-4372 GCA_964386625.1 uncultured Akkermansia sp. | reverse complement strand
GACCACTCGGGGCGAGTCACACATCGTCGAGCCATGATCGGCCAGCCGAACCCCGTCGGGCAAGCGGCTCCCGGCGGGATCGCGAGGGGAATCGAGGGGCTCCCCGAGATTGTTGGGGTCCGGTGTCTTCAGGCCAGGATCGCCCGGATCGGTTCGGCCGGGACCACGCCAGTGAGCTTCTGGTCGAGACCCCCGTGGAAGAAGGTCAGGCGCTCGGGATCCAGACCCATGAGGTGCAGGATCGTGGCATGCAGATCGCGCAGGTGCACCCGGTCCACCACGGCGGCCTCGCCGATCTCGTCGGTCTCGCCATGGCTGATGCCGGGCTTCACGCCCCCGCCGGCCAGCCAGTAGGTGAAGCCCTTCGGGTTGTGGTCGCGGCCGCCGGGCTTGCCGCCGGTGTTGAAGGTCTCCGACACGGGCATCCGGCCGAATTCGCCGCCCCACACCACCAGTGTCTCGTCGAGCAGTCCGCGCTGTTCCAGGTCGGCCAGCAGGGCGGCGATGGGTTGGTCCACCTCGGGGCAATGCAGCTTCAGGTTCTCCTCGATGCCGTGGTGACCGTCCCACGTGTTCTGGCCGCCGGCTGCGCCGCCGCCCGAGTAGATCTGCACGAAACGAACCCCGCGTTCCACGAGCCGCCGCGCCGTCAGGCATTGCCGTCCGAAGGGTGCGGGGCCCTGAGCCAACGGGTGCCAGGTGGGTTTCGGTTCATGGATGCCGTAGGCCTCCAGAGTGCGGGGATCCTCCTGGGACAGGTCGAGCGCCTCGGGCGCCGAGGCCTGGAGACGGAAGGCCAGCTCGTAGCTGGCGATGCGGGCGGCGAGGTCCGGCGACTCGGGGTGCCCGCGCTGATGCCGGGCGTTGAGGTCCTGGATGAACTCGATCTCGCGGCGCTGGGGATCACGCCCGAGGCCGGCGGGTGGCTTCAGATTGAGGATGGGTTCGCCGGACGTCCTCAGCACCGTGCCCTGATGGACTCCGGGCATGTACCCGCTCGACCAGTTGGGCGCCCCGGTGGTGGGTCCGCCCCGCGGATCGAGCATCACCACGTAGCCGGGCAGGTTCTGGTTCACCGTCCCCAGTCCGTAGCTCAGCCATGCGCCCAGCGAAGGGTGCCCCTGCAGGATGCGGCCGGTGTTCATCTGCAGCACCGCGCTGCCGTGGGCGAAGGAGTCGCTGTAGAGCGACTTCACCACGGCCAGCTTGTCCATGTGCCTGGAGATGTGGGGGAAGGCGTCGGAGCACCACAGCCCGGATCGTCCGTGCTGGCGGAAGGTGCGTCGGCTGGCCTGCAAGACCGCGCGGGTCTTGGTGTTGCGGCGGAATTCGTTGTCGATGGTCTGGCCGTCGCGCCGTTGCAGCTCCGGCTTGTAGTCGAAGAGGTCGACCTGCGAGGGGCCGCCGAACATGAAGAGGAAGATGACCGACTTGGCGCGCGTGGGCCGGTGGGGCGGTCGGGGAGCCAGGGGATCCGCCGGGGAGCGCGGGGTTCCGGCGGAGGCGATGGACCGCCTGGCGAAGAACCCGTCGGCCTCCAGCATCGAGGTCAGCGCCAGGCCCGCGAAGCCCGCCCCCATCTCCCAGAGGAATTGGCGCCGTGCGTGGAGGTGATCGCTGGGGTTCATTCGGAGGAGAGGACCTCGTTGAGGTTGAGCAGCCCCCGGCACAGGCTCACTAGCGCGCGGTGGCGTGCGTCGGTTCCGGGATCGAATTCCCGTCCGGCCGCCACCAGGGCGGCTTGATCCTTCAGGAGACTCCGCGCGGCCCGACGCTCGGGCGGACTCGGCCTGCGTTGGAGGGCCAGGGAGAAGGCTCTGGCGATCTGCCGCTCCGGATCGGGTCCGGCCTCGCGGGCGACCCGGTCGGCGAAGGCCGCCGCCTGGTCCTGAATCCACGGGTCGTTCAGGAGCATCAACGCCTGGGGTGCGACCGTGGTGCTGGGCCGCTGTCCCGTGGGCGCGGTGCCGTTGGCCGCATCGAAGCATTCCAGCAGCGGCACCTTGAGCGCCCGCTTCACCACCAGGTAGACGCTCCGGCGGTCCTGCTCGGCCGGAGGGCTGTCCTGCCAGCCCTTGCCGGCGGAGTCCTGGGTGGTGTGCACCTCGTGGGGCAGGGTGGGGAACACACTTGGACCGCCGCGCGCCAAATTGAGCCGACCGCTGATGGCCAGGATCGAGTCGCGGATGGCCTCCGCATCGAGTCGCCGGAGGTTCTGCCGCCACACGAGCCGGTTGGCTGCGTCTTTCGAAGCCGCTCGCCCTCTCGAGGACATCCGGTAGGCCCGGCTCGTCATGATGTGGCGGTGAAGCGCCTTGAGACGCCAGCCCCCGGCGACCAGTTCCGAGGCCAGGTGGTCGAGCAGTTCCGGGTGGCTCGGGGGCAGACCGGTGAACCCGAAGTCGTCGGGGGTGGGCACCAGCCCGGTGCCGAAGTGGTGCTGCCACACCCGGTTGGCGAGGACCCGGGCGGTGAGCGGATGGCGTGGGTCGGCGATCCATTCGGCCAATTGCATCCGACGCCCTGTGGAGGCCGCATCGGCCGGCCGCTCCGGGGCGGGTGGCGTCGGTCTGCCGAAGATCGCCGGGAAGGCCGGCGCCACCTCGGCCCCGGGAGTGCGGACATCCCCGCGCAGGAGGATGCGGGTCGCCCGGGGCTTGGGTCCGTTCTCGGCGACGGCCAAGGCGAAGTCGAAGGGCGCGGGCTCCGATTCGGCCCGCTTCAGTTCGGCCTCGGCAGCCTGCCTTGCCCCGGTGTCTGCGGCCCGGGCGAGCCGCTGTCGCAGATCGGCGAGGCGCCCGTCATGACGGGCGCGCCAGTGCGACCATTCCGTTTCGGTCGCCAGCGGCCGGGTGATCTTGCCGGTGCCTCGCCCGCCTCCGCCGGTGTGCTGCTGGCCGTAACCGTCGATGTTCCTCAGGAAGCCCAGCAGCGAGTAGTAGTCGGCCTGCGAGAGCGGGTCGAACTTGTGGTCGTGGCAGCGCGCGCATCCGACGGTCAGCCCGAGGAAGGCCATGCCGGTGGTGCTGAGCATGTCGTCGAGGTCGTCGAACTCCGCGGCGGCGGTGTCGTCGGGCTCGTCGTCCCAGGTGTGCAACCGGTGGAACCCCGTGGCGACGAGGCTGGCCCGCCACTCCGGAGCCAGCGTCGGTGCGGTGCGGATCGCGGCCTCGGCCAGCTCGTCGCCCGCGATCTGTTCGCGCACGAACCGGTCGTAGGGCTTGTCGGCGTTGAAGGCGTCGATGACGTAGTCGCGGTAGCGCCAGGCGTGGGGCTTCGGCCCATCCCGCTCGTAGCCGTTGCTCTCGGCATAGCGGACCAGGTCCAGCCAATGGCGACCCCAGCGCTCGCCGTATTGCGGCGATTCGAGCAACCGATTGACGAGCCGGGCCCAGGCGGCGTCGGTGGGGTGGCGCTCGAACTCCGCGACGATCTCGGGCGAGGGCGGCAGACCCAAAAGGTCGAGATGCGCCCGGCGCACCTGTTCGCGCGGTGTGGCCGGCGGGTTGGCTTTCAGGCCTTCCTGCCGTCGCCGCGCCTGCAGCAGGTGATCGATCGGATGGGTGCCCGCGGGCGTCGCCGGCCGGTGGACCGGCTGGAAGGCCCAGTGGGCGCGGTCGGCCTCGGTGATGGCGAACGGGCGCGACCGGAGGGAAGGCCCCTGGTCGGCCGCCGCCAGGGGGCCGACGGTGACGGCTCCGCCCAGGATCAGGAGGCCGGCGAACAGCATGGAGGCGACTCGGCGCATCGGGGGATGAATGTCGAAGGAATATCGGGCCCGTCCGGCGGGGTCGAGCATGGAGGCGTGGGCGGCCTGCGATCGGGCGATGGCCGCGGCGAATGGTTCGGAGCGACCGGAACGGATCACCACGGCAGCCGGTGACGTTGCCAGGGAATGGGCTCGGAGCTTTCCGGGTCCCAGTCGGCCGTGAGCCATCCGCCATCCTTCAGGGCCTCGGCCCCGGTGGGCGAGGGACAGAGGCGCACCCGGAAGCGCTCCCAGGCCCGGGCCCGGTTCAGGGCGCTCGAGTAGCGTCGCACGGTCGAGCCCAACCCATGGATCGCGGGCATCCCGGCCAGGGTGCGGGCCAATCGTGCGATCGCCGGCGAATGCAGGTGGCCGATGATCGTGGCCTCCCATTGCGGCAACCGCGCCCGGATCTCCGGGATCGCCTCGAGGAAGGGCAGGGCCGTGGGGTCGTGGCAGAAGAGGGTGATCCGCCGGTCGGGGCCTGCCGAATCGATCGCGCGGACGATCTCGGGCAACACCCGGCTCCGCTCGGTCCACCAGGCGGGGGCCTCGTCGGGCAGCAATTCCGACTCGAAGGCCGGCAGCGCCACCAGTGTCGAGGGCACGCCGATCAGGCGGTGG
>CAYLTF010000196.1:0-4404 GCA_964386625.1 uncultured Akkermansia sp. | reverse complement strand
TGAGGGTGTTCGCTTCCAGAGCGGGCTGCGGATCATTCCTGCGGAGCCTCGCAGGTCGGGGTTTCGGGGTTTGGGCTGGTCCGTGGTGTTGGGGGAACGTTACATTTGGGTCATGAGAATCGGCCCGATCTCGGCTTTCAGGAAAGTGTCGCTCTGCCTGCTCGCACTGAGAGTCGGAGCGGCCGATCCGCAGCCGGCACCGCCCGCCGTGAGGCTCTCGCCAGGGCTCGCAAACGCACCCATCGCCAAGCGCCTGGATTCTGTGAACTCGGGCGTGAACGTCGGGGTGGTCTCGGGTTGGCGCGAGTATGGGATGGGCGATCCGTCCTCGGAGGAACAGATGTATCTGGAGTACATCAACAGGGCTCGGGCGTTTCCATGGGAGGAAGGGTACCTGTTGGCGACGACGACCGATCCCGAGATCCAGTTCACCTACCAATTCTTCGGTGTCGATCTCCAGCGGGTCGTCGACGAGATCGCGGCTTATCCGCCGCAGCCGCCCCTGGCCTTCGAGCCGCGTCTCATCCAGGTCGCCCGCGCCCACAGCGAATACATGCTGCGCAACGCCATCCAGGAGCACGAGGAACGGGATCCGATCAGCGGTGTCGTCCTGAACACCACCTCGTCGCGTCTCCTGGGTTCCGGATATCCGTTGAGTGCCGGTGGCGAGAGTGTCTACGCCTACGCCAAGTCGCCGCTCGAGGGCCATGCCAGCTTCGAGGTGGACTGGGGTTATGGAGATGGCGGCGTGCAGCGTCCCCCGGGACACCGGAACAGCAACCATGAAGGGGCGTTCCGCGAGATCGGTGTCGGCGTGGTGCACGGGACGGCCTCCCGGGTGACTCCTCCGGTGACCAACATCGTCGGAACCAACGTGACGATCACCCCGGCGGTGACCAACACCGTGGGGCCCAGCCTGGTGACGCTCGATTTCGCCTCTCGCAACGACCTTCCTCCCTTGCTGACCGGCGTGGTCTACTACGATTTCAACACCAACGGTTTCTACGATGTCGACGAAGGCGTCCCGGGAGTCCGGGTCGAGTGCGAGGCCTCCGGATGGTTCGCCAACACCCGTCGTTCCGGGGGATATGCCATACCTGGAGTCGAGGGCACTCAGACCGTCCGTTTCCTGAGCGGCGACCGTGAACTGGGGCGCCGCAGCGTGACCGTGATCGCCGGCCGGAATGTCAAACAGGATTGGGTGCTGCCCTATGGGGGAACGCGGGTGCAGGGCCCCACCGCCGGTTCTTCCGTGGGGCTCAACGTGTTCCGCATCGAGCCTGTGCTCGGGGCTTCCGGTTACGAGTGGCACTCCATGCGGTGGGATCCGTTCACCGGGGTCGAGGGCGGCGAGGACGGGGGCGTGCGTTTCCAGTTCAGCGGTCTTGAGGGGTGGGACCCGGTCAAACTCGGAACCCCGGCGTCGGGGACCCGGTCGTTCCAATTGGTGCACACCAACGGGTTGGACCAGGTGCTCGAATTCAAGCCTCTCCTGCGTCCGGGGGGCGCGGCGGAGATCCGATTCAAATCGTATCTCGGATACACCACGACCAACCAGATCGCCTCGGTCGAGGTCTCCACCAATGGCGCCCGATGGACACCGGTCTTCCAAGAGCGGGGGCGCGGCATCTCGGTGACTCCCACCGGCAGTTACCAGGCCCGGTCTGTGTCGCTGTCGTCCTATGCCGGGATGGAACTGCGGGTGCGTTTCCGCTTCTTTGTCGAGCCGGTCGAGGGAGCCCGATTCTACAGCCAGACGCAGTCGTCCTTCGGTTGGTCTCTCGATGACATCCAATTCGCCAACTCCCAGGTCGGTACCGAGCCGGGCACGCATCCGTTGGGCATCGGTGAGCCCTTCGTGTTTCTAGGAGCGGCCGGCGCGCGGTACGAGTTGAAGGCACGGCCCCGCTTCGGCAGCCAGGAACTGCCCTATTCGGCGCCCCTCATTGTGGAATACTCCGCCACGGCGTCGGCCTCGGGCACGGTGGCCATCGAGGGCATTCGCCGCGCCGACACCGGCCAGATGATCATCGACTTCGCCCTCGTCTCGGGCGTGGCCCGCGAATGGGTCCTCGAGGGTCGGCCATCGTTGGGCGAACCTTGGCAAGCCGTGGCGGGGGCCACCTTGTTGAATCGTGGAGCCGGGCGTTTGACCTGGGTCCATACGCCGCCTGCGGGGAATCTCTTCTATCGGGTGGCGGCCCGGTGATCCGGGGCGCCGCGCATGCTTGGTCATGCTTGTTCGCCCGGGCGCTCGGGTCACGGGGTGAACACTGCTGCGGACCTTAACCAGGGCGGAAGCCTGACTAATACCGTCCGGGAACGTTTGACGCGCCGAAGGGAAGGGAATTATCTGGCGGCGTGGAAATCCTGAAACCCCGAGTTTCTGCGGTGAATTTGCTCCAATGAACCTGCTGCAACGCGTCTGGCAATCCTCCCTGGGGAAGAAGTACCTCATGGCCCTCACGGGCCTGGCCCTCTTCGGTTTCGTGGTCGGCCACCTGGTCGGCAATCTCCAGGTGTTTGGCAAACCGGAGTTGATCAACTCCTACGCCCATTTCCTGAAGTCGAAACCGGGGTTGCTATGGGGAGCCCGTCTGGGCCTGTTGGCCACGGTCTTCGTGCACGTCGCTGCGGCGCTCACGTTGAGTGCCGCCAACAAAGCCGCCCGGCCGGTGGGTTATGCCGGGCGCTCGGCGTACGGCTCGAGCTGGCAGAGCCGCTACATGTTGGTCAGCGGTCTGGTGATCATGGCCTTCGTGGTCTACCACCTGTTGCACTACACGGTGCAGTTGCCTGCGGTGAATGGGGGGCTGGATTTCCGCTCCCTGACGACCCGTCTTGCCGACGGCACCCAGGTTCAGGATGTGTACGCGATGATGGTGCACGGGTTCCAGGTGGGGTGGGTTTCACTTTTCTACCTGATCGCCCAGGCCCTCCTGTTCATCCATCTCGGACACGGGTTGGCTTCCATGTTCCAGTCGCTCGGACTTCGCAACCACGTGTGGTGGCCCAGGATCGCCGCCTTCGCGAAGGTCGCGAGCTTTGTCATCTTCCTGGGTTATGCCTCGATTCCGGTGGCGGTGCTGACCGGAATGGGGGGCGACTACGTCAAGAACCTCAAGAAGGCCCCGACGACCAACACGGAGACTCTTCGCTGATATGGCCACGCTCAATTCTCAGATCCCCTCCGGCCCCCTGGCTGACAAGTGGGAGAAACACAAGTTCAGCTCCAAGCTGATCAACCCGGCCAACAAGCGGAAATACAAGGTCATCGTGGTGGGCGCCGGTCTGGCCGGTGCCAGCGCCTCGGCGACCTTGGCCGAGTTGGGCTACGAGGTGCACAATTTCGTGTTCCATGATTCCCCCCGACGGGCCCATTCGGTGGCCGCTCAGGGAGGCATCAACGCCGCCAAGAACTACCAGAACGACGGCGACTCGGTGCACCGCCTCTTCTACGACACCATCAAGGGCGGCGACTATCGCGCCCGCGAGGCCAACGTGCATCGTCTGGCCGAGGTGTCGGTGAACATCATCGACCAGTGCGCGGCCCAGGGCGTGCCCTTCGCCCGGGAGTACGGCGGCCTGCTCGACAACCGGTCCTTCGGCGGTGCCCAGGTCTCGCGCACGTTCTACGCCCGTGGCCAGACGGGACAGCAACTCCTGCTCGGAGCCTACTCCGCGCTCAACAAGATGATCGGGGCGGGCGGGGTGAAATCCTACACCCACTCCGAGATGCTGGACCTGGTGGTGGTCGATGGCCACGCCAAGGGCATCGTGGTGCGCAACCTGCAGACCGGCGAAATCACGCGGCACAGCGCCGACGCGGTGGTTCTGGCCACCGGTGGCTACGGCAACGTCTACAATCTCTCGACCTACGCCCGCGGCTCCAATGTCACGGCCAGTTGGCGCGCCTACAAGCGCGGTGCGTGTTTCGGCAATCCGTGCTACACGCAGATCCACCCGACCTGCATCCCGGTGTCCGGCGACTACCAGTCCAAGCTCACCCTGATGTCGGAGTCGCTTCGCAACGACGGCCGCATCTGGGTCCCGAAGCGCAAGGAGGACTGCAAGAAGAACCCGGCCGACATCCCCGAGGGCGATCGCGACTACTACCTCGAGCGGATGTACTCGGCCTTCGGAAATCTCGCTCCGCGCGACATCGCCAGCCGTGCCGCCAAATACGTCTGCGACGAGGGACGTGGCATCGGTGAGACCGGTCTGGGTGTCTACCTCGATTTCGGGGACTCCATCCGTCGTCTGGGCGAGGGCAAGGTGCGCGAGCGGTACGGCAACCTGTTTGCCATGTACCACGAGATCACCAACGAGGACGCCTACAAGACGCCGATGCGCATCTACCCGGCGGTCCATTACACGATGGGCGGCCTTTGGGTGGACTACAAC
>CAYLTF010000195.1:0-4406 GCA_964386625.1 uncultured Akkermansia sp. | reverse complement strand
TCGATGGTGCCGGCGGCCACACCAGCCCAATCGCCATGGGAGGCGTTGAATTCGCCGCTGAGCGTCGTGCAGTGGCAGGCGTAGCTGGTCAGGACCGCCAGGAGGCTTCCGTCGAGTGCGGTGGCCCGCAGCACGGGCAGGGCCGGATCGGTCGGGCCTCCCGGGGTCCGGCGGTTCTGGGCGAAGTCCACCCGCCCTTGTCCCCAGGCCAGTCGGGCGGCTTTGCGGTTGGCCAAGGCGGCCTGGACCGCCTCGACGGTCGATTCCACGAAGAATCCGGTGTAGGCATCGATGCGGGCCTGGTCTTCAGCAGGGATCTCCTGCGCGAAGATGTTGGGAGCGGCCCCGGTGAGGCAGGGGGCGCTGTGGGTGTGGGTCACTGTCAGGGCGATGCGATCCCGGGACAGGCCTGCCGAGGCCACCAGACGGCCTCGGATGGTTTCGGCCACCCCCTCGGGCAGGATGCAATTGTCGAGTGTGACCACCACGCTGGCGTCGGGACCCTCGCCGATCGCCAGTGCCCGCGCATACAGCCGTTGGGCGACGTGGGTCGGAGCAGGGGACTGGGCGCGGGCCGCGTAACCCATCAGGCGCACGGGTTCACGGGGGGAGAGGTCCACCCTGGCCGCGCCCACGAGCAACGAGGGCGGCTTCGCCGAATTCGTCGACGCCATGGTCGAGAGACCGGCGATCCATCCCAGAAGCCCCATCAGACCGAGCGACACCGACACCATCCGTTCAGCGACAGCCCGGGCGGTGGAACAGGGAGAGGCCATGGCGCGAGTCTCCCACGGATCCGGTTCCCGGTGGAAGCCATCCGTGGATCGGCCGACGGAGTGCCGGTCGTCCTGGGGGCCTCCCGCGACTCTCTGGGGCGATTTCATGGCCATGACAGTTTCGTGACACATTCCCCGAGGGACGGCGTACCCTGTCCCGGTGCCGCAAGATCGGAACCCCCTGCATCCCTGCACCACCGGAGTCTCGGGCACGGAGCCGCCACCGGGTTCCGACAGCCGGCCCGGTCGTGGGACCTCCGCCGTGGCCGAGCGCCGGTCGTCGCGCGTGCTGTTGGTCGAGGACGAGGCTCCCCTGGGATCGGTCCTGACGGAGGGGTTGACCCGCAAAGGCTACGAGGTCACCTGGTCGCGCAGCCTTCATGAGGCCCGACAGGAGATCTCCGCCAGCCGATTCCATCTGGCCTTGTTGGACGTCGGGCTTCCGGACGGTTCGGGGTTCACCCTGGCCCGGGAGCTCCGCGACGGTCACCCCTGGACCGCGACCGTGTTCCTGACCGCGTTGGGCAGTCCCAGCCAACGGGTGAGGGGACTCGAGCTCGGAGCCGAGGACTACGTAGTGAAGGCCTGCCATTTCGATGAGCTGGTGCTTCGCATCGAGAATGCCCTCAAGCGGCGGCGTCATTGGCAAGAGGTTCCCGATCGCCTGCGGGTGGGCCGTGCGTGGATCGAGTTTCCATCGCTCGAGGCGCGGGTCGACAATCAGTCCGTGGCGATCGGTGCCCGGGAGGCGGCGCTGTTGAGATTCCTCATCGCCCGCCGGAATGCGGTGGTCTCGCGCGATGAAATCCTGGATGAGGTCTGGTCCCGCGACGAGTACCCGACCCCCCGGACGGTGGACAACTTCATCGTGAAACTCCGCAGGATCGTGGAGGAGGACCCCGAGCACCCCTGTGTGCTCCGGACCGCGTGGGGCACCGGCTACCAACTGGTCCTGCCCATCGTCTGATCCGATCCCGGTCCAGCATCGCGGCGCAGAGGAGCGAAGCATGCGGGGGGGCGTGCCTTGCACCCCGGGTCGAAGACCGTGGAGGCCGACATCGAGCACCTCAAACGCAAACCGGGGGTGGATTCCCGGGTGGCGTTGACCCATCGGGCCGTCCAGTGGATGGAGCGCGGGTACGCCGATGGCCGCTGAAGCCCGTCCTCACAGCGGCACCGTGAAGCGGACGCGAGTGCCGCCATGCTCATCGTGGTTCATCTCGACCGATCCTCCTGAGGATTCGATGCGGGTCCGTGTGTTCTTCAAACCATGTCCGGTCGGGGCGGCGGTTCCCTCGGCAACGGCGATCCTGGAGTGGCCCCGTCCGTTGTCGGAGACACTCATCACCAGGTGATCCGGGCCCGGTTCGAAGCGGATCCGGACCTCGCTGGCCCGGGCGTGCTTCACCACATTGTGCAGGGTCTCCTTGAACGCCAGGAAGGTGTTGTGTCGCAGGGCCGCGGCCATCGGCACGGGCGGGACCACAGGGGTGTCCGACACGATCAGGCGGATCCCCGCCGAAGCCAGGAACTCCGACGCGAAGCCACGGGCATGGTCGATGAAACCTGCGACGGTGTCGGCCTCGGGGTCGGTCGCCCAGACGATCGTCTCCAGCGCCTCGACCCCCTCCCGGGCCCGGCGTTGGATCCGGTCCAGGTCTCGGGTCGGTTCAGGCGAGGACTGCGCGAGGGAACTCAGCAGCGAGATCTCGGACAGGGTGGAGCCCAGGGAATCGTGCAGGTCCCGGGCGATGCGAGCCCGTTCCGCCTCCACGTTCTTGTGGGCCTCCAGGGCCAGGCGTTCCTGCATCAGGCGCAGCTCCGTCCGACGAGCTCGGTGCCATCCCATCGACCCCACGACCCCGGCGATGCACAGGCCGGACCACCCGAAGAACCCGGGTCTTTCCCACAGGCGCGGCTCGGTGAGATCTTCGTAGCGGGTGGCCACCGCGAGGTTCCCCATCCGCCACCCGCTCCCTCCGCCGCGGTGCCCCAGCACCACCTGGTCGAACGAGGCGTCGGCCCGGAAACACGTGGTCAGCGACTCCGGCAGGTCTTCTTCCCGGCTTGTGGGCCGAAGGTCGGGTTGCATCCAGACGGTGATCTGGTCGTCCTCTCCCGGGATGTACTGGATGCGGGCCACGACGGTCCGTTCGACTCCGTTCCGTGGGATCTCGTAGGGGTGGGCCTCCGTTGCGTCATTCAAGTCGGAGCGGAAATCGACCTCCCCGGGGGCGTGGTTCACGGTGTCCGGCTGGATCGCGTGGAACGCACCGTATGCCCAGGCATTCCAGGCGTTGCCCAGGCCGAGGCGATCCTGGCCTTTTTCTTGGAAGATCCACCCCGCTTCGTAATGCGCAGCCCGGTCAGACAGGCCGTCGGACAGGGGGATGACTGTGAACCTGAGATAAAGGGTCCGACTGGAGGTGTCGTCCTGCGGCGTGCATCGGGCCCCGCGGATGGGCAAGACCTGGTTGGTGTGCTGAACCCGATGCCATCCCGGGTCTCGCCAGAGGATCTCGCCCATGGCCGGGGAGCACATCAGGCCGCTGAGCATCCCGATCCATGCCCGAGTCATCCAACGACGTTTCACTCAAGTTCCGCACCTTAGGGAGGACCGGTGTCCCGTCAAGGACGGGCACCGGTCCGGGAGGGCGACTTGGCGACGCCTCAGAACTTGAGCTTCTTGAATTGCTCCACCCCCTGCTGCAGGGCACCGGCCGCCTCCTTCCAGCCCTTGGGCAGGTAGGGATCGAAGGTGGTCGCCAGCAGGTTCTTCTGGGCGGAGGTCAGGCTCGCCTTCCCATAGACTTTCTGCAGCGGCACCAGGGCTTGGGTGTAGTCGCCTTTCCACACCGCGTTCACCAACTGCGACACCTCGGACCCGGCGCCCGGGATCGAGGCGAAGTTGCGTTGGGTCACGAAGGCGGCACCGGTCTGGTAAACCTCCTTGGCCAGCGCGGTCTGCTCCGGAGTCAGTCGAGCGGCCGCGATGGCGTTCAGGGCGGCCACCGCATCCACATCCTGATTGCCCAGGAGGGCCTGGACGCCCGTCGTCAGTTGCGACTTCACGGCGTCATTGCCGTTGAGGGATTGGGCCAGCTTGCCGACCCTCGCCTCCAAGTCCGCGCCGATGTCCTTGAGCAAGGCATCCGTGCTTCCACCGCGGGTGGCGGCGACCAGTTGCTGGCCGAGGTTGGCGAAGGCCTCCGCCGCCTGGGTTTTCAATTCGGGCGCCACCTCTTTCAGGGCCACCGAGGCCACCTTTTGAGCCTCTTGCACGGCGAGCTTGGCGGTCGGTTCCGCCGGCCCGCCTGCGGGGGTCGAAGACTGGATGGAAGGGGGGATGGGGTCGACCGGAGTGGCCGGAGCCGTTGTCGGGGCGGTCGCTGCGGTCGGGGTCGACGCCGGGGTGGTCCGGGTGTCGGCGGCCTCCTCAGGCTTCTTGCCGCATCCAGCAACGCCGACCAAGGCGACCAGAGTGATGATCTTCGGAAAAACCTTCATGAGTTCGCACCTTATGGCGGTGGGAGCCGAGTGACAAGATGGGGGGAGTGCGCGTGCTCCATCCGGAAATTCACCATCGAGCGGGGGCGAGGGCGCGATCACGGCT
The DNA here is from genome assembly GCA_964386625.1 of uncultured Akkermansia sp. GTDB lineage: Bacteria > Verrucomicrobiota > Verrucomicrobiia > Limisphaerales > UBA9464 > SXXZ01. The sequence continues at coordinate 17 of CAYLTF010000195.1, read as the reverse complement.
GATGCCAAGAATCGGAG
>CAYLTF010000194.1:0-4612 GCA_964386625.1 uncultured Akkermansia sp. | reverse complement strand
CGATGTCGCCCAGGCGCGAGGCCTTCATGCGCAGGATGACCTCGGCCAGGTTGGCACGCTGGATCTCGGGCTGGGTGAACGGGCTGCGGGACTCGAAGTCCTCCTCGGAATAGAGCCGGATGCAGACGCCCGCCTCGACGCGGCCGGCCCGACCCTTGCGCTGGTTGGCGCTGCTTTGCGACACCGCCTCGACCGGCAACCGCCGCGTGCGGGTGCGGGCGTTGTAGCGGCTCATGCGCACCAGGCCGGAGTCGATCACGAAGCGGATGCCCGGGATGGTCAACGAGGTCTCGGCGATGTTGGTGGCGATGACCACCTTGCGCCGCGAGGACGGGCTGAAGACCCGCTGTTGGTCGCCGGAACTGAGCCGCCCGAAGAGCGGCACCACCTCGGCCTCGGACCCGAGCCGCCCCTCGACGAGGTCGGCGCATTCGCGGATGTCCCGCTCGCCCGGCAGGAAGATGAGCACATCGCCCGCGCTGGTCTCGTAGAACAGGCGCTCGCACTCGCGGGCGGCCGCATCCACGAAATCGGTGTCGGCCGGATCCGAAGAAGCACCCTCGCCCCCGGGCGGCCGGTACTCGACCTCCACCGGGAACGTGCGGCCCGACACCTCGATGACCGGCGCATCGTTGAAGGCCTTGGAGAAGGCGGCCGTGTCGATGGTGGCCGAGGTGATGATGACCTTCAGGTCGGGGCGCTGGGCCAGGAGGTTCTTGAGGTGCCCCAGCAGGAAATCGATGTTGAGGGACCGCTCGTGCGCCTCGTCGATGATGATGGCCTCGTACTCGGCCAGCGTCGGGTCGCCCTGCACCTCGGCCAGGAGCATGCCGTCGGTCATCAGCTTGATCACCGTGTCGCTGCCGGACCGGTCGTCGAAGCGGATCTTGCAACCCACCTCGCGGCCCCACGGCACGTCGAGCTCCTCGGCGATGCGGCGCGAGATGGACAGCGCGGCCACGCGCCGGGGCTGGGTGCAGCCGATCATGGCCCGCGCACCGAGTCCGGCCTCGAGGCACATCTTGGGGATCTGGGTCGTCTTGCCCGAGCCGGTCTCGCCGGCGATGACCACCACCGGATGGGCGCGGATCGCCGCGACGATGTCGTCTTTGCGCGCCGAGATGGGCAGGCCTGCCGGGTATTCCGGACGAGGCATGGTCTGCGCCCGGAGTTCCCGCCGTTCGATCGAGGCGCGGGCCTGTTCCAGCAGGCGATCCAGCGGATGAAGACCGTCGCCCGCAGGTCGCCCGTCGCGCACCCACCGGGCCGCACGCGCGCCGAGCCGCACCCAGTCCGCGAGCATGCAGCGCGGCAGGAGCTGCCGGAGTTCATCTATGCGCGGGTCGGTCATGCGATCGGGGCGCAGAGCATGCGACAAGCCCGTCCCATGGCAACGCCGGGGATGCCCCGAACACACTCCCGGTGGAACGCGCACGCCGCACGGACCCAGCCGCTGCGGTGCCGGGATCCGACGGCAAGCGACGGGTGGTCTCGGACAAATCCGGAGAAGACCAGCTCGACTCCCCCACTACGTTCCCCGTCCGGCATGGGCGTGACCGGCCGGAACCCATCGGCCCACGCGACCGAGCCTCTGCACCACGAACTCCAACCCGTAGTCCACCATGCTCCCCAAGTACAAAGTCACCTACGACATCGATCCGCACGGCAAGATGCCCGCCTCGCATTTCACCACCGACGACCCGGTGGCCTGCGAGACTTTCCTGACCGACCTGCTGGACCGCAGGCTGCACATCCGGGAAATCGCGCACGAGGGCGTGGCCCTGGCTCCGAAGCAGTTCGATGGGATGATCCGCTCGGCCGTCCTCCAGTTGGCCTCCCACCATGTGTGCACCTCCCTGAAGATCTCCAGTGACGATGCCCATGTCCGATTCGGCCTGCCCTCCTGAGGTGGGCGACGAAGGACCCCGTCCGGTCCGCACCGGACCCGCGGCGGGCACCGACGGAACGGCGATTGATGTCCGGGGCGGGCGCGGTTCAGGCTGGCGGCCAGACAACGACCATGAGCCGCTCCCTGTCCGCCTCCGCCCCGCGCCCGCCTTCCAACGCCCACGCCCTCGATGCGGCCGTCGATGCGGCCCGCCAGGCCGGAGCCCTGATGAAGCAGCACCTGCGCCGGGCCAAGCAGGTCAACGAATCCCACCAGCATGACATCAAGCTCGAGCTGGATGTCCGCTGCCAGAAGCTCATCACCCGGGTCCTGGCCCGGGCCTTCCCGGAGATCCCGGTCCTGGGTGAGGAAGGCATCGACATCGCCAGCGAGCAGGCGGCCGCCCGCTGGGTGGTGGACCCCATCGATGGCACGGTGAACTTCGCCTACGGCATCCCGCATGCGGCCGTGAGCATCGCCTTGCAGGTGCGCACGCCCGAGGGATTCCGCAGCGAGGTCGGCGTGGTGTACGACCCCTTCCTGGACGACCTGTGGACGGCGATCCGAGGCAAGCCCGCCCGTCTCAACGGTCGCGTCGCCAAGGTCAGCACCCGGGCCCGATTGGATGAATCCATCGTGTCGCTCGGGTTCGCCAAGAGTCAGGACAGCCTGAAGGCGGCCCAGGCCGACTTCCTCGAACTCACCCACCGCGTGCGCAAGATCCGCATCATGGGTTCGGCCGCGCTGGCGCTGACCTACGTCGCCTGCGGCCGCTTCGACGCCTACGTCGAGGCCGGGGTGCGCCTCTGGGACATCGCGGCCGGCGGGCTGATCGTCGAATGCGCCGGGGGATCGTTCGTCACCCAGGTCCTGCCCGGGGAACATCGCTACGGCCTCATCGCCAGCAACGGGCTCATCCACGACCAGATCCCGCATGCCCGGAAGACGGCAACACGGTCGAAGCCTGCGGCCCCCAAGCGCGGATCGAGGGCCTAGACCGGCTGCCGATCCCACTTCCCGATCCCGCCTCCCGATCCCGCTCGGATCACCGAATCCGGGGCATGACACCACCCGGTCGCATCAGGCCCAGTCGTAATTGAAGCTGATGCTGATGCGCTCGGCCTTGAGGGGGTTGGCAGGCACCTCGTGGCGCAGCCAGCTCTCGAAGAGCGTCACATTGCCGGCGGTGGCCGGGTAGGTCACATAACGCCGGGATCGGGCCCCGCCCTCGGCCGACACCGGAGGGGCGGCCATCAGCTTGCTCATCCGGGGATCCTCGAACTTCAGGCCCGCGCAACCCCGCGGCGTCGCCACGTAATAGGTGCCGCTGACCACCGAATTGGGGTGCAGGTGCAGGCTGTGGGTCACACCCTGGGGCATGATGTTGATCCAGCAGTCGGACATCTTGAGCTGGCCTCCCCCGAGGTCCCATTCCAACGACTTGGCGTAGGCGCGGACGTGTCGGTCGATCAGGCGCTCCAATTCCATGAAGGTGGAGGAGACGGTATGCATGCGGTCGATCGACCCGTAGGAGGTGTAGCCTCCCGGATAGTTCTTCTTCGACCACTTGCGCCCAGCTTCATCGAACTCGCGGAACTGGTGGCATTCCTTGAGCAGTTCCCGATTGAAGGCCGCCCCGTTGGGACGGAGGCGCGCCGTGTAGATGGAGGTGGGAAACCAGGACTCGATCCGTTTCACGACGACCAGCCTGCCTCAGAGGACCCGGGCGATGAAACCTTTTCAGCCCGACCGACGTCGGACACCGTGATCGTTCCCCGATGGGCCGCAGTCCTGCCATTTCACTCGTCTTGCTGCTGTGTTCGCTGGGAACACCCGGGGTGGTGTCGGGATCTCCCGCGGCGGACGCGGCAACACCCTCGACCGTCATCGACAAGCCCCCCGCCAAGAACGGAACGGCGGCGGCCGATCACTGGGCCTTCATGCCCATCCGCCGTCCGGAACCGCCCCGTGTCCGTGACGCCTCTTGGCCGATCCATCCGGTCGACACGTTCATCTTGTCCCGCCTCGAGGCGGCGGGATTGAAACCCGTCCGCGCCGCCTCCCCGCTGGAATGGCTGAGGCGGGCCAGCTTCGACCTCACCGGATTGCCCCCGACCTCGGAGCAGGTCGCCGCGTTCCAACCCGACGCCAGCGGGACCGTGCCGGAATCACGCTACGCCCAGCAGGTGGACGAATGGCTCTCCAGCCCCGCCTTCGGTCAACGGTGGGCGCGCCATTGGCTCGATGTCGCCCGGTTCGCGGAGAGTGCCGGAAAGGAACGCAACCACCCCTTCCCCGAGGCCTGGCGGTACCGGGACTGGGTGGTCGACGCCTTCAACCACGACAAACCCTACGCGGAGTTCGTCCGGGAACAGATCGCCGGCGACCTGCTGGCCGCATCGGCCCCGCCGGAACGGCGGGACGGCCTGATCATCGCGACCGGATTCCTCGCCATCGGCACCAAGGGACTCAACGAAGGTCGACGCGAGCAGTTCCTTGCCGACCTCGTGGATGAGCAGATCGACACCACCACCCGCGCCATCCTGGGCATCACCGTCGCCTGCGCCCGCTGCCACGACCACAAGTTCGACCCCATCTCGCAGCGCGATTATTACGCCCTGGCCGGGATCTTCCGGAGCACCGAGACGTGTTACGGAACCAGCGGCGAGAAGGCGCGCAACCGTCAGCCCTCGAGGCTGATCCCGCTGGAGCGTTCGCCCCGGG
>CAYLTF010000193.1:0-4682 GCA_964386625.1 uncultured Akkermansia sp. | reverse complement strand
GCGCGGTCACGGTTCCGCCGGGTCGGCGGGCTGACGTTCCAATCGGCGTCCATGACCCCGTGTTCGCGGCGGTTCTTGAAGGTCGCCCCGACACCGAAGCGGGTCTCGCATTCGATGGCGCGGACCAGTTCCTCGTGCCGTTCGGTCAGCGCCGAGGCGGGCCAATCGAGGACCGTGAGTTTCATGCGGCAGGCGATGTCCACGCCGACGGCGTAGGGGATCACGGCACCGCGGGTCGCGAGGACGCCGCCGATCGGCAGTCCGTAGCCGACATGGGCGTCGGGCATCAGGGCCCCGGCGACCGAGACGGGCAGTTCGCAGGCGCGGGCCATCTGGGCCAGGGCCTGTGCCTCCAGATCTTGGCCCCATTGACGCCAGGGCGCTCGGCCGGGGACGAACGTCTTGGGCACGGCCAGAAGGGCACGCGCGAACCCGCCCCGGAGTTCGTCGCCGGCGTGCGCCGCGGGATCCCGCAGCACCGTCTCGACGGCTTCGGGGATCCGCTGCTTGTCGTTCCCGGCGAGGCAGTACCGGGAGATGAAGGCCAGGGCGGCGCGGACCGGATCTCCCGGCGGCACGCCCATCTTGATGAGGTGTTTTTCGTTCATGGAATCTGGATTCGATCAGGTTCCGACCTGCACCCGCCAGACGGTGGGGGCGATCGGTTCAGAGGTCACGGTGATCGGGAGGAACTCCCGGAGGATCATGGATTGAGTGCGGGTGTGGTCGCTGGGTGCGGTGGTGGTGAAGCCGCCTCCGCGGGCGATGGCCAGCGGCAGCAGCAGTTGGTCGGCGAGGTGCTCTTCGACCGCGGCTCCGCTGGCGATGAAGGTCTCTGCGGGCGCGATGGCGTCGCCCGCGACCTGCTCGGCCCGGACGCGTGGGGCTCCGAAGCCCGTGAACACGTTGGAGAACCCGTCGCCGGCCGTGCCGACATGCACCGTGTTCCCGGGTCCGAGGGCCTCGGCATGTTCCTCGATGGTGCAGCCATCGGGTTCCAGGGCCAGTCGTCGCCGCAGGATCTCGGCTTCCCGTTGGGCGATCTGCCGAGGCAGGCCGGCCAGACAGACACGGCCCCAGACCGTGGTCGGGGCGCCCGGGGCGGGCACCGGCTCCAGCCGGAGTCGGTGGAGTTCACGTGCCGGCCGGATGGAGACCCGGCACCGGCCGCCGCCGTTGGGGTGGAACCCCGGGCGATCGAGCGTGGCCGAGACGTCGAAGCCGATCCGCCGCAGGAGCGGCAGGAATGCCTGCTCGATGAAGGGGAACGGTGGCGCGAAGGGGTTGTGCGTCCCGCCCTCCAGCACCAGTTCGCTCGGTTCTCCCGCCAGCAGCAGCGGCGGCAGGACCGATTGCAGGAGCAGCATCGTGCTGCCCGAGCTGGCGATCCGGAATGCATGGGTGCCGGTCACGATCGGGCCCGGGGTGAACGTCAGTTCCTGGGAGCCCAGGGTCGCCCCTTCCGCGGTGGCCGACCCGATGCGCATCGCCGCCTCGACGCAGGCCAGGTGCTGGCGCATGAGGCCCGGCTTGGAACGTCCTGCACGGATCCGATGGATGCGGAATGGGCGACCGGTGATGAGGCTCAGCGCCAAGGCCGATCGCAGGATCTGCCCGCCGCCTTCGCCTTGGGAACCGTCCAGCGTGATGGAGGTCGGTGTCGTTGCCGGGCCGGCGGTCGTGTGCGGGATGCGCGTCATGTCGTTGCCTTGTCCTTTCGGAAAACCCTGATGCAAGGCGCATGCCAGCCGGCGAAACGCTGTGAATTCGGTGCTTTTCGGGGAATCACCCACATCGACCCATCACAAATACTCGCGGTAAAGCGAAGTCGTTTGCCAAAAAGAGAATGCTGTCGCCACACTTCTGGACGGTCGGCGGTGGTCCAGGTGTCCTCCGGCGCGGCCCCGCCACCCCATCCATTCCCCATCATGAAAAAGACGGTCGTTCTGGGCATCCTGGGCAGTGTGCTCGATTCGGGGTTCCACGCCGAGCGGTGGCGGAAATGGCGTCCGAGCGTCTCGCTCTGCCAGCAGGAAGACCTGGCCGTGAGCCGGTTCGAGTTGCTGCATCAGGCTCCTCACGAAGACATCGCCCGGTGCGTGGCTGCCGACATCGCCCGGGTCTCCCCGGGTACCGAGGTCCGCCTGCACCGTCAGGCCCTCCGCGACCCGTGGGATTTCGAGGAGGTGTTCGGAGCCTTGCACGAGTTCGCCCGCGGCTACCGGTTCGATCCGGACCGGGAGGACTACCTCGTCCACATCACCACCGGAACCCATGTGCAGCAGATCTGCCTCTTCCTGCTGACGGAGAGCCGTCATTTCCCGGGGCGACTGGTCCAGACCTCGCCGAAGGACCGGCCATCGAAATCGAAGTCGCCGCTGGGGGGCGCCCAAGTCATCGACCTCGACCTGTCGCGCTACGACGGGATCGCGGCGCGGTTCGGCAAGGAAGCCAGCGAGGGCCGGAGCTTTCTCAAGTCGGGCATCGAGACCCGCAACGGGCCCTTCAATCGGCTGATCGAGCGGGTCGAGCAGGTCGCGGTGCAGTCTCGAGATCCTGTGCTCCTCATGGGGCCCACCGGGGCGGGCAAGTCGCAGTTGGCCCGCCGCATCTACGAGCTCAAGCGGTCCAGGCATCGGTTGACCGGACCGTTCGTGGAGGTGAACTGCGCCACGCTGCGCGGCGACGCGGCCATGAGCGCGCTGTTCGGCCATGTGAAGGGCGCTTTCACCGGGGCCCTGAAGGACCGCCTCGGGCTGCTGCGTTCCGCCGATGGGGGTCTGCTGTTCCTCGACGAGGTGGGCGAACTCGGTCTCGACGAGCAGGCGCTGCTCCTGCGCGCCCTTGAGACCCGGCGGTTCCCGCCCTTCGGGGCCGACCACGAGGTCGCGAGCGACTTCCAGTTGATCACGGGCACCAACCGCGACCTGCATTCTCGGGTGCGGGAAGGACTTTTCCGCGAAGACCTGCTCGCCCGCCTGGATCTTTGGACCTTCCGCCTGCCCGGCCTGCGGGAGCGCCCCGAAGACCTCGAGCCCAACCTCGACTACGAGCTCGAGCAGCATGCGCGTCGGCGTGGGACCCGGGTGACGCTGAGCACCGAGGCCCGTCAGCGGTTCCTCGCCTTCGCCCAGTCTTCCGAGGCGCGGTGGAGCGCCAATTTCCGGGACCTCAACGCGGCCGTGACCCGCATGGCCACGTTGGCCGAGGGAGGGCGCATCACCGGCAAGGTGGTGGAGGAGGAGTTGGCCCGCCTCCGGGTCGCCTGGGCCGGTCTCGAGGCGGAGTCGGACGACGGCGGGGCACCCGATCCGGTGCTGGCGCCTGAGCGATGGGCTGAGATCGACCCCTTCGACCGGGTCCAGTTGGCCGAGGTGATTCGTGTCTGCCGCGAATCGAAGAACCAGTCGGAGGCCGGGCGTCGGCTCTTCAGTGTCTCCCGGTTGGCCCGGAAGCACGCCAACGACGCCGATCGCCTCAGCAAATATCTGGCGCGGTTCGGACTGAGCTGGAAGGACTGTGCCAGCGCGCCCCGACTTTGATCTGGCGCGGAAATCCATCCCGCGGGCAGCCTATGGACCACTGCATGAAGCGCTTCGTCCGACCCCTGATCTCCAGTTCTGTCCTGGCTTTGGCGGCCGGTTGGATCGCCAGCGGTTGCAAGCCCGCCCAGGCGCCCGGGGCCGCCGCCAAGGGCGGGGGCGGGGGCATGGCTTTCCAGGTGGTGGCGATCGAGGCCCGCCGTCAGCCGGTGGCCGAGGTGGTGTCACTGGTGGGCACCGTGACGGCCAACGAGTCGGTGGAAATCAAGTCCGAGACCGACGGCGTGGTGCAGACCATCGGGTTCTCCGAGGGGCAGGCGGTGGAGGCGGGCGCGCTGCTGGTGGCCCTCGACCAGACGAAGTTCCAGGCGTCGCTCCAGGAGGCCGAGGCCTCGCTCGAACTGAGCCGCGCCAACCATGAGCGGGCCCAGCAGATGTTCCGCGACAAGCTCATCGCCCAGCAGGAGTTCGACCAGGCCGCCGCGACGTTCCGGGTGAACCAGAGCGCCGTGGAGCTGCGCCGCCGACTCGTGAAGGATGCCCGCATCGTGGCCCCGTTCGCCGGCACCACCGGGGCGCGCCAGATCAGCCCCGGCCAGGTGATCTCCCGCAACACCCCCCTCACCACGCTGGTGGACCTGTCGGTGGTGAAGGTCGAATTGAGCCTGCCCGAGCGGTTCCTGGGGCAAGTCGCCAACGGCCAGAAGGTGGAGTTCCGGGTCGACGCGTTCCCCCAGGAACGGTTCTCGGGCGAGGTCTATTTCATTTCGCCGCAGCTGGATCCCGGTACCCGCACCGCCCTGGTGAAGGCCCGGGTGGCCAATCCGGGAGCGCGCCTCCGGGCGGGCATGCTGGCGCAGTTGGACCTGTCGGTGCGGTTGCGCGAATCGGCCCTGGTGATCCCGGAGCCTTCGGTCATCGCCAGCGGTGACACGAACCTGGTCTTCGTGGTCGGGCCCCAGAATCAGGCCGTGATGCGGCCGGTGCGCTTGGGGCTGCGGTTGGCCGGCAAGGCGGAGGTGCTGAGCGGTGTCGAGCCCGGCGAGAAGGTGGTGGTGGAGGGCGTGAAGAAGATCTTCCCCGGTGCCCCGCTGAAGCTCTCCGGGGCGGAATCGATGGCCCCCTACCTGCAATAGGTTT
>CAYLTF010000192.1:0-4689 GCA_964386625.1 uncultured Akkermansia sp. | reverse complement strand
ACCACCCCTACCGCCCCTTCCAGGCAGCGGGATCGGTCCGGAGTGAGCACTGGAACGTCGACATCCTGATTCCCATCGCGCGGTAGCGCGAAAGCTCGTGCTGTCCCAACGTTCCCTGCGAACGCACCACCCCTACCGCCCCTTCCAGGCAGCGGGATCGGTCCGGAGTGAGCACTGGAAGCGAACAACAACCGCTCGTCGCGCACCGCGCGACAGTCCCGTGCTTCAGAGCTTCCCTGCGAACGCAGGACCGATCCCGCTGCCCCACCCCCTTCTTGACGCTTGCCTGCCCGTGCGGTTTTCTCCGTGTTTCGGAACGAATCCTGAACACGCACATGAGCAACATCGTTGATATCCAAGCCCGCGAAATCCTCGACTCCCGGGGCAACCCGACCGTCGAGGTCGACGTCCTCCTCGACTCCGGCGCCGTCGGCCGCGCCGCCGTCCCCTCCGGCGCCAGCACCGGCGAACACGAGGCCATCGAACTGCGCGACGGCGACAAGAAGCGCTACCTGGGCAAGGGCGTCAGCAAGGCCGTCAAGAACGTCACCGACAAGATCGCCCCCGCCCTGGCCGGTGTCGACGCCTTCGACCAGCTCACCGTCGACAAGACCATGCTCGAGCTCGACGGCACCGAGACCAAGGCCAAGCTCGGCGCCAACGCCATCCTCGCCGTCTCGCTCGCCAACGCCAAGGCCGCGGCCGCGACCCTCGGTCAGCCGCTCTTCAAGTACCTCGGTGGGCCCAACGCCAAGGTCCTGCCCGTGCCGATGGCCAACGTCATCAACGGCGGCGCCCACTCCGACGCCCCGATCGACTTCCAGGAATTCATGGTCATGCCCCATGGCTTCGAGACCTTCAGCGAGGGCCTCCGCGCCATCACCGAGATCTTCCACGCACTCAAGGCCGTGCTGAAGAAGAAGGGCCTGAGCACCGCCGTCGGTGACGAGGGTGGTTTCGCCCCGAAGCTCGAGAGCGCCGATGCCGCCCTCGACGCCATCGCCGCGGCCGTCAAGGACGCCGGCTACAAGCTCGGCAAGGACATCTTCCTGGCCCTCGACGTCGCCGCCTCCGAGTTCTACACCGGCAACGAGACCTACGTGTTCAAGAAGAGCAGCGGCCAGAAGCTCAGCGGCGACGAGATGGTCGAGTTCTATGCCCGCCTCTGCGCCAAGTACCCCATCGTCTCCATCGAGGACGGCTGCGCCGAGGGCGACTGGAAGACCTGGAAGAAGCTCACCGACAAGCTCGGCGGCAAGACCCAGCTCGTGGGCGACGATCTCTTCGTCACCAACGTGAAGTTCCTCCGCAAGGGCATCGAGACCGGCACCGCCAACTCCATCCTCGTGAAGGTCAACCAGATCGGTTCCCTCACCGAGACCCTCGATGCCGTCGAGCTCGCCCAGAAGAACAACTACACGGCCGTCCTCTCGCACCGTTCCGGCGAGACTGAAGACAGCACGATCGCCGACATCGCCGTCGCGACGAACTGCGGCCAGATCAAGACCGGCTCGCTCAGCCGCACCGATCGCACCGCCAAGTACAACCAGCTCCTGCGCATCGAGCAGATGCTCGGCAAGAACGCCGTCTACGCCGGCCGCAGCGCCCTGCCGAAGGGCCGCTGAAGCGGACCAGCGGAGCGGGACCCCTGCGGTCCCGAATCCGTCCCTCTGGCCCGGAGACCGTTGACCCGGTCTCCGGGCCTTTTCGTGTCCGGGAATCCCGCGGCCATCCCCCGCATCTTTCGATTGGCGGAACCGCAGGCCTGACGCCTACCGTCACCGCCATGATGCGTCTGTGGCAGTCTGTCGGTTTGGGAATGCTTCTCGCCGGTTCGGCTTGGGCCGCGAAATTCACCTCCCTTGAGACCCGCACCAACGACACCGTCTTCTTCTCCTACTCCCAGTCACCGGACGGCCGGTGGATCGCCGGCGGTTCCCAGGCCCGAAAAGACCCCGCCAACACCAACCAGCCTCCCACCGGCGGATCGGTGGTGCTCTGGCGCACCGACGATGGCCGACGCGAGGCGGTCTTGGGAGACCACGCCGCAACCGTGAACTGGATGCAGTTCTCCGACGACAGCAAGACCCTGGTCAGCGCCAGCGGCACCTCGGGCCTCCTGAAGGTCTGGTCCATTCCCGACCGTTCCTTGAAGCACACCCTCCGCCTGAAAGAGCCCCTGATCGCGTCTTCAACCCTCGGCTCGCAACTGGTCTGCGCCCTGTCACCCGATGGCAAACGGTTGGCCGCGGCCGGCGCGATCGTCAAACCCGTGGGCATCAGCCAGACCTCCGAAGCCGCCACGCTCATGGTCTGGGATCTGACCACTGGCCAGGTGCTCTGGACCCTCCCGAACTGCGGCGTGGGCACCCTCGCGTTCACCCCGGACGGCCAGACGCTCGTGGCCTACACCCGGGACATCCTCTGGGAGGAGATCCGCGGGTTCCACTCGGCGAGGATCGCCAATGAACGACTGATGTCGTGGAATGCCTCCAACGGAGCCACCAACTTCATGTCGCCCATCCCCGGCATGAACCCGAGCCATCTGTTGGTTTCCCAGAAGGCAGGCGCGGTGCTCGCGCTCTCCGGAGACCGGAACACCTGGTACGATCTCAAGACCGGATCCGTCGCCCGCGAGCAACCCATCCAACTGCGTCGCTCACTGCATGTGGCCACCATCAACCGGGACGAGGATCAATTGCTGGTGATCGAATTCTCGGCGGAGAACATGCACCGGGTCCGCCTCGCCGACGGAGCCACCTCCCTCGCCGGCAGCTTCAAGGGGCACACCAACCGAGTGATGTTCGCCTCCGTGTCGAGCGATCTCAAACGGATCGCCGGCACCCGCTCCAACCGCCCGGTCTTCGTCGACCTGGAGACGCCATGACGGCCGGAACCCATCCTGCCGACCTTCCGCGGACTCCGGGGAGCGCCGAACAGACCGACTGACCGACACGGATCCACCCATCGACCGGCGCCCCCTTTTTCGTCGGCTATCGAGCCGACACGGGAGTCCACCGCACCGATCCATCGGCCGGATTGTAACTCAGAGCCTGTCCGGGCAGCGCCTCCGGAACCCGGGCGAGGAACCCCGCCTCCACCAATTCCTGAAGCCGGGCCGGATAGCGATCTTCGGCCGCGTGGAACTGCTGCAGCGCCGCCAGCACCGGTGCCAGGCTCACCGCCCGCTCGGCCGACTTCTTTCCGGCCGCAGTGGCCCCGAGGTAATCCACCGGAGCCGAGAGCGGATTCGCCTCGGATTTCGCACCCGTCCCCTGGGCCTCCGACGATTCCGGACGACCGCATCCAAGAACGGCGATGCCCACCCCCAAGACGCACACGCCGACCGCCCACCCTTTCCCACGCCCAAGCCTGTTCATCGACGAACAGTCCATGGGTGATGCCCAGGGAAATCAAGCCTCTCCCCGGGGGAAACGCGCCCGTTTCCGTTTCCGGACCCGGTATCGCCCGGACCACATCGGGCAGCCCCCCGGACAAAGCGTTGCCAGACTCTCCTCCGCTCGGGCAATTTCATCGGAACACCGATCGCGGTCACCCTCGACCCGTCAGTGCGCCCGAGCTCCATGTCCATGACCCTCGATTCGAAGATCTACGTCGCCGGCCACCACGGATTGGCCGGCAGCGCCATCTGGCGCAGCCTGGAGCGACGCGGATACCGGAACCTGATCGGCAAGCGTTCCCGCGAACTCGACCTGTGCGACTCCCGGGCCGTGGAAGACTTCTTCGCCACTGTCCGGCCCGAGTACGTCTTCCTCGCCGCGGCCAAGGTCGGGGGCATCAAGGCCAACAACGATTTCCCCGGCGAGTTCCTCTTCAAGAACCTCGCGATCCAAAACCACGTCATCGACGCAGCCCGCCGGCATGGGGTCCGCAAACTGTTGTTCCTCGGCAGTTCCTGCATCTACCCCCGCATGGCCCCACAACCCCTCAAAGAAGAATACCTGTTGTCGGGTCCGTTGGAGCCCACCAACCAGTGGTACGCCATCGCCAAGATCGCTGGCATCAAGCTCTGCCAGGCCTACCGACGGCAATACGGCTGCGACTTCATCTCCGCGATGCCGACCAACCTGTACGGCCCCGGCGACAACTACGACCCGCTCGGCTCCCACGTCCTGCCCGCCCTCATCCGGCGATTCCACGAAGCCAAGGTATCCCGCGCCCCCTCCGTCACCTGCTGGGGCACCGGCAATCCCCTCCGCGAATTCCTGCACTCCGACGACCTGGGCGACGCCCTGGTCTACCTCATGGAGAACTACTCCGCCGAAGACTTCATCAACGTCGGATCCGGCCAGGAACTGACCATCCGAGAGTTGGCCGAAACCGTGGCCCGCATCCTGGAATACCCGGGAACCATCCACTGGGACGCCACCCAACCCGACGGCACCCCTCGCAAGCTGATGGACAGTTCCCGCCTCCACAACCTGGGGTGGTCCCCGAAAGTCGCCCTCGAAGACGGCATCCGCGGAGCCTACCAGGATTTCCTCCAACACACCGCCGCCTGATCCGCTCCCAAGGAACCATTGCCCCTGGCCATACGGCGGCAGCGGCCTGAAATCCCATTCCGCGAAGCCGAATCCCAGGGCCTTCACCCCCTGCGCCAGCCACACACCCCACCCACCCACCAGCGGCAGCGGGATCGGTCCGAAGCCCGCTCTGGAAGCGAACACC
>CAYLTF010000191.1:0-4726 GCA_964386625.1 uncultured Akkermansia sp. | reverse complement strand
CGGGCGACCCTCAGCACGCGATCAACTTCATGCGCTTCATCGCGCAGGAGGTCCGGGAGATCATGGCCCAACTGGGCTTCCGCACGATCACCGAGATGGTCGGCCGCACCGACCGGCTCGAGCCTCGCAAGGCCGTCGAGCACTGGAAGGCCAAGGGTGTCGATTTCAGCAAGATCCTGTACCAGCCGGAGGCCGGCCCCGAGGTTGGGCGCTACTGCCAGATGGTCCAAGACCACGGCATCGACAAGTCGCTGGACATCACGCAGCTGCTGCCGCTGTGCCGCCCCGCCATCGAGCGCGGCGAGAAGGTCAAGGCGACGCTGCCCATCCGCAACGTCAACCGCGTGGTCGGCACCATCACCGGCAGCGAGCTGACCCGTCAGCGGGGCGCCGCCGGCCTGCCGGAAGACACGATCCAGATCACCTTCCACGGAAGCGCAGGCCAGAGCTTCGGCGCATTCATGCCCAAGGGAATGACCTTCACCCTCGAGGGCGACGCGAACGACTACTTCGGCAAGGGGCTCAGCGGCGGCAAGCTGATCCTCCACCCGCCGGCGGCGAGCACCTTCGCCGCCGAGGAGAACATGATCGTCGGCAACGTGGCGCTGTATGGCGCGACGCAGGGCGAAGTGTTCATCCGCGGCATGGCGGGCGAGCGATTCGCCGTCCGCAACTCGGGTGCCAAGGCGGTCGTCGAGGCCGTGGGCGACCACGGTTGCGAATACATGACCGGCGGCACCGTGGTGATCCTCGGACCCACCGGGCGGAATTTCGCAGCGGGCATGTCCGGCGGCGTCGCCTACATCTATGACGAGCGCGGAGACTTCGCCTCCAAGTGCAACACCCAGATGGTGGGCCTCGAGAAGCTCGATGCCTCCGACATCCCCGTGCTCCAGGAGATGATCCAGAACCACGCGATCAACACCAAGAGCACCCGGGCGGCCACCATCCTGAAGGATTGGAACATCGCCCAGACCAAGTTCATCAAGGTGATGCCCCGCGACTACAAGCGCGTGCTCACGGCGCTGCACAAGGCCCAGGCCGATGGCCTCACGGGCGACGACGCGCTGAACGCCGCCTTCGAAGCCAACTCCAAGGACGTCTCCCGGACCGGTGGGGGTTGAGATCCCGACTCGAAACGGAAACCCCAATCGCAACGAGACCTAGGCCTTCAAACGACATAGAGACATGGGAAAACCCACTGGATTCCTCGAATACGCTCGCGAACTCCCTCTCGACCGTAGCGCCCTGAAACGCATCAAGGACTGGAACGAGTTCCATGAGCACATGGACGACCAGAGCCTGCGCCAGCAGGGAGCCCGCTGCATGGATTGCGGCGTGCCCTTCTGCCACAATGGTTCCCTGGTCAGCGGCATGGCCAGCGGATGCCCGATCAACAACCTGATCCCGGAGTGGAACGACCTGGTGTACCGGGGATTGTGGAAGGAAGCCCTGGATCGCCTCCACAAGACCAACAACTTCCCCGAGTTCACCGGCCGGGTATGTCCCGCCCCCTGTGAAGGCTCGTGCGTGCTCGGCATCAACGCGCCGCCGGTCACCATCAAGAACATCGAGTGCTCGATCATCGACCACGCCTGGGAAAAGGGCTGGGTCAAGCCTCAGCCGCCCAAGAAGCGCACCGGCAAGAAGGTCGCCGTGGTGGGTTCCGGTCCAGCCGGTCTCTCGGCCGCGGCCCAGCTCAACAAGGCCGGACACTACGTCACCGTGTTCGAGCGTGCCGATCGCCCGGGAGGCCTGCTCATGTACGGCATCCCGAACATGAAGCTGGACAAGCAGAAGGTCGTCCTGCGCCGCATCAAGCAGATGGAGCGCGAGGGCATCGCCTTCCGCTGCAACACCGAGGTGGGCCGCGACATCACCTCGACCCAACTGATCGAGGATTTCGACGCCGTGGTCCTCTGCACCGGCGCGACCAAGCCGCGAGACCTGCCCATCGAGGGCCGCCAATCGAAGGGCATCCACTTCGCCATGGAGTTTCTCCATGGCAACACCAAGTCGCTGCTCGACAAGGGGCAACCGCCGATCTCCGCCGCCGGCAAGGATGTCGTCATCATCGGCGGTGGCGACACCGGCACCGACTGCGTGGGCACCTCCATGCGTCACGGCTGCAAGAGCCTCGTCCAGGTCGAGATCCTGCCCAAGCCGCCCACCGAGCGGGCCAAGGACAATCCATGGCCCGAATGGCCGAAGACCTACAAGATGGACTACGGCCAGGAAGAGGCCGCAGCCGCATTCGGTGCCGATCCCCGCGTCTACCTGACGACCGCCAAGAAGTTCCTGACCGACAGCCAAGGTCATGTCTCCGGCGTGCATCTGGTGGAGATCCGCTGGGAGCGCAATGACAAGGGGCAGTTCACCCCGGTCGACGTCCCCGGCACCGACCGGGTCGTTCCGGCCCAACTGGTGCTGCTGGCCATGGGCTTCCTCGGGCCGGAGCAACCGCTGCTCGAGTCGCTGGGCCTGGAGCGTGATCCGCGGTCCAACATCAAGGCCGAGCATGGACGCTTCGCGACCAGCATCCCCAAGGTGTTCGCCGCGGGCGACTGCCGTCGTGGCCAAAGCCTGGTGGTCTGGGCCTTCAACGAAGGGCGGGGCGCGGCACGCGAATGCGACCGCTACCTGATGGGCTCCACCTCCCTGCCCTGAGCCCACGGGGTGCTGAAGCGCACCCCCTCCACTCCCGATCTATTCCCGAAGGCGAAGAGCGACCCTCTTCGCCTTCTTGCTTTCATCCCCGGCCCCTTCATCCGAGACTTCGATCCACGAGAGCCATGCCCAAGGAAGACGCCATCCACGTTCCAGCCCAGGTCCTGGGACCGCTCGGGATCGCCGCCTACCGGATGCGCCTGTCCAACGGCTACGAGCTGGTGGCCCATGTCACCCGCAAGCTGCAGCCGGTGATCGGATCAATCCGCCCCGGCGACACCCTTGAACTGGAATTGTCCCCCTTCGACCTGACACGCGGTCGCATCATCGGACGCCCCGACTGCAGCGGCACCCCGCCGGCGACCGCTCCCTGATTGCCCGGATCGCATCGGCACCCCAGCCTCGGGGGCGTCATGTTCCCACCGATCCGCCCTTTCCTGTCACTGGCGCTGTCGTGCCTGTTGCTGCCGTCGATCCTTGGGAGTGCTTCCGACGCCCCGGCGATGGTGTCGGGAGCCGACCGGTTGAAGGTGGATCTCCTCGGGGTCTTCGCCCACCCGGACGACGAGACCGGGGTCGCGGCCACGGTCGCCTTGCTGGCCCACGGCCACGGTCGGACCATCGCCCACGCGTACTGCACGCGTGGGGAGGGGGGAGGGAACATGGTCGGAACGCAGGCTGGCCCCGCCCTGGGGATCCTGCGGGAGATCGAATTGCGGGACGCCCTCCGTGACCTCGGCGTGCGGCAGGTGCATTTCCTGGACAAGGCCGACTTCGCCTACACCGAGAGCCTTTCCGTCACCCTGGAACGCTGGAACCACAACGACACCCTCGGCAGGCTCGTCCGGGTGGTCCGGGCCCTGAGACCGGAAGTGATCGTCACCATGAATCCGGCCCCCTCGCCCGGGCAGCATGGCAACCACCAGGCGGCCGGTTGGCTGGCCACCGAAGCCTTCGAGGCCGCCGCGGACGCGTCCCGGTTCCCGGACCAGCTCCGGATCGAGGGCCTGTCCCCATGGCGGCCGCGCGGGCTCTTCTATTCGGGAGTCACCGGAGACCCGTCGCAGGCGGTGTCGATCCCGCTCAACCAACCGCTGCCCGGTGGCCGGCCGCCGGTGACGGTGGCCGCCGAGGCGCTTTCGAACCACCGTTCCCAGGCGTTCGGGTCCATCGCCCAGTCGCCGTGGTTCCGCCGCACCACCAACCAATGGTTCACCCCGGTCTTGAGCGTCATGCCGATCGACCCGGCCCGGCCCGATCTCTTCCAGGGTCTCCCGGTGCCTGAAGCCTGTCCCTCGCGATGGGAAGGCTTTCCTGTGCCGCCACCGGTCGAAGACCCGTCCCTCGCCTTCGCACCGAGGCCTGCCGTGGCCCGCTATCGGGAGTTTGTCCGCGTGCACCGGATCGCCCACGCGGCCCAGTCTTTCCAGGCCGACCTCCCGGTGGTCGCCGGCCAGGAGACAAGCCTGTCCCTGATCCGCGACTCGGCGCTGGCGTCGGAGGCGGTGCGTTTCCAGGTGCCGTCCGGTTGGATGGCACGGATGAAGTCCGCCGATCAGGTCGGCGTCACCGCCCCTGCGGACGCCCGCGAAGACGTCACCCTGGAGGCCATGACCGGGGGGCACCGGGCCAGGGTCCGGCTGCACCCGGTCCCGTTCCTGAAGGTTCCCAAGGTGTCTCCTCTGCCCTGGAACCGACAGGCAGCGGACCCGGCCTGGGCCCGACTGCCCACCATCGACATCGGTCCGGAGTCGTCATGGCAAGGCCGAGCGGACAGCGCGTCCGATTGCAGCGGACGGTTTCGGCTCGCCCATGACGGCAAGAACCTGTGGGTGGAAATCCGGGTCCAGGACGACACCCTCGTCTCCAACATCGAACCCGACGACATCAAGGGACACTGGCGTAGCGACTCCGTCGAATTGTGCGTGGACCCGAGCGCAGGAGCGGAGCACACCCTCGGCTGCTGGAAGGCGGGGATCTTTCCGTTCGATCGTTCGGGCCAGGTCCGGGGCGCCCGGGATGCCGACGCCGATCCCGGCCCCCTGGAGCGCCATTCCCC
>CAYLTF010000190.1:1222-4776 GCA_964386625.1 uncultured Akkermansia sp. | reverse complement strand
CCCCACGTTCCCGCGAGCGCCGGACCGGTCCTGCGGAGCCCGCTTAGGACTTCTTGAGCCCCACGGAACTGGCGCGCTTGGCCACCTTGCGGCTGGTGAGCACCTTGTCGACGGTGCCGATCTTCAGGTACTTCGAGCGCACCTTGTCGAGGATCGCATCGCGGTGGTCGTAGAGCCGCTTGAGCTTGCGGGGCTTGACCCGCGCCGTGACGTAGGCCGTGAGCAGCGGCAGCGCGATGGTGCTGTCGGTGTAGCAGACCACCGAGTCGGGGAGCTTGTCCGGATCGACCTTGCCCCAGCTGACCGCCTCGGCCGGAGTGGCTCCGCTGAGACCGCCGGTATCGGGGCGCGCATCGGTGCACTGCAGGAAGTAGTCGTGCCCCTTCTCCTGGATGCCCATGACCTCCTGGATCTGCGGCTCGGTCTGGAGCATGAAGTTCTTGGGGCTGCCGCCACCGAGAATGAACACGCTGCTGGTGTGGCCCGTGCTCTTGGCGTGGTAGACGATGCCCGCGGTCTGGTTCACATCGCGGTTCACGTCGGGCAGCAACTGCGACCCACGCAGCGACATGGCCGCGACATTCATGCCGATGGAGCTGTCGCCCGGGCTGCTGGTGAAGATGGGGATGCCGCACTCGTAGGCCGTGGCCAGGATCGAGCTGTCGCGGATGCCCAGCTTCTTCTGGCGGGCGTGGACGTACTTGCCCAGCAGGTAGTGGAACTCGTCGGTGCCCATGGCCCGCTGGAACTCCGGCCCCTGGATGACCTCGCGCACGAAGGCGTCGGTGTCGAGCAGCACGTTGTAGTCGAAGAGCACGTCGTAGATGCGGATGACGCCTTCCTGATGCAGTTCCACGTCGTCGAGGAAGGGCGTGCCGCTGTGCAGGTGCATGTCGAGGCCGAAGTGCAGGTCGTGGTACAGGTTCGCCCCGGTGGAGATGATCCAGTCCACGTAGCCGCCCTTCATCAGCGGGATGATGCAGCTCTTGCCGAGGCCGGCCGGGGTGAGCGCGCCGGTCAGCGACATGCCGATGAAGCCGTCATCGGGCAGCATCTTCTTGGCGAGCAATTGGGCCGCCTCGCGCAACCGGCCGCCGTTGTAGGCCAGCATCGACTGGTCGATGAGGTCGGCGGCGGAGATGCTCTTGCCGATGGCGAAGGGGTTGAGCCGGGGGTAGGCGGCGAACTTCTTGGAGATCTTGTGGGCGGACGCGTTGCTCATAAAGGCGGGCGCAGTGTGCCCGGAAACCCGAAATGAAAAACGCAAAACTGGAAGCCCGACGAGGCACCACCGGACCCGTTCAAGGGATCTCGGGGCGACCCAACCCGGCCAACCACTCGGCGAACGACCACAACCGCCCGTCGTCACCCGGTGCCCCCATGCATTGGAACCCCAGGCCCGGGTCGCCCTGCTCGATCCACGGCACCGTCACCACGGGCAATCCGCCCAGGCTGGCCGGGGTGGTGAGCCGGATCAGCCGGGGACGCGTGCCCGAATGATCGGCACCGGCCCTCAACACACGCAGAGCACTCGCCGGCGCCACCAGCACATCGAACCGGGCGAAGAGCGGATCGAACCCGCGCCGGAACGCCTCCCGCTCGGCCAGCCATTCGGCATACCGCGCGGACGAGACACCCCGGCCCAGTTCCAGGCGGGGCGGGATGGCCGGGTCGTAGGCTCCGGCATGGTGTTCCAGGTATCGCGCATGGTTGGCGTGGGCCTCATGGGACTGGATGGGCACGAAGCAATCGACCGCGCGCTCCCAGCCCACGCCCTCGACCGAATCCACGGAGGCCCCGCCTCCCTTCAAGGCCGCCACGAACCGCTCCAACCCCGCCAGCACCTCGGGCTCGGCCGGCGCCAGCCAGTCGCCGCGCACCACACCGACCCGAGGCGGACGATCCAGCACCGGTGACGGGACCGTGGGCCGGAAGTTCCGGGCCACCCAGGGCAGGTCGCCCAGGCTCCGCTGCAACCAGCCCAGCGTGTCGAAGGCCTGGGCGAGCGGGAAGGCACCCGAGGCGTCTTCACCGCCCAGCGTGGCCCGGTACGAGACCAGTCCACACAAGGCGGCCGGTGCGCGCAGCGATCCCCCGGTGTCGGTGCCGAGTCCGATGGCGGCCGCGCCCATCAGCACGCTCGCGGCGGCCCCGGAGCTCGATCCGCCCGTCAATCGGTCGGGCCGGCCCGGTTGGGTGACGTCGCCGAACCAGCGGTTCTCGCCGGTGATCCCGTAGGCGAACTCGTTGAGGTTGGTCTTGCCCACCAACACGGTGCCCTGCGCGCGCCAATCGGCCACATACGGGGCATCGGTCGCGGGCACGGGCCGGGTGCCGGCGTAGAACGGCGAACCGCAGGTCGTGGGCCATCCGGCCACATCGAACAGGTCCTTCACCGAGACCGGCAATCCCCACAGGGGGCCACGCGGTCCGCTCGCCTCCAGCGCCGCCGCCCGGTCCCGGGCCCCGGTCTCGTCGACCATCAGGAACGCCCGCGACCTTGCCCCGCGACGTGCGGCCTCGAGCGCCGATTCGGTCAACCGGCCGGGCGTCAGTGCGCCGGATTGAAGACGGGCGGAGATCTCACGCAGGGAGCCTTGGAGGAGCAGCGGATCGGGATTCATCGGGCCGCCCCGAGCAAACCACACGGGGCCACGAACTCAACCCAAGGCCCGTCCCCCGGATGAACCGCAGTCCGGAATGTGCGGTCGTCGCCCGGGCCCGTTTCTGCGGCTCCGCCGTTCAGCCTCGGGCGGCATCCGACCGCGCCTGGTCGATGCGACCCCGGGCGTAGGCTTCGAAGACCCGTCGGATCTCGTCGCGCACGCGGCGGAAGACCACCATCTGCTCGTCCTCGGTGCCGGGGGCGTGGGCCGGGTCATCGAAGGGCCAGTGGTACCGGTTCACTTGGCCCGGATACACCGGGCACACCTGGTCGGCCTTGCCGCACACGGTGATCACCGTCTCGACCGGCTGGTCGAGGAAGAGGTCCATGTGCTTGGAGGTGTGGCCGGCCAAGTCGATGCCGATCTCGGCCAGCGCCCGGATGGACAGCGGGTGAACGTAGCCGGCGGGCTTGCTGCCGGCGCTGGCCACGCGGAACACCCCGCCCGAGGCGGCGCGCAAAATGCCCTCGGCCATGTGGCTTCGGCACGAGTTGCCCGTGCAGAGCACGAGGATCAGTGGAGTCGGGGGGACTTCGGAGGAGGAGGGTCCTGGGTTCATGGGGTAATTCATCGCGTCTTGGGAAGGATCCGGAACCCGATGGCCTGCGGGGCCGGGGCCTTCGGCTGGCAACGGTCCTGCGCCAGGCAGTCGGTGTGGCGCAGGCCGAGCCGCAGGAGCAGCTCACCGCCCTGCTCGGCCACAGTCTCGAGCGGCATCTGCGTGACGAAGCCGACCTCGATCTCGACGTCGACCTCGAGGTCGTCGCGCAGTTGGACCGGTCCCGCCTTGTCGAAGATGCCCAGCAGCTTGGCGGCGCTCAGGCGATGATCGACGTCGTCGGCCACCCAGGTCTGGAGGCGACAGAAGGCGTCGGCCCGGAGCACGCC
>CAYLTF010000190.1:0-1122 GCA_964386625.1 uncultured Akkermansia sp. | reverse complement strand
CGGAATGGCCAAGAGCGCTCCCAGCACGGGGCCCACCCAGTAGATCCACAGCGAATCCATCGTGCCCCCGAACACCGCGGGCCCGAGCGACCGGGCGGGATTCATGGAGGCTCCGCAAATCGGCCCGGCGAACATCGCCTCGAGACCCACCGTCGCCCCGATGACCAACCCGGCGGTGATCCCCTTCTCCCGGGCGCCGATCGACACCTGCAGGATCACCAGCATGAGGAAGAAGGTCAGCAAGGTCTCGAACACCAGACTCTGCGAGGCAGGCCCGGACGGCACCGTGGCCCCCAGCCCCTTCGCGGCCGGGAAGAGCCACCGCAACAGCGCGCTGGCCGACAAGGCCCCGGCACATTGAGCCGAGCCATAGCCCGGCACCGCCGACCAGGGAAAGCGGCCCGCCGCGGCGAACGAAACGGTGACGGCCGGATTGAGATGCGCCCCGCTGGTCTCGCCGAGCGTGTAGATGAGCGCCATCACCACGAGCCCGAAGGTGAGCGCGATGCCCGGATGGGTGACCGCCCCGTGCGAGACCTCGTTGGCCACGATGGCCCCGGTCCCGGCGAAGACGAGGAGGAAAGTGCCCACGAACTCCGCCAACCCGGCCGCCCACGGCCCGGGCCTGGATGCGCTGGTCTCCCGGCTCATGAGCACCCTTTCCTGCCGCGGTCTCCCGGCGAACCACGGTCCGGCCCCTCGCAACACAAGTCCGCCTCGCGCATGGCCGCCCCCCGCTCCAGACGGACTCGATCGCGCCGGAGTCGCGCATCGGAGGCGAGAACCGCCGAGAAACACCCGAAGAACGCCTCCGTCACCGTGCAGCCCAACGGGGTCAACCGGTGGTAGCTCCACTTGCCTTGCTTGCGCGACGCGGTCAGGCCGGCGTCACGCAGCACCCGCAGGTGGGTCGAGAGGGTGGACTGCGTCAGGGCGAGTCCGTCGCACAATTCGCACACGCACCTCTCCCCGCCCGAGATCGCCCGGAGGATCCGGACCCGGTTCCCGTCGGCCAGGGCCGCCGCGGCCCGGACGACCGGCTTGGCTGGAGTCGATGAACGCATCGGTGTTCACCGATATGAAAATCCTCCGAGGATTCCGGCTCAAGCTCTTTCGATCCCG
>CAYLTF010000189.1:0-4787 GCA_964386625.1 uncultured Akkermansia sp. | reverse complement strand
GGGAAACGGGAAACGGGAAACGGGAAACGGGAAACGGGAAACGGGAAACGGGAAACGGGAAAAGTCCGGCCGGAGTGGATTTCGAGGATGGTGCGCGATACAGGGTTCGAACCTGTGACCCCTACCGTGTCAAGGTAATGCTCTACCACTGAGCTAACCGCGCAACGCTCGAAGCGCGGTGAAGGTAAGTGTCGTGCAGGTTCCTGCAAGGTTTTTGTTGGTTCTTTTGCGGACCCCACCCCGACGTCCCGGATTCCGTGTTTCCCCGGGATCGCACGGCCGTTAGCCTTGGCCAACATGAGCGCATATTCCACCCGGTACTACGAGGGCTTGAAGGAGGATTCCGCCGTCTCGGCCAGGGAGGTCGTTCCGCTGTTGCTGGGCTTGGTCCCGGCGAAGTCGGTGGTGGATGTGGGGTGTGGATCCGGCACCTGGGCCCAGGCCTATGCGAGTGCCGGTTGCGAGGTTCTCGGGATCGACGGAGACATCGTGCAGGTCGACCAGCTCCTGATTCCCGCCGATCGTTTTCTGCGGCGTGACCTGTCACGACCGTTGCGGCTGGATCGGCGCTTCGATCTCGTCAACTGCCTCGAGGTCGCCGAACACCTCGATGCGTCCCGTGCCGACGGCTTCGTAGCGGACCTGTGCGCGTTGGGCGATGCGGTGGCTTTCAGTGCCGCGATCCCGGGGCAAGGAGGGACCCATCATGTCAATGAGCAGTTCCAGAGTTATTGGATTGGACGTTTCCGCTCCCAGGGCTTCGTGCCGTTGGACTGCCTCCGGCATCAGATCTGGGGCAACGACCGGGTCGCGTGGTGGTACGTCCAGAACCTGTTCCTGTTCGTCCGCGAAAGTCGGTTGGCGGACTTTTCCAAGGCTCTGGAGGCATCACGCCCCTGGCCCCATGATCTGGTCCACCCTCGGGCTTATGTGACGGCGACGGTCCCGACGCAGATGTCGCCGCGCATGCTCAAGGAGGTCCTCAAGGCTCTACCCCATTTTCCGGGCAAAATCCTCAGGCACCTGCGCAAGTGAGGGGCGTGCCGCAGGGGGGCGACGGCTCGTCACCGTTCCGACGTTGGTTCAGATCTGTCGAGAGCGTGGACTCATCCGGACCGTGGGGGCGAATCCAACCTCAGGGCTTGGAGGGGAGTCGGCCATCGATCTCTTCCAAGGTGAAACGAACGGAGACGATGTAGGGCGGTTTTCCGGCATCCCAGTGGCCGTAGGTCGTGACCAGCAGGGTGCCGTCGGGCAGCGCTTCCACGCCCGGGTAGGCGCAGTCCCAGGCATGTTGATTGTCGCCAAGGCGGATCCGGTATTGACCCTCTGCGCCATCGAGCAAATCCGAAAACCTGCCGACCCAGGCCATCCAGTCTCCGGCCGTCGGGGATCCTTTGGCCGTGTCCCGGAAGGAGATCACCAATCGACCGTCGCGTGCGTATTTGGCGGCATGGCGGTCGCCCGTGAGGCTCGCCGGCAGTTCCTTGGGATCGCTCCATGTCGCTCCCTCATCGGTGGAGACGATGAAATGCGAGTTCTTTTTCCGGCGGTTCTCTCGCAACAGCAGGACCAGGGTCCGGCCGTCGGGGGAACGGATGGCGCCGGGTTCGCAGAGGTGGATTTCGGAGCCGGCCCAGAGAGTGCGGGGGCGGGACCAGGTCAATCCGCCGTCCTCCGAGCGAACTTGGTAGAGCCGGAAGATTGCGGGGTTTGAAGGTGGGGTGCCGTCCTTCGAGGAATACCGTCCGTCATCATGGAACCAAGCCAGGTAATGTCCGGGTTGGTTGCGCACGGGCTCCACGGAACCCATCACGACGATGCCTCCCCAATCGCCCGCCGGCTTCAGGGGAGACCAGGTGGTTCCGTCGTCTTCGGAGACGGAGAGGCGTGCGGGCCAGAGGCCGGACCAGACGATGAGGCGGCGGTGTCCCACCGCATCGATCACCCGATGGATGGTGGGGGTCTCCAGAGAGGTCGACCAGTTCTCGGGAACCGGTTGGCGCGGGCCCCAGGTGCGCCCGCCATCGGGGCTTCGCTTCAGTTGAATGGCTCCCTTGCCGTGCCCCTTCGGGTAGACGCACAGGACGGTACGCCCGTCTTCCAGCAATACCGTGGTGGGGTGCCCAAGGTACTGGCCCTCTTCCCGATCCACGATGCTCCGTCGCGCCGAGTCGGATGCCAGATCCACCCAAGGAATCCCGCCAAGCCCGCTGAGGGACAGGCTCCAAAGCAGCGCAGACCACGCGGCCAGCCCACGAAGACGGTTCTGAGGGAACATGCCCCTCATCCAATACCAAGCCGCAGGCAGCGCCAAGATTTGTTCCCCAAGAATGGCATGGAGCCTGTCCCTTGAGGACGCCCTCCGCCCGTGATCTGGTCTGATTCCGAATGCCAGATGCCGCCATCCATGCGGCTTAGAAATCAAAATAACGATAAAGAAGACGCTTTATTTGGTGCGGCTGGCTTCCCTGTGGAGCCTGTCCCTGGTGGCCACTGATGGCCAGGAAGCCTGTCCCTGGAGTGGGGTGGTGATGCCGTGGTGTTTATTGGGTGAAAACCGGTGGCGAAATCCGGAAGACTCCAGGCATGCGTTTCAGGGGTGGCGGATGGTGGGGTTTCTTGGGGGCATGGCTACTGCTCGGGTCGGTGTTGGGCGGAACACCGCTGCCGGAGGTGCGGGTGACCTCCGACGACACGGTCATCACCCGCTCTTGCCGCATCGTCATTCCGGCGGGCACCCGCATCCCGGACCTGAACACCAACGGAGTCCTCCAGATCGCCGCAGATCACGTAACGATCGAGTTCGCACCGGGAACCGTCCTGCAAGGAGCCCCCGATCAGGCACCGGGCGATGCGTTGCGAGGCATCGGCATCCGCATCGACGGTCATCGAGGAGTCACGGTGCGCGGGGCCCGAGTGCGGGGGTTCTTCAACGGCCTGGTCGCCACCCGTGCCGATGAATTGCGGGTGGACGGCGGCGACTTTTCCGACAATTACCGCCAACGGTTGCGCTCGACTCCCCGATCCGAGGACGCCTCGGACTGGCTCTTTCCGCACCACAACGACCAGACCCCATGGCGCGACCAGTACGGCGGTGCCGTCTGCGTCGAGCGCTCGTCGTCGGTGACCATCCGGAATGTGACCGTGCGGCGCGGGCAGAACGGCATCGTGCTCGACCGGGTCGACGATTCGCGGATTTACGACAACGACGCCTCCTTTCTCTCCGGTTGGGGACTGGCACTGTGGCGGAGCAGTCGCAATGTGGTCTCACGCAACGCCTTCGACTTCTGCGTCCGGGGACACTCCGAGGGCGTGTACAACCGCGGACAGGATTCGGCGGGCATCCTGTGCTTCGAGCAGTGCAACGACAATGTGTTCGCCGAGAACTCCGTGACCCACGGCGGCGACGGGTTCTTCGGTTTCGCGGGGCGTGAGGCGTTGGGGGAGATCTGGATGGAGCAGGAACGGGCCCGGTTGCGACGGGAGACAGGCCGTGAACAGGTCGACGACCTGATCCGGATTCCGGCCTCTTTGGCCCATGATTTCAGCGTCCGTGGCTGCAATCGCAACCTGCTCGTGGACAACGACTTCTCGTATTCGCCGGCCCATGGCGTCGAGATGACTTTCAGCGAGGGCAACCTTCTGGTGCGGAACCGGATCGTCGAGAACGGCATCTGCGGGTTCTGGGGCGGCTACTCGTCCGACACGCTCATCGCCGCCAACGAGTTCACCGGCAACGGGGCGTTGGCCTACGGCCTGGAGCGGGGCGGGATCAACATGGAACACGCCGCGCGCAACCAGATCCTCGGGAACCGGTTCCTCGACAACAAGGCGGCCATCCATCTCTGGTGGGACAACGACGGGGCGTTGTTCCGATTGCCCGGGGTGGCCGGCAACCTGCGCGGGGTCGAGGGCAACGTGATCGCCGACAACATGTTTCGCATCGAGGCCCGTCAGCCGTCCGGCCCGCCCGCGCCGACCGATCGCTGGATCGTCCTCCAGTTGCGTGACGATGGCACCAACCAGGTCCGGGCCAACCAGTACCTCCGGAATTCCGTGCGCCTGGGAGTCACCAACGCCGTGGAATTCGCGGTGAAAGGCGGGACCGAGCCGCCGAGGACCTCGGGCTCCGTTCCGTCCTGGAAACTCCCCCGGTACCCGGTGTTCGGCTCCAAGCGTCCGGTCGGCGCGCGGAAGCACCTCCGCGGCCGTGGCCAGATCCTCCTCGATGAATGGGGCCCTTGGGATCACGAGGGACCCTGGGTCCGGGCGCTTGGGGCCGACCAAGGAGGTCCCGCCTGGGAGGTCTTCCATGCAGGCCGATTCGAGGCCCGGCTCACCGGCAACGGTGCCACCCTGCAACGCCAACCCGGCTCCGGGTCGCGGTCGGAAGTGCTGCGCGTCCGGGCGGAGGCCGGGGTGACTCCCTATCGGCTCACCCTCCGGGGCGGCGGGCTGGACCGGACGCTGGAGGGCCGGATCCTCAGGATCCCGTGGGAGGTCTCCTTCTTCTCCTGGCGTCAGGGGCCCGACCCGCGGACCAACCTGGCCGCATGGCGGGCCTTGGCCTCGGCCCCGGAGGCGGTCCAGGTGCGGCTCGAGTCGCTGCAGTTCCCCTATGGAGGACGCGGCCCGAAGGATCTCGGACTCTCCGACGAACTCACCCGTCGCGGGCCCGGCGCCGAACGCTTCGGCATGATCGCCCGCGCGGTGGTGCCGCTGCCGGCGGGCCGCTGGAAGCTGGTCACCCGCAGCGATGACGGGGTGCGCATCCAGGTCAATGG
>CAYLTF010000188.1:0-4798 GCA_964386625.1 uncultured Akkermansia sp. | reverse complement strand
CTTCCCTGCGGGCGCAGGACCGATCCCGCGAAGCACACACACTTCCTAAAACCTGAAAGCCCCCGTAGCCTGTCCCCAAGTCACCATGAAGTCCCGGTCCGCCCATCGTGTCCTTTGGCTCCTGGCCGGGAGCTTGTTCGCCCTGACGCACCCACGGAGCGCCGCGACCGAAACCACGCCGGAAGCCCGCTACCTGGAGACGGTCAAACCCCTGCTCACCCGGACCTGCGTCTCCTGCCACGGGGCGGATCAGCCGAAGGCCGGCCTTCGCCTCGACACGGCAACCGGCGCGCTCCGGGGTGGCCACTCCGGCCCGGCTGTGCTGCCGGGAAACCCCTCCGACAGCCTCCTGATCCAGGTCCTCGAGGGAACCCACCCGGAGATCGACCGCATGCCCTACCGGCGGACACCGTTGGATCCCTCCGAGGTCGCGACGCTGCGCCGTTGGATCGCCGAGGGAGCCAAGGCTCCACGCGACGAGACACCGGGCGTCTTTGTGCACTGGGCCTTCGTCCCGCCCAGGAGGTCCTCACCACCCACGGTCCCTGGGACCACCCACCCGATCGACGCCTTCGTCCGCGAACGCCAGCAACGCCTGGGTCTGCGTCCATCGCCGCCCGCGGCCTCGGCCACGTGGCTGCGCCGGGTTCACCTCGACCTCATCGGCCTCCCGCCCGAACCCGCCCAGGTCGAGCGCTTCGTCGCCGAAGACTCCCCCGCCGAGCGGGTCGGCGTCATCGACCGCCTGCTCGCCTCGCCCCACCACGGCGAGCGCTGGGGTCGCTGGTGGCTCGATGTCGCCCGATATGCCGACTCGCATGGCTACAGCGTCGACGCCCCACGGTCCATGTGGCCCTACCGCGACGGCGTCGTGGCGGCCTTCAACTCCGACCAACCCTTCGACGCCTTCCTCACCGAGCAGATCGCCGGGGACCTGTTGCCCGGAGCCACCCTGGCCCAGCGCGTCGCCACCGGCTTCCACCGCAACACGCAGATCAACCAGGAGGGCGGCATCGACCCGGAGCAGTTCCGCATCGAATCGGTCTTCGACCGGGTGGCCACCACCGGCACCGGCCTCCTCGGCCTGAGCGTCGGCTGCGCCCAATGCCACGACCACAAGTTCGACCCGATCTCCCAGCGCGATTACTACGGACTCTTCGCCTTCTTCAACGACCAGGACGAGCCCACCCTCGAGCTTCCGGGCCTGACAGCCGGCTCCAGCGAGCCCAGGGGCAAACCGGGAACCTGGGCCACCACGCTGGTCTTGAGCGAACGCAGCCAACCGCGGGAGACCCGCCGCTTCGTGCAGGGAGACTTCACGCGACCGGCCGAGCCCATCCTGCCGGCGACACCCAAGGCCCTGCCGCCCCTGCCCCCGAAAGATGGCCGATACCACCGGCTCGACCTCGCCCGCTGGCTGGTCTCTCCCGATCACCCGCTGACCGCCCGCGTCGTGGTCAACCGCGTGTGGCAGCAATACTTCGGGCGCGGCCTCGTGGAGACCGAGAACGATTTCGGAACCCAGGGCACAACGCCCACGCACCCGGAACTGCTCGACTGGCTGGCGGTCGAGTTCCGGGAATCCGGGTGGAGCCTCAAGCATCTGCACCGCCTCATCGTCCTGTCGGACACCTATGGGCAGTCCTCCGTCGCACGCCCCGACCTGAAGGACATCGACCCGCTCAACAAGTGGCTGGCCCGCCAGAACCGCCTGCGCCTCGACGCCGAGATCATCCGGGATGTGGCGTTGGCCGCCTCAGGACGCCTCGACCGGACGCTCGGCGGCCCTCCGGTGCAACCCCCGCAACCGGCTGGTCTCGGAGCCTTCACCCAGAACAGCCGTGATTGGGTGCCCAGCGGCGGGGCCCAGCGGTTTCGCCGCGCCCTCTACACCCGGCTCCAACGCGCCACGCTGCACCCGGCGCTGGCCGTGTTCGACGCCCCGGACACCTTCACCACCTGCACCCGCCGCATGCGCAGCAATACACCCCTCCAGGCGCTGACCTTGCTCAACGACACTCAGTTCCACGAGCTGGCCCTGCAGATCGCCCGCGGGATGGCCCAAGCCCCCGGGCACGAGCGGGATCGGATCTCCGCCGGATTCCTCCGATGCACCGCACGGGTGCCCCGTCCTGAGGAATGCGACCGACTGCTGCGCCTGCTTCGCGACGAACAGCGGGCCACCGGGCCGGATTCTCCCGCCGAGACGGGCTGGCTCGCCGTGGCCCGGGTGCTCCTGAACCTGGATGAGACCATCACCCGGGAGTGACCTTCACTCCGACGCCGCCATGGACCCACTCCCTCCCTCTGAATCGCTCCACGCAGTGACCCGCCGGCACTTCTTCGGCCGCTGCGCCCTCGGGTTGGGCAACCTGGCCCTGGCCTCGATGCTCACCGAGGGACAGGCTGCGCCCATCCCGGCACCCGCTGCCGCGTCGCCCGCCTCGGAGCCGCTCACCCCCCGGCCCACGCATCATCGGGCCCGGGCCAAGAGCATCATCTACCTGTTCATGGCCGGTGGCCCGAGCCAGCTTGAGCTCTTCGACCACAAACCCCGGCTCAACCGGCTCAGCGGCCAACCCATTCCCGACTCGTTCCTCGAGGGCAAGCGCTTCGCCTTCATGGATTCGTCCTTCAAGAACAAGTCCACCCTCCTGGGCTCCAAGCGCACCTTCCGCCAGTACGGGCAGTCCGGGGCCACGGTCAGCGACCTGCTGCCCCACACCGCGGGCATCGTCGACGACATCGCCCTGGTGAAGACCTGCGCCACCAACCTCTTCAACCATGCCCCGGCCAAGCTGTTCATGAACACCGGCAGCGGCCAGTTCGGCAGGCCGAGCATGGGTTCTTGGGTGACCTACGGGATCGGCAGCGCATCCCGCGACCTTCCCGGGTTCGTGGTGCTCCAGAGCGGCCCGCGGGGCCCGCGGGGCGGGGCGGTCAATTGGTCGAGCGGATTCCTGCCCACCACCCACCAGGGCGTGCCCTTGCGGGGCTCCGGCGACCCCATCCTGAACCTGGGGCGACCCGCGGGCGTCAGTGCCGAATCACAACGTCGCACCCTGGATGCGCTCGGCGAGCTCAACCTGAGACGGGCCGCCGAGACCGGCGATCCCGAGATCGCCACCCGCATCGCCAGCTACGAGATGGCTTGGCGGATGCAGTCCAGCGCCCCGGAACTGACCGACCTTCGCAACGAGACCGACGCGACCCTGGCCTTGTACGGCTGCACCCGCGACACCCCGAGCTTCGCCCGCAACTGCCTCCTGGCCCGTCGCCTGGTGGAACGCGGCGTGCGCTTCGTGCAGCTCTACCACACCAACTGGGACTCCCACGGGGGCCCCGGCGAGACCCTCGAGAACGACCTCGAGAAAGTGGCCCACCAGGTGGACCAGGGCTGCGCGGCGCTGGTCAAAGACCTCAAGTCGCGCGGGATGCTCGACGACGTGCTGGTCGTCTGGGGCGGCGAGTTCGGGCGCACCCCCATGGGCGAGACTCGCGAGAAGACCGGGCGCAACCACCACATCGACGCCTTCACCATGTGGTTCGCCGGAGCGGGCATCCGGGCGGGCCAGGTGCTGGGGGAGACCGACGAACTGGGCTTCAACCCGGTCTCCGACCGAGCCCATGTCCACGACATCCACGCCACCCTGCTCCACCTGCTCGGCCTCGACCACCAACGCCTGACCTACCGATTCCAGGGCCGCGACTACCGGCTCACCGACATCCACGGCGAGTTGTTGCACAAACTCATGGCCTGACCCGAAACACCGCAAACCACGGCTCCCTTCCGAACGAGTTTGAATTGTCCGAACCCGGTCGATCGAATACCCCCATTTCCGACACCGCATGAACCCCCTGCGCAAACTGCTGCCCCTGCTGGTCGCCGCCACCCCGCTGGCCGGCGCGATCGAAGAACTCCAACCCAAAGGCGGGCTTCCCCCACTGCCCTATCGGCAATCGCCGCACCCGATGCCCAACTACCTCGCCGGACAACGGTGGGGCACCGAAGGCGAGAAGATCACCCAGATGCAGGAACCGCTGCCGCCGGCCAAGTCGGCCGAGCGGATCGTGCTGCGACAGGGATTCCAGGCCGACCTCTGGGCCGCCGATCCCCAGATCCTCAAGCCCATCAGCATGACCTTCGACGAGCGCGGAAGGCTGTGGATCGCCGAGACGGTGGACTACCCGAATGAGCTGCAGAAAGCCGGCGAGGGACGCGACCGGATCAAGATCTGCGAAGACACCGACGGCGACGGCAAGGCAGACAAGTTCACAATCTTCGCCGACAAACTCTCGATCCCCACCGGCCTGTGCCACGCCAACGGCGGGCTGATCGTCATCGAGGGCGGCCAGACGCTCTTCCTGCGCGACACCGACGGCGACGACAAGGCCGACGAGCGCAAGGTGCTCTTCAAGGGGTGGGGCATGAGCGACACCCACGCCACGGCCAGCAACATCCGCTTCGGCCACGACAACTGGGTCTGGGGCGTGGTCGGCTACAGCGGCTTCGACGGCGACGTCGGAGGCAAGCGGGTGAAGTTCGGCATGGGGGTCTTCCGCTTCAAGGCCGACGGGTCGGCCCTCGAGTTCATCCGCTCCAGCAACAACAACACCTGGGGCCTGGGGCTGTCCGAGGACGGCCTCGTCTTCGGTTCCACCGCCAATGGCAACGCCGCGTGGTACATGCCCATCCCCAACCGCTACTACGAGGCGGTCAAGGGATGGTCGGCCGCCCGCATGGAGTCCATCGCCGACAATCAGCTCTACCACCCCATCGCCAAGAATGTCCGGCAGG
>CAYLTF010000187.1:0-4867 GCA_964386625.1 uncultured Akkermansia sp. | reverse complement strand
GCCACGGTGGTCGGGGCGAGTCCGCCCATGGGGAAGGAGCGGCCTTCACGGAAGCTGCGGGCGTAGTCGCGGACGATCGTAGCGTAGGGATTCATGCGGGCGGGCAGACTGTAATGTCGGAATGCGCAGAGAAAAGGACCGAGTCGGGCGTCCTCGGGGCAGTGGCAGGTGTCCGGGGGGCTCGGGGAGGAGGTTTCCGGGTGCTGGGCAGGTTCGAGGCGGGTCTTCTTGGGCGTCGACAAATGTGGGTGGCGTGGTTTGATCGCCCCATCCCCGATCAGTCCCGGATTCCATGAACACCCGCATCCAACGCCCTGCTCGCTTGGCCTTTACCCTGATCGAACTCCTGGTGGTGATCGCGATCATCGCCATCTTGGCCGGGATGCTCCTGCCGGCGTTGGCCAAGGCCAAAGCCAAGGGCGAAACCATCGCCTGCATGAACAACCTGAAGCAGATCGCTCTCTTCATGCAGTTGTACACCGACGACAACCGGGACGTGTTCCCCGGACACCGGAACGGCAACCTGACGACCTCGGATGAACCGCCGTCCCGGACCAATTGGTGGGGCACGGCCATGGTGGGCTATGCCAAGGGCCAATCGAATTACTTCCGCTGCCATGCGCTCAAGGGATCTCGCAAAGATGCCGGCATCACCTGGTCCTGGAAGTTCGACTGCCACCTCGTGGGCTACGGCTACAACGCGTTCTTCCTGGGGGTGCACCCCTACGAGTCCCATGAGGCGGCAGGTCTCTCGACCACCAAGTGGTTCAAGCGCTCGGCCATCGTGAATCCCTCCCAGAACCTCGTGGTGGGCGACACCATGCCCAAGCCGGACCTCACCTGGAGCAGCAGCCTGTGGTGGCCCTCCTCGGGCATGACTCCGGGTCGCGGCAACACCTACGAAGGCATCGACGACAATCGCCACGGTCGCCGGGGCAATGTGGTCTTCAACGATGGTCACGCCGAGACCCGGCGCAGTGCCAACATCAATCCCCCGGATGACCCGATCAAAGGTGGACCCAATCAGTTCCGCAACGCCTTGTACTGGGATCCGTTGCAGCGCAAGGGGACGGCCGAGTAGCCCGCATCGAGTGCTCAAAGCCACGAGGCCGGATCAGGAAAGCGAGCCGCGTTGTATTGGCTTCAAAGCCCGGGAGCCGTGGTCCAGCCTTTCCCGGTGAGCGCCATACCCAGCGAGTCGGCCCGGGCACGCCATGCCCGGTTGGCGGAGGAGATCCTCGCCCATGATCGTGCTTATTACGTGCTGTCGGCCCCGACGATCACCGACCTCGAATACGACCGCCTCTATCGCGAGCTCCAGCAGCTGGAGGCGGCCCACCCCGAGTTGATCACGCCGGAGTCGCCCACCCAGCGCGTCGGCGGTGCTCCTTCGGATGGATTCGCCCGGGTGGAACACCAGCGGCCCATGCTGTCGCTCGAGAAGGTGGACGCCTCGGAGTCTCCCTCGTCGGCCGAGGAACCCGACCGGGAGCGCCGAGTGCGCTTGCAGGACGAGAACACGCTCGAGGCGCTGCGGACCTGGCATGGTCAGATTTGCAAGACGTTGGGCCGGGACTCCGTGCCGCTCATCATGGAGCCCAAGGTCGATGGCGTGTCGTTGAGCCTCCATTACCGGCGTGGCAAGTTGACCCTCGGTGTGACCCGCGGAGACGGGCGGTTCGGGGACGACATCACAGCCAACCTGCGCACCATCCGCGCGATTCCGCTCCAGTTGACCACCGACCAGCCGCCGGAGTGGGTGGAGATCCGGGGTGAGGCCTACATGACGCTGGAGGATTTCAACACCATGAACGCCGCGTTGGTGGCGTCGGGCGAAAAAGCCGCGCCCAATCCCCGGAACGCGACCTCCGGATCGCTGAAGCTGCTCGACCCTCGGATCGTCGCTCAACGTCCAATCCGCGCGGTGTTCTATGCGGTGGGGGTATGCGAAGGCATCCGCTTCGAGAGCCATTCCCAGATGCTCCGTCAATTCGCGGCCTGGGGGTTGCCGGTCCAGTCACGCTGGTGGACGTGCGGCGACATGACCGAGTTGGTCGAGGTCTACCGCTCGGCCGTCGTGGCCGCGTATGATGAGAACCACGATCTGCGCCGTCAGTTGCCCTACGAGATCGACGGCGTGGTCATCAAGGTGGACCGCTTCGAGGACGCCGCGCGGATCCCCGACAAGCGCCGCTCGCCGGGGTATGCCATCGTCCACAAGCCCGTGCCCTGGATCACCCCGGCACAGACCCGCCTCAAGGCCATCACCGTCCAGGTGGGCCGCACCGGGGTGCTGACGCCGGTGGCCGAGTTGGAACCGGTGTTCGTGCAAGGATCGACGGTGGCCCGGGCCACGCTGCACAACGAGGACGAGATCCGTCGCAAGGACATCCGCATCGGCGACACGGTGGTGATCCGCAAGGCCGGCATGGTGATCCCCGAGGTGGCCGAGGTGCTCACCACCCTGCGGATCCCGGGTGCCGAGGTGTTCGACCTGGTGCGCCATGTCGGCGGCAAATGCCCGGCCTGCGGTGGGCCCATCG
This sequence comes from uncultured Akkermansia sp., assembly GCA_964386625.1. GTDB lineage: Bacteria > Verrucomicrobiota > Verrucomicrobiia > Limisphaerales > UBA9464 > SXXZ01. The sequence goes on along the minus strand of CAYLTF010000187.1, from coordinate 2,324 downwards.
CCAAGGAAAAGGTGTCGGATGGCGACCAGGACGAGGTGGCGTGGCGATGCCAGAACGTGGCCGGTTGCCCGGCCCAGTTGACCCGGCGGGTGGAATACTTCGCCCAGCGCAAGGCCCTCGACATCGAATCGCTCGGCGGCATCGTGGCCGAGAAACTCGTGGAGCGTGGTTGGGTCCGTGATCCGCTGGACCTCTTCGACCTGAACGTCGACCGCCTGGCCACCCTCAACCTGGGCACCGACGAGGATCCCCGCGTCTTCGGGGCCAAGAATGCGGGCAAGGTCGTGGCCGCGTTGGAGCGGGCCCGATCCGCTCCGTTGCACCGCTGGTTGCACGCGCTGGGCGTGCCGTCGGTCGGTGAAACCATGGCGTATGAGATCGCCCGCCTGCATGACGATCTGGGGCAAGTGGCCCGCTCGGAGATCCTCGCCGGGATCGTCCGGTTGGGACGCCTCTACGACCGGCTTTCCGACGCCTCGCCGTCGTTGGCGGCCCCGGATTCGCCGGACCGTGAGCGCCGTCGCGAAGAATACGAGCGGCTCAAGGGCGAGATCCGCGATCTGGGCGATCGATTGGTGGAACTGGGGGGTGCCGAGGCCAACGCCCGCTGGACGCAGTTGCGCCAGAAGGGCAGTTCGGCCGTGCCCGAGTACGTGACGCGGATCGAATATGGAGCGGCAGGAGCGTTGACCGCCTACCTCGAATCCGAGACTGGTCGCAGGACCCTGGAGCGTTTGGGGCAACTGGGCATCCATCCGAAAACCGAGCGGGTCGCCGCCGGTTCCGGCGGGGCCTCGGGCTCCATCGCCGGCAAGACCTGGGTTTTGACCGGAACGCTGCCCACGCTCGGCCGCGACGAGGCCTCGGCGATGATCCGCCAAGCGGGGGGCAAGGTCGCCTCGTCGGTCAGCCGCAACACCGACTACGTCCTGGCCGGCGAAAGCGCCGGGTCCAAGCTGGACAAGGCCCGGGAGCTGGGTGTGGCCATCGTGGACGAAGCCGCCTTCCTCAGGCTTGTGCGCGGCGAATGAATCGGTGTTGGCCGTGTCTTCGAGGCTGCCGCCGCCGGCAACCGGGGGGCCAGCAGGTGCGCCGTCCGCGCGAACACGTCCGGCGGGACACCGAGGGCCTGCTTCAGGGCGATGTCCCGGTCCCAGGCGTTGGTCAGCCCGTCGACGCGGCGGATTTGCCCGGGTGTCAGGCGGTGGCCGAAGAGCCATGGCGAGACGAGTGCCGTATTGATGAGGGGAAAATCCGAGCCGTAACACAGTCGCCCCTCGAATTCCGGCCGGGTCAATGCCTCGCCCAGGTAGCCGAGCTTGTTGGCCTGGGTCAGTGACGAGATCTCGGAGTGGAGGTTCGGGAACTCCGCCATCAGGCGGGCCAGTCGATCGGTATGACGTTCACCGTCGGTGGACCCAGTGGAGGCGATGTGGGCGGCGATGACCGTGACCCCCAGGCGCAGCGGCAGGCGCAGACGTTCCGGGTCGCAGAGGTCGTCCTGGGCATGGGTGAACGAGCGCTCATTGCCGGTGTGGGTGAGGAGCGGCAGACGGTGGTGTTTGAGGCGTTCGTAGAAGGGGATGAGTCGCTCATCGGCCGGATCGATGTGCATGACGCTGGGGATCCATTTCACCAGGACCGCTCCCTGGGCCGCGCAGGCGTCCAGGCGTTCGATCGCGTCATGCCGCCGTGGGTTGACCGAGGCCCCGAAGAGCAGGTTCGGATACCGGGCCACCTCTCGGGCCAGGAACTCGTTGGGCACATGGACCTCGGTGGCGGCGAGGTCCAGGCGGCCTTGGTCGTCGACCGCCCCATCGAGCGCCAACACCACGGCCTGGTCCACCGACGCGCTGGCCGCGACCTGGGCGGCGATCTTCTCCACCAGCCAGGCGTCTCCGTGCTGCTGGAGGCTTTCGCGGGTCGTTTCAAAAGCCTTCAGGTAGAGGCCGAATTTCCAGCTGTTCTCGAGGTCTTTGGACAACAGACATCCGCTGCCGCCGGCACCGATGCCCGCCGTGTGGACATGGAGGTCGATCCGCGGAGGGGAGGGCAACGGTGCCGAAGCACGGTAGGGGCGCGGACCGGTCAGTGCGCAGGACAGGGCCAAGACCGAACCGGCCAAGGCGGCCAGGCCCATCAGCGCACCGAGCACCTGCGGCGATCGGCGGGGTGCGGCGGCGGCGGTGTCGCGGCCCTGGAGCGGGGCACTGTTCTTGGAGGCGATGTTCACTGGGGACACTCTGGACGAGGAGTCTCCCGTTGCGTGAATCGATGGATTCGAAGGGGACATCGACCGCATCGATGGACCTGACCGGCTATTC
>CAYLTF010000186.1:0-4912 GCA_964386625.1 uncultured Akkermansia sp. | reverse complement strand
CCGGCCGATCCAGCCTCTCAGTTCTTCGGCTGGATGCCCTTGGGGGCGTCGGTGGCGGTGGCCTTGGCGTCGGAGCCGCCGATGGCGAAGAGGTGGGTCTGGCTGGCGACGTACATCACGCCGTTGGCCACGATGGGAGTGCTGTACACAGGGGCGCCGAGGTTGGTCTCGCTCAAGACCTGCGCCTTGGGCCCGCCCTTGGCGGCCAACACCACGAAGTCGCCGTCCTCGTCGCCGACATACACCTTGCCGTCGGCCACCAGGGTCGAGCCCCACATGTGGGCCTTCATGTCGTACACCCAGTGCAACTTGCCGGTTTCGGCGTCGAGGCAGTGCACGAAGCCGGAGAAGTCGCCGATGAACAGCAGGCCCGTGGCCGGGTCGATGCTCACGCTGGAGATGGAACGCTTGATGCCCTTGTAGTCCCACAGGATGCCCGTCTGGGTGAGGTCGCCCTTCTTGGTGGCGTCGAGGCACACCAGGCGGCCCACACCCTCGCCGTGCTCGGGATCCTGGCCCGTGGCCACGTACACGCGGTTCTTGTAGAAGACCGGCGTGGAGTTGATCTCGCTGGGGCCCTCGGCGGCGGGGTACTTGTAGGGCTTGCCCGACTTGTCGGCCTTGTACTCGGGCGGGTTCAGGTCGGCCCAGAACACCTTCTTGAGGTAGTCGGTGTCCTTGTCTTCCTCACGGTCGAGCGGGGCACCGGGCAGGATGGGGACGATCTTGGAGCCGTCACCCTTCTGCGGCTTGGCATCGAGGGCGTAGAGCACGCCATCGCCGCCGCCGAAGAAGACGAGGTTCTGGCCGCCCACCTTGCCGGTGGAAGGCGAAGTCCACTGGCCGTGGAAAATCCGCGGGCCGACACCGACGTTGTCTTCACCCACCAGCTTGCCGGTCTTGGCGTCCAGCGCGATGAAGCTCGGGGAGGTGGGCGACGGGATGTTGACGTGGGTCCAGTCCTGGCCGTTGGACGTGCAGATGTAGAGGACGCCATCGACCATGAGCACCGAGCTGTTGGAGGCGTTGTGCGGGAAGACGCCCAGCTCATCCATCATGTCGTAGCGCCAGACGATGTCGGCGTCCTGCTTGGAGGGCTCGCCGGGAGCGGCCTCCTTGGGCGTGTCCTTGACCATGTACTTGGCCTCATCGGTGTAGGGGCCCTCGTTGCCGTTGGCGAGGCCCTCGGTGTCGAGGCAAAGCACCTCGCAACGACTGGTCACGATCCAGAGCCGGTTGCCCACCACCAACGGCGAGGCCAGCAGGCCGAGGTTCTCCCAGTCGTTGACCTTGCCCGACTTGAGCTTGGGCACCACAAGCTGCCAGAGGTAGGCGCCGGTCTTCTCGTCGAAGCAGTACAGGATCGAGCGGTCGCCCACGTGCTTCTTGTCGCGAGGCGACTCATTGTTGGTGCCCACGTACACCTTGCCCCCGGCGACCACCGGGTTGCCGTAGCTCTGCGAGCCCAGCTTCACGGCCCACTTCACACCCTTGGTGGTGGCCATGTCGATCTCCTCGGTGCCGCTCTTCAGCTTGCCCGGCTCGAAGCGATCCGGCAGGCCCTTGGCGGCCGAGTAGAAGTTGCGGCCCGGGTCGTTGCCGCCCCATTGGGGCCAATCCTCGGCGCGCGCCAAGAGGCCGGCGCTCAGCAATGCGGCGGAGAGAAGCGGGAGTGCATTCATGGATGTGGGAAATGAAACGGAGTTTCGTTCAGGCAGGCAAAGACTCAACGGGGCGAATCGGAATGGGGATCAGTTGGCGGTGACACGGATGTTGTCGATGGCCACGCGCATCTCCTGCGGCGCGAAGCCGTAGAGGCCCGGGGAACCGCTGGCATGGGCCTTCTTGTGGGGCACCTCGATGGTCCAGGTCTCGGGCTCGGGCTCGCCCTTCTTCCAGGCCTTGCCGCGCACCACACCGGAACCGTCGGCGGCGACATCGACGCGGGTCTTGAGGTGGTACCAGGTCTCCGGCGCCCACTTGAAGGGCACGGCCACCTTGATGCGCTCCTGGTTGGAGTTGACCTCGAGCTGCTGCGAGTTGCCCTTGAGGATGACGGCGTAGCGCTGGTTGATGAGACCCACCTCCGACATCTTGCGCTTGTTGCCTTCGCTCAAGACCTCGGCCTCGACGGTGTAGTTCGTCATGTCGGGGAAGCCGAAGAAGACCTGGCCGCGCTGGAAGAGCTTGTTGTCGATGGTCTTGACCAGGGCCTGGTTGGTGCCACCAGCCGCATCCTTGCCACGCACCTCGAAGCGGAACCGGGCCGAGTTCCACGGCAGCGGCGGGTAGGCGAAGGGCGTGGGCGACTCCACCGTGTTGGTGGTGAGGTTGGTCAGGGCGAAACTCTGGAAGTTCTGCACCAACGGCAGGCCGGGCAGCACGCGGCCCTTGATGTAGCCCGAGATCTCCTTGCCGTCGGGGCCTTTGAGAGTGGCCTTGAACTGGCCGGCGCTGCCGACCGGTGCGGTGTCGGCGACCAATTGACCGGCCGCGTTGAAGGCGCCCTTGAGGGTGGCCTTGACGAGCGCGGTGGGCGGGATGAAGGGCTCCCATTTCAGCGACTTGGGATCGACGCTCTCGGTCACGGTGAAGCCGTTGGCGTCGAGCACGCGCACGCGGAACGACTGGGTCTGGCCGGGGCGCAGCAGCACCTCGTAGGGGATGGCCTGCAGCTGGGCGGCCGGGCCGGGCTTGGGCCATGCGGGCTCGGCCGGGGCGGCGACCAGGCCAGGGTTGCGGCCAGCCTTGCCGAAGGCGTAGAGCTTCTTGTCGGTCTGCAGGTACACCTTGCCGTTGTAGCCGACGGGTGACCCGAAGACGCGGCCGGTGACCTGGGTGCGGCTGACCTCCTCGGCCCCATCGGCCCCGGGGCGCAGCACGATCAGGTCGCCGTTGGCCACGCTGTCGGCGTCGGACGAGGTGGCGGCCGCGGCGTCCTTCATGGTCACGTACATGCCGACATACAGCAGGCCGTCGGCGTAGAAGGGCGTGCTCTGGCGTTGCTCGATGCCCACCTTCTTCTTCCAGAGCACCTTGCCCGTGGGGGCCTCGACGGCCGCCAAGTCGCCCGTGCCCGTCACCTCATAAAGCGTATCGCCCACCACGACCGGCGAGCTGGCCAGCGAACCGACCCCGTTTCGCCACTGCTCGAAGGCCTTCGGCCCGAAGACGTGCGGCGTGGTGGCGTTGGTGGGTTGGACCTCCGACGGCACCGGGATGCGGAAAAGGGCCATGCGGCCGATCTCCGACGAGTCGAGGTTCTCCGACTCGTGCAGGGCCACCAGGTTGTCCTTCCAGCGGACCAGCGCGGCGTTGATGCCGCCCTTGGCACCGGCCTTGGCGAACGGGAACCGCCAGAGCGGCTCGCCGGTCCGGGCGTTGATGGCCAGGATGGAACTGTCGCCGCCGGCGCTGTAGAGCACACGCTTGCCGCCCCAGAGGTCGAGCCAGGGCTGGGAGAAGGTGTTGTCCTGCGGACGGTCGCCCGGGGCGCTCGACCAGACCAGTTCCCCGGTCTTCTTGTCGAACGCATAGAACCGGTCGCCCGCCGCGCCATGGGCGCCCCAGGCGCTGGTGATGCCGCGGATGATGACCAACTCTCGGTCGACGACCGGCGAGGCGGTGCGTGAATTGGGGAAGGTGAGGCGGCCGAACTCCTCCATCATGGAGTGCTTCCAGAGCAGCTTGCCGTCGGGCGAGAAGGCCATGAGCAGGCCCTGCGTGTGCTGGGCGTAGATGTTGCCGGTCTCGGGATCGACCGTCGGCGACGAGGTCGCATACCGCAGGTAGATGGTGTCGCTGAGGAAGTCGCTCTCACCGTGCCGCCAGAGTTCCTTGCCGGTCTCGGCGTCGAAGCAGGCGGTGAACTCCTGCAAGTCCTGGCCGTCACCCTGGTAGCCATTGATGTAAAGCCGGCCGCCCGCGATGACCGGCGTGCTCTGACCCGGGAAGTCCACGCTCCAGAGCGGGGCCTTGGCGTCGAGCTTCTGGGGCAATCCCTTCTCGGTGGAGACGCTGGTGCCCAGGGGGCCGCGCCAAGTCAGCCAACCCTCGGCGGCCGACAGTTGCAGGGAAAGGGCGACGACACCGGAAAAGAGGGCTGCGACGGAGAAAGCGTTCATGACGGAGAGGCGTTTCCGAACAACGCAAAACGTGGCGGTCCTCCTCCGCGCTGGCAAACCAAATGATACGGGTACGTATCAAATGGAATCCCACGCCATCCCCGGCCGACCGACGCGGGCGGATCGGGTCGCTCAGCCGGCCCCGAGTCAGGCGATCCTCGCCACCGAATCGGGGGCCTCGCGGGTCACTTCGAGCACCGCCAGGCAGGCCTGGGCGCGGGCGGGGTCGTTGAGGCACACCCCGCCCTCGCGCAGGCGCGGCTCCGGGGAACCGACGCGGCACACCGGACGGCTCGCCACCCGTCGGTGGGCATACTCGAAGAAAGAGGCGAAGCCCCCGGCCTTGAGCTGGGCCCGGTTGACCAGGCGGAAGAGCCCGTGACTGCCCGGGGACACGACCCGCATGAGTTCCAGGGTCAGTCGTCCCATGGTGTATCGCGGGTTGACCTCCACCACCGGCTTGAGCCGGGGGCCTTCGGCCGTGGCGTACACCAGGGCATCGATGCCGAGGGGACCCCGGAACCCGACCGAGGCCAATCGAGGCTCGAGGGCCCGGGCCACGGCGTCATACACCCGCCGAAGCAGACCCGGGGCGTCGGGCCAGGCATGGAAGGCCTTCGTCACCCGGGTCGGCGGGCGTCGCTCGAAGCCAGGGCTCGCCGCGTTGGCCAGGAACTGCCCGCGGTGGTCGTTGAAAAGGTCGGTGAACCCGATACGCCTGAATTCCGCGTCGGTCCGCTCGAACTGCACCGAGAAGTCGGCCAGGCGCTCCAGCCAGGGCTCCACCA
>CAYLTF010000185.1:2915-4943 GCA_964386625.1 uncultured Akkermansia sp. | reverse complement strand
GTCAGCAGGAGTTTCCCGCCATCACCCTCAATGCCGGAGAGCAGGCCGTTTGGGACGCCTTGGGCCGCGAGATCCTCGAGGTGGACCCCATCATCCGTCAGTCGGGCCTGCCCCCGAGTGCGGTTCAGGTCGCCTTGTTCAGCCTGGAACTCAAGCGGTTGATCCGACAGTTGCCGGGCCGTCGTTTCGAGCGGGTCTCGTCGGAGGGATGATACCGGGTGCGACTCCGGGTATCCCATCCCCGATGCCGAATATTCCGCAGGGTGAGCCGGGGTGCGGCCGCGTTGACGACCGGATCGTCCGGCTGATATCAACCCTGCGCCGATGAAGAAACCCGCCACAGCACCCCAGCCGCGTTATCGCCGAATCCTGTTGAAACTCAGTGGCGAGGCGCTCGGCGGTGGCGAGGGACAGGGTATCGATCCGGTGGCCGTCCACGACATGGCCTGCCAGGTGGCCGAGGTCCAGAAATTGGGCGTCGAGGTCGTCATCGTGGTCGGCGGAGGCAACATCTTCCGGGGAATCCAGGGCAGCGAGAAGGGCATCGAACGCGCCACCGGCGACTACATGGGCATGCTGGCCACGGTCATCAACGCCCTGGCGCTGCAGGATGCGCTCGAGAAGGAAGGCGTCCCCACCCGGGTGCAGAGCGCCATCAACATGACCCAGATCGCCGAGCCTTTCATCCGTCGCCGGGCGGTGCGCCATCTCGAGAAGGGGCGTGTCGTCATCTTCGCCGCGGGCACGGGCAATCCTTATTTCTCCACCGACACCGCCGCCGCATTGCGGGCCAACGAGATCGGGGCCGAGGTGGTGCTCAAGGCGACCAAGGTCGACGGCATCTACGACAAGGATCCGAAGAAGCACGCCGACGCCCAGCGCTACGATCAGGTCAGCTACACGACGGCGCTGGAGAAGCAGCTCAAGGTCATGGACGCCGCGGCCTTCGCGCTCTGCATGGACAACAAGATGCCCATCGTCGTGTTCGACTTCTTCAAGCCCCACAACCTGCGCAACGTCGTGCTCGGCAAAAAAGTGGGCACCCAGGTGGTCGCCTGAACCCCGGAAACAGACCTTTCTCAACCCGATTTCCATCCACCAGAAAACGCCATGACCATCGATGAAGTCCTCTTCGACGCCGAAGAGAAGATGCTGAAGACCGAGGACCATGTCCTGAACCAGTTCGCCGGGGTCCGCACCGGAAAAGCGACTCCGTCGCTCATCGAGAACGTGATGGTGGAGGCCTACGGATCCAACATGCGGCTCAAGGAATTGGCGACGATCACCGCACCCGAGGCCCGCATGCTGATGGTGCAGCCTTTCGATCAGGCCAACATGAAGGCCATCGAGAAGGGGATCCAGGCCTCGGGCCTGGGGTTGAACCCCGCCTCGCAGGGTCGCTTCATCCGCATCGTCCTCCCGGACCTCAGCGCCGAGCGGCGCCAGGAATTCGTGAAGATCTGCAAGCGCATCTGCGAGGAGGGGCGCGTGGCCATCCGCAACGAGCGCCGTCAGGCCATCGAGGCTCTCAAGAAGTGCAAGAATGACGGCGGCGTCTCCGAGGATGCCATCAAGACCGCCGAGACCGATGTGCAGAAGTTGACCGACTCCTTCATCGCCAAGGTGGACCAGCACCTGGCCGTCAAGGAGAAGGAAATCCTGACAGTCTGATCGACCCCGTGCCGAACTGCGGACCAGGTCCCGATCGCCTCGATCACCTCGATCGCCCCGGCGACCGACCTTGGTTTCGGCAGGCCAAGCCGTTGCCGGATGATGTCCAGATCCGGGTGGGCCTTGGCCCATGGGGCATCTCGGTGACGGCGCCTTCCTCGGCCCGGGCGCCGTGGTCCGGGGTGTCGTCTGCAAAAACCCCCGATTGACATCGTCGGGAGCCGGCAGTAGCCATGGGTCTGTCACCCCTTCGACACCCATAGCTTGAGACAGACCTCATGCCGTTGCCTCGCATCTCAGAGACGGAATGGGAGATCATGCGGATTGTCTGGAAACGACAACCGGTGACCTCGGCGG
>CAYLTF010000185.1:0-2815 GCA_964386625.1 uncultured Akkermansia sp. | reverse complement strand
ACGGAATGGGAGATCATGCGGATTGTCTGGAAACGACAACCGGTGACCTCGGCGGATGTCATTGCCCAGCTCCAGAAAGAAGACCCCACCTGGAGGGCGGTGACCGCCAAGACACTGCTCAACCGCCTCGTTCGAAAGGGGGCCTTGTGCTACGAGGCCATCGGTCGGGTCTACCACTACAGTGCCCGGGTCTCCGAGGCGGAGTGCGTCACGGCGGTGACCCGGTCGTTCCTGGATCGGGTCTTCGGCGGATCCCTCACGGGCCTGATGGCCCACTACGTCGAGAGCCGAAAGCTCTCCACGGCACAGGTGAGCGAGTTGCGCCGGATCCTCGAATCGGATCCCTCGAAATGAACCTTCGGCCGGGCTCCTTCTCCGGCCGTGGTGCGGCTCCCAAATAGGCAAGCAACCTGCTAGGCCCGTCGGACACGTTCTGACATGAGCCTGGAGGTCATCCGCAATCTCGGCTGGGATCTGATCAGCGGTTCTGCCAAGGCAGCCTTGCTGGGCATCCTCGTGCTCGCGGTGCGTGCGGGGCTCCGACGACATCTTTCACCCGCTTGGCGGTTGATCCTCTGGGGCGTGGTCCTGGTCAGATTGATATGGCCCTGGGAGATCCCGACACCGGTCAGTCTCTTCAATGTCATGGTCCCATGGTTGCCTTCGATCACCGCCTCGTCGTTCCCCTTGGACGGATGGCGCTGGGCGGCCGTCGTCTGGGGCGTGGGTTTGCTCCTCGGTTTCGCCCGGTTGCTTGTGGAATGCCGGCGGATCCGCGCCAAGATCCATCGGGCTGCTCCTGTCGATCCGGGTCTTGTCGCTCTCTGGAATGAAGTGATCGAGGGCGGGCCAGCCTTTCTTTCGGGCGTCCGGTTGCGCTCCTCGCCAGAGGTGTTCACTCCCTGCGTGGCCGGCCTGTTCCGCCCCTGCCTGCTGGTGCCCTCCGATCTCGGGGAGCGGTTCTCCGGCGAGGAGATCCGATTGATGTTCCTGCATGAGATGGCCCACCTCCGTCGGCGGGACCTTTGGGTCGATATGGCTCTCGAGAGCATCCGCATCCTGCATTGGTTCAACCCCGTGGTCGGCTGGGTGCTGCGCCGTTGGCGTGAAGATCGCGAAGAGATGTGTGATGTTCACGCACTCTCCTCGGACCGGGTCAGCAATTTCGCCTACGGCCGCGTGCTCCTGAAGTGCCTGGAGTCCGGGGCGACGTCGACGACGGGGATTCCTGTGGAAACCACCCAGACCATGATCGCCGCCGGTTGGATGGGAGCCGCATCCGCCGCGCCCCGATCATTGGTCCATCGAATGGAGGCCATCGTCCGCTTCCGGACGGGCAGGCGCACGTGGATCGTCGGAGCGTGCACGCTGCTGGCGGTCGGCCTCTTGGGCCTCACCGAGCAGCGGCCGCTGCCCCCGCGTCGGGTCTGGATGCTCGAGACCCATCTCGCACGGTCCCCCCTGGCCCCCTCGGCACTCTCGGGGATCCTGCCCGCCCGGCGGACGGCTCCCCAAATCTGAATCAGCGGGTTTCCGGCGCCTGCCTCAGTGAACTGTCGAGCGGCCGTATCTCCGGGAGGGTGCGGCTTTCGACCCCGCCACCCAGTCGCAGCAGGCGTTCGCCACCTGGTCGCACCATCCGTTCATAGCTTCCGACGGCGTCATCGTAGGCCTTGGTGGCTTTTCCCAGGCCGTCCCGTATCCGCTCGAAATGCTCCACGAAACGGTTGACCCGCTCGTAGAGCGTCTGCGCCGCCTCGGCGATCTGCTGGGCGTTCTGGGACTGCTCATGGACCTGCCAGCTCACCGCCACGCTGCGGAGCAGGGCGATGAGCGATGCCGGCGTGGCCAGGAGGATGCGCCGTTCGGCCGCCCAGACGAGCAGGTCCCGGTCGCCTTCCAGGGCTGCGCTGAAGAGGGATTCGGCGGGGACGAACAGCACCACATGGTCCAGGGCGTTGTTGAACTGTCCCGGATAATCGCGTTCGGCCAGGGCCTTGATGGTGGACTTCATCTTGGCGGCGTGCTCGGCCAAGGCGGCGCTGCGGCGCCCCTCCTCCTCGGAGTCCACGGCGGCCAGGAACTCCAGGTCCGGGACCTTCGAATCGACGATGATGACGCGGTCGCCCGGGAGCCGGACGATCAGGTCGGGCTTGGATTCGCCCTCGCGGACCTGCTCCACGAAGTCGCAATGCGCGCTCATGCCTGAGGCTTCCACCACCCGGCGCAGGGTCTCTTCCCCCCAGCGTCCCCGCGCCTGGTTGGAGGACAGCACGGCCCGGAGTCGATGGGTCTCGCTGGAGAGGGTCTGGCTGTGGGTCGAGAGTTGCTCGACCTGACGCCGCACCTCCCCGAGCGCGGTGGATTGGAGGGACTCGCTCTGCTGGAGCCGGGCCTGATAGGCCTTGAGCTGCTCCTCAAGCGGTTTCACCAGCGACTCGATCCGCTGTTCCCGCAGTGACAGGTCCCCCTTGGCCGACTCCTGGAATCGGGTGAAGGTCTCGTTGGCCAGGCGCAGGAACTCCGGTGCGTTCTGTTTGAGGGCCTCCGCGCTCAAGCCGGCGAAACTCTGCTTCAGGTCGACCAGCGCCTTCTCGTGCGAAGCCCGCAGCTCGGCCACCCATTGGGCGTGGGTCTCGCGGAGTGCGCGTTCCGACTCCTCGTGGACCCGCTGCTGCTCGACCAGGCTCGCCCTGGCCGCGGTGCTTTCCGCAGTGGCGGTGGCGAGCCGGTTCTGCACCTGGGACAATTCCGCCCGCAGCGAGGCGGCCTCGTTCTCCTTGGCCTGCTGGGCCTCGAGGGCCAGGGACGCCTC
>CAYLTF010000184.1:3483-4981 GCA_964386625.1 uncultured Akkermansia sp. | reverse complement strand
GCCCCGCCGGCGATGCCGGTCAGGCGTTCGAGGCGGCCGCTGACCTCATGGTTCAGCGCCTCGTGCTCGAGGCCCAGCAAGTGGAGGATCGTGGCGTGGAGGTCCTTCATCTGGACCGGGCGGTCGACGGCCAGCAGCCCCAGGTCGTCGGTGGCCCCGAAGCGGAATCCCGGGCGGACGCCGCCTCCGGCCATCCAGATCGTGAAGCCGGCGGCGTTGTGCTGACGGCCATGGTCACCCTGCATCATGGGCGTGCGACCGAACTCGCTGGCGCACACCACCAGGGTCTCATCCAGCAACCCGCGTTGCTTCAAGTCGGCCAGCAGGGCGGCGACCGGCTGGTCGGTCCAGCGGGCGCGCGGTTCGTGGTTCTTGACCAGGTGGTCGTGGGCGTCCCAGCCGTCCTTGTCGGGCATGTCGTAGAGCTGCACGAAGCGCACCCCGCGCTCGACCAGGCGTCGGGCCATCAGGCATTTCCGGCCGAAGGAGCGGGTCCGCGCGTCGGCGTGCTCGAGACCGTAGCCGCGGCGCAGGCCCGCCGACTCCCCGGCGATGTCCCCGACCTCGAGCGCAGCCGACTGCATGCGGTAGGCCAACTCGTAGCTGGCGATGCGCGCGTCGAATTCGGCGAAGCCGGGCCGCTGGTCGCGGTGGCGAAGGTTCAGGTCGCGGATGAGGTCCAGCGTGTCGCGCTGGCCGTCGGCGAAGTCCTTGGGCGGCAGCAGGTCCAGCACGGGCACGCCCTCGTCCCGCAGCCGGGTCGGCTGGAAGGCCGCCGGCAGGAACCCGTTGGAGTAGTTGGCCGCGCCGCCGAGCGGGCCGGCATCGAAGAGCATCACATAGCCGGGGAGGTCGCGGTTCATCGAGCCCAGGCCGTAGGTGACCCATGAGCCGAGGCTGGCCTTCCCGGGCCGGATGTCGCCCGTGTGCAATTGGTAGCTGGCCGGCGCGTGGTTGTTGGAGTCGGCCTGGAGCGAATGGATCACGCACAGGTCGTCGACGTGCCGGGCCAGGTGCGGCAGCAGGCTACTGACCCACAGGCCCGATTCCCCATGTTGCGACCAGGTGAACGGGCTGGCCATCAGCTCGTCCTTGCACCCGTGGAACACGTTCGCGAAGCGCGTGGCGTCCACCGCCTTGCGGAACGACTCGGGCACCGGCTTGCCATCGAGCTTCTGCAGCAGGGGTTTGTAGTCGAGGGTGTCGAGTTGCGATGGGCCACCGACGAGGAAGACGAAGATGACCGACTTGGCCTTGGGCGGCTTCGGTGCCGGACGCGGTTCGAAGGGATTCAGCGGATCCGGCGCTTCGGGTCCCTTCGGAAGGGAGGCCGCCTCCAGACGCGTCAACGCCTCCAGGGCCAGGGCACCGAAGCCGGTGCCCACCGTCCCGAGGAATCGCCGCCGCGTGCCGGTCTGGGGCGTCACGAACATGGCTGAGAATGCCCCCGGCCGGGCCCGTGCCGCAAGGAGTCGGTGGGCTTTGCCTTGGACAACCC
>CAYLTF010000184.1:0-3383 GCA_964386625.1 uncultured Akkermansia sp. | reverse complement strand
CGCCTCGTCGATCGCCTGCTGGCCTCGCCGCGGTATGGCGAGCATCAGGCACGCCTGTGGTTCGACGTCGTCCGCTACAGCGACAGCAACGGCTTCGACTGGGATGAATTCCGTCCGCAGGCCTGGCGCTTCCGCGACTACGTGATCCGGGCCTTCAACGCCGACAAGCCCTTCGACCGGTTCATCCTGGAGCAGTTGGCCGGGGATGAACTGGTGGACGGGCCGCCGCGCGACCGTTCCGAGCAAGACGCGCTCATCGCCACGGGGTACCTGCGTCTGGGCCCGCACGACAATGCCGCCGGGCTCTTCAACGAGCAGGACCGCAGCCGTGCCGAGTTGATGGCCGACCTGACCGAGACCACCGGCAGCGCTTTCCTCGGCCTGACGCTCTCGTGCTGCCGATGCCACGACCACAAGTTCGACCCGCTGTCGCAGGCCGACCACTTCCGCCTGCGCGCCTTCTTCGAGGGCGTGACGTTCGCCGACGACCTGCCGCTGGACCTTGCCGCCGATCAGGCCGCGATCCGCGAACACAACGCGGAACTCGACCGCCAGCGCGACGCGTTGGAACGCGATCGGCAGGCCCTCATCGCCCCGCACCGCGAGCGCCTGAAGGCCGAGCGGATGGCCCGCCTCACCGACGAGGAGCGCCGTTGGCTGGCCGAGCCCGACGACCGCCATCCCGAAGAACGCCGCCCCCGGGTCACGGCCATCCGGAAAGAGGTGGAACCGTCCGAGGCCGACGTGAAGGCCGCCCTCGCGGAGCCCGAGAAGGCCCGTCACGCCGACCTGGAAGGCCAACTGGCCCGGATCCCGGCGCAGCGCCGCGCCTTCACCACCGGTTTGCTGATGACCGACCAGGAGCATCGCCCGGCCGACACGCGCATCCTCGTTCAAGGCGACCACAAGCGCCCGGGCGCGCCGGTCGTTCCGGGGTTCCTCTCGGCGCTCGATCCCAATCCGGCGGTGCTGCCGAAGCCTTCCAACCCGAAGACCCTCGGGCGGCGGCTGGCCTTGGCCCGATGGATCGCCTCGGCCGACAACCCGCTCACGGCGCGGGTCTTCGTGAACCGCGTCTGGCAGCAGCACTTCGGCCGGGGCCTGGTGGAGACGCCCAATGACTTCGGCCTGGCCGGAGCCCGCCCGAGTCACCCGCAACTGCTGGACTGGCTGGCGGCGGAGTTCGTCCGGGGTGGATGGTCGGTGAAGCGCCTGCACCGCACCCTGGTGCTCAGCGCGGCCTACCGGCAGGCGGCCGGGGTGGGGGAGGCTTGGGCCCGCAGCCCGCGGCGGCTGTCCGCCGAGCAGTTGCGGGACGCCGTGCTGGCCGCCTCGGGCACGCTGCAATTCGTGGCCGGCGGCCCGCCGGTCTGGCCTGACCTGCCGCCGGAGATCCTGCAGGCCAACCCGGCCTTCCTCGACGACAACGCCACCCGCACCAAGGGGTGGTACCCATCGCCCCCGGAGCGGCAGTCGGTCCGCAGCGTCTTCCTGGTGCAAAAGCGCACGGTGCGCGTGCCTTTTCTCGAGACCTTCGACCTGCCCGAGAACTCCACGTCCTGCGCGCGACGCACCGGCTCCACGGTGGCACCCCAGGCCTTGTCGCTCTTGAACTCGCCGCTCGCGGTGGAGGCCTCGCAGGCATTGGCTCGGCGGGTGCGCACCGAGGCCGGGGCCGATCCGGCGGCGCAAATCCGCCAGGCCTTCCGGGTCACCTTGCAGCGCGACCCACATCCCGACGAGCAGGCCGCCTGCCTGCGGATGCTGGAGCGACGCAGCCTGGTGGAGGTGTGCCGGGCCCTGATCAATTTGAATGAATTCGCCTATGTGGATTGAGCCTCGACCCCGCGACTGCATCGGCATGCCGGCCGATCCGCGTTCATCCCGTCGCACGCCGACGAACGGGCATCGCCCGCTTGGGGTTCTGGCGATCGGGACGTGGTCTCTTCCGGGGCGGTGGATCGGCGGTTGGGCGATGGCCTTGGCCCTGGTGCTGGCACTCGTTGGAGTCGGGGTGCCCCGTGGCGTCGCTGCGGAGCCGACCCCCGACTTCGCAGCCTGGCGCGAGGCCTGCGCCCGGTTGCCCAAGAACCGTGTGCTGGGCGGACGCTTGCCGCCGCGGGCGTTGCTGCCGTTGCCCCGGTTCGAGGCGGTTTCGACGATCCTCGACGCCTATTTCGCCAGCGCCACCAACGGGCCGTTGAGTCGGCGCGAATCCTGGGTGGGCGAAGCCCCGAGCGCCGGGTTCCTCGACGTGGCCCGGAGTTGGCATGGAAGCCAGCGCACGGCCTTCGAGCCGTTCGTGCAGAAGCGCCTGCTGCCACCGGGATCCAAGGTGCTGCTCCAGGGCGACTTGCACGGCGACATCCACTCGCTGATGGCGGTGCTGGGACGATTGCAGGAGCGGGGCCTTCTCTCGGGGTTCCAGATCACCGATCCGACCTTCTTCATGGCCTTCCTGGGCGATTACACCGATCGCGGACTGTACGGCGTCGAGGTGATCTACACGCTGTTGAGATTGCAGGTGGCCAATCCCGGCCGGGTGCTGCTCATCCGGGGCAACCACGAGGACGTCTCGCTGGTGGCCCGCTATGGGTTCCTCGCCGAGGGGCAGGCCAAGTACGGGGCGGAGTTCGACGCGGCCAAGGTGGTGCGGTTCCATGACTTCCTGCCGGCGGCCGTGTACCTCGGGACCGGCCAGGAGGTGGTGCAATTGTGCCATGGCGGCATGGAGCCCGGATTCGATCCCCGGCCGTTGCTTCAGTCGGACCGCACCAACGCCTTCCAACGCATCGTGGAGCTGCGGCAGCAGGCCTACCTGGCCGGCAAGCCCGCCTGGGCCACGGCCGATCCGGCGGCGGGAGCCGAGGCGGCCCGGTGGTTCCGCGATTTCCAGCCCCAGTCGCCCATCAGCCCGTCGGTGATCGGGTTTATGTGGAATGATTTCACCGTGTTCTCTGGCGAGACCGCCTTCGCCAACAATCCCGAGCGGGCCAGCATCTACGGGAAGGCGGCCGTCACGCACATCCTCCAGAATCAAAGCGCCCCGACCGTGAAGGTGCGGGCGGTGATCCGGGCCCATCAGCACTCCGGCATGCCCAACCCCATCATGCGGCGACTCGTCGCCAGCCGGGGGGCCTTCCGCCATTGGCAGGAGGCGGCCGAGCCGGCCGGCGACCGGTTCGATGCCGCCGCCTTGGAGACCGGGGCCTCGCGGCCCATCCCCGAGGGCTCGGTGTGGACCCTCAACGTCTCGCCCGACAGCGT
This sequence comes from uncultured Akkermansia sp., assembly GCA_964386625.1. Taxonomy (GTDB): domain Bacteria; phylum Verrucomicrobiota; class Verrucomicrobiia; order Limisphaerales; family UBA9464; genus SXXZ01. The sequence continues at coordinate 116 of CAYLTF010000184.1, read as the reverse complement.
GTACGGGCAGGGCAACGGATTCACCTTTGCCACGGTCGTGATGCTCCAGACCGCGCCGGCCTTCGCCGATTGGCGCCTGTCGGTGGACACGGTGGACGTGCCCGTGAAGTGAGCCC
>CAYLTF010000183.1:0-4998 GCA_964386625.1 uncultured Akkermansia sp. | reverse complement strand
CGCGAGATGTTCGTCAGCTCCATCCAGGTCCGTGCCGGTCGCCTCAGCGACGCCGAGCTGCTGCTCCTCGGAGCCCCGTCCGCCTCGGGCATCCCCATCGCCCTGCCGACCAGCAACGTGACCGGCCAGTGGGACTTCGAGTTCGGTGACCTCGGCGCGTCCATCGGCGCTCCGCTGGCCTACCTCGATGGCGACGCCGGCCTGACCAAGGAAGGCACCAAGTTCGGTCTGGCGAGCGAGCTGGGCGTCGACCTGATCGGCGGCAAGGACGTCCGCGTGATGCGCGTGCCGGGCGACCTCTCCAACAAGATCGGCTACGTCATGAACCACCGCATCAGCCCCAACGGCGGCGGCAGCCGGGTCAACCAGTACACCCTGGCCTTCGACATCTTCGTCGGGACCTCGGGTCCGGGCGCGGCCTCGCTGTGGCAGACCAGCTCGGCGGCCAACACCGACGACGGCGACCTGTTCTGGCAGGGCAACAACTTCGGCCAGGGTGGCAACGGCTACAATGGCACCGGAGCCTTCACCGCGGGTGCCTGGCACCGCGTCGTCGCCGCCTATGACATGGCGGCCAACCCGCCGGTGGTCACCAAGTTCGTCGACGGCATCAAGCAGGACGACTGGACGGCCAACCAGAGCCTCGACAATCCCCGCCGCTCCCTGTCCACCACCGCCATCCTCTTCGGCGATGGCGACCAGGACGAGCGTCGCGAGATGTTCGTGAGCTCCGTGCAGATCCGCTCCGGCAAGCTGTCGGATGTGGAGATGGTGGCCCTCGGTGGCCCCAGCCCGGATGGCCTCCCGGTGGTGATCGGTGCGGCCGCTCCGGCCCCGACCCGCCCGGTCATCAAGCTGACCCGCAACGCCGACGGCTCGATCACGCTCTCGTGGTCGGCCTCCGAGCCGTACGTCCTGGAGTCCAAGGCCTCCCTCTCGGATGCCGCCTGGACCCAGGTGAACGGCGTGGCCAACAACTCGGTCACCATCACCGCGTCCTCCGCCTCGGCGTTCTATCGCCTGAAGCAGTAAGCGGTTGATCGGTCCTAGCGAGCGGCGATCCTTCGGGATCGCCGCTTTTTTTATGAATTTGAACCGGGGATTTGCGTTAATGTTGACATCTGTAATGGATGCCATCGCCGACGCCTATCACCCGCCCCGTGTCTCCCGGGCGGCGCTGGCGTTGGCCGCGGGCCTGCAGGCGGCCGGTGCTGTGGATCCGATGGCGGGGGCACCGCCGGCCATCCCTTACCCCGATCATTCCCGGCTGATGGAGGTGCGGGACGCGTCGGGGGCAGCCCGCCCGGTGACCACGCCGGCCGACTGGGCGTTGCGGGCCGCTCACATCCGGGCCGGCCTTCAGCAGGCCATGGGGCCGTTGCCTGGGGCCCTGGCCCGTGTGCCTCTGGAGGTCGAGGAACTGGGCGAGACCTCCTCGGCCAAGTACCTGCGCCGCAAGGTTCGCTTCACCCCCGAGGTCGGGGACCGGGTTCCGGCATGGCTCCTCATCCCGCACCGCTTGCGTCATCGGGCTCCGGCCATGCTCTGCCTCCATCAGACCACCGGGATCGGCAAGGACGAGCCTGCGGGCCTCGGTGGCCTCCGTTCGCTGCATTACGCCCATGAGTTGGCCGAGCGCGGTTATGTGTGCCTCGTGCCCGATTATCCCTCCTTCGGCGAGTATCCCTACGATTTCCAGCGGCAGGGCGCACACCACGCCAGCGGGTCCATCAAGGCCGTCTGGAACAACCTGCGCGCAGTGGATCTGCTGGAATCGCTGCCGCAGGTCGATGCCGGGCGCATCGGGGTCATCGGACATTCCCTTGGCGGACACAACGCCCTCTTCACCGCGGTCTTCGATCCGCGCCTGAAGGCTGTGGTCACCAGCTGTGGTTTCACCCCGTTCCCGGACTACTACGGGGGCAAGGTGGGTGGCTGGACCAGCGACCGGTACATGCCCCGGATCCGCACCGTCTACGGCAACGAGGCGGCCCGGATCCCCTTCGATTTTCCAGAGGTCCTCGGGGCCATCGCTCCGCGGGGCGTCTTCTCCAATTCGCCGGTCCGGGACGACAACTTCGATGTCGCAGGGGTCCGCCGTGCCTTCGCGGCGGCGTCCTCCGTCTTCGACCTGCACGGTGCGGGGTCGCGACTGGTCCTGCGCACACCGGATTCCGGTCATGAGTTCCCGGAGGCGGAGCGTCGTGCGGCCTACGACTGGCTGGACTCGGTGCTGCGGTGAAGCCGGACACGAGACGGTTCCGGAGAAGTGGTGCTTGACCGTCCCGGACGGATTGTCGGGGATGGAGTCCATGGACGCAGCCACCGATCCCGAGCGCTTCCGGCGGGCCATCGCAGGCCTGTCCAGCGAGGTCGATCCCCTGGACTTGGCGGACCTCCTCGAATCCTTCCTGGACGATAACCGTGTCCGGATGGGCTCGCTCTCCGGGCTTCTCGAGGCCGGCGATCGTCCGGCGCTGGCTCGTTGCGCGCACGCCATCCGTGGTTCCGCCGCGATCTTCGGCCTGCAGGACCTGGTGCGGTCGGCCGCAGCGCTCGAGTCGGCGGCCGGACTCCCGGTGCCTCCGGGTCTGCCCGGGCTCATCGATGCGCTCCGTCGACATTGGGAACGGATGGAGCCGCTGATGCGGGCCGTGCATGCCGAGATGGTCTCCCGCAAGGCCGCCGCCGGCCGTCCGACGGCATGAAAAAACCCGCCCCGGGATGGGGCGGGTCGGATGGAAGGCGGGATTGGACCGACCGCGCGGGAACCACGGAGGTCCCCGGTGACGGGACTATTCCTCCACGAACCGGATCGAGCGCTGCTTCTCGGAGCGCTTGCGCTGGTTCTCGTCGAGGATCTTCTTGCGGAGGCGCAGGTTCTTGGGCGTCGCCTCCACGTATTCATCGACGTCGATGTACTCGAGGGCGCGCTCCAGGCTGAGCTTCAGCGGCGGGCTGAGCTGGATGCCCTTGCCGTCGCCCTGGGAGCGCATGTTGGTGAGCTTCTTCTCCTTCACCGGGTTGACCGGGATGTCGTTCTCGCGGGCGTTCTCGCCGACGATCATGCCGATGTAGACATGGTCTCCCGGCTCGATCATCAGGCGACCACGCTCCTGCACCATGTTGAGGGCGTAAGAGGTCGCCTCGCCGGCGTCCATCGACACCAGTGAACCGTTCTTGCGGGCGGCGATCTCGCCGCGGTCTTCGCCGTACTCGTGGAAGAGGTGGCTCAGCACGCCCATGCCCTTGGTCATGTTGACCAGGTCGGTCTCGAAGCCGATCAGGCCGCGCATCGGCGCCAGCGCCTCGACCGAGACCAGGTTGCCGGTGTGGGTCATGTTGGTGATCTGACCCTTGCGGAAGGACAGGTTCTCCATCACCGCGCCGAGGTTCTCGCTCGGGATCTCGACGAACACCTTCTCGATCGGCTCCAAGGGCTCGCCGGTCGGGCCCTTCTTCCAGAGCACCTCGGGGCGGCTGACGAGCACCTCGTAGCCCTCGCGGCGCATCTGCTCCACGAGGATCGCGATCTGCATCTCGCCGCGGCCGGCCACGGAGAAGATCTTCGGGTCGCTGGTCTGCGCGATGCGCAGGGCGACGTTCGTGCGGATCTCCTTCACCAGGCGGTCCCAGATGTGACGGGCGGTCACCAGCTTGCCGTCCTGGCCGGCGAGCGGACCGTCGTTCACCGCGAACTCCATCTGGATGGTCGGCGGGTCGATGGGGATGTAGGGCAGGGCCGCGCGGGCCTCGCTGTCGCAGAGGGTCTCACCGATGAAGACGTCCTCGAATCCGGCCACGCCGACGATGTCGCCCGCGCCCGCCTCGTTGATCTCGATGCGCTTCATGCCCTCGAAGTGGTAGAGCATGGTGATCTTGCCCTTGGTGACCTTGCCGTTGCCGTGGCGGCAGATGGCCGGGTCGCCCACCTTGAGCTTGCCCTCGACGATCTTGCCGAAGGCGATACGGCCCATGTAGTCGCTGTAGTCGAGGTTGGCGACCAGCAGTTGGAAACCGTCGCCCGCCTTGGCGCGGGGCGGGGGGATGTGCTTCACGATGGCGTCGAAGAGCGGCTCCATCGTGTCGGAGGTGTCGGTCAGCTCGTTCTTGGCGAAGCCCATCTTCGCCGAGCAGTAGATGAACGGGAAGTCGAGCTGCTCATCGGTCGCGTTGAGGCTCATGAAGAGCTCGAACACCAGGTCGAGCACCTTCTTCGGGTTGGCGTTGTCGCGGTCGATCTTGTTGATGACCACGATGGGCTTGGCACCGGCCTCGAGCGCCTTGCGCAGCACGAAGCGGGTCTGGGCCTGGGGACCCTCGGCGGAGTCGACGACCAGCAGCACGCCGTCGATCATGTTCATGATGCGCTCCACCTCGCCGCCGAAGTCGGCGTGTCCCGGGGTGTCCACGATGTTGACGTGGAAGTCCTTGTACTTGAAGGCGGCGTTCTTGGCGCGGATCGTGATGCCCTTCTCCTTCTCCAGGTCCATGGAGTCCATCAGGCGCTCGACCTGGGTCTCGGCCTGGTTGGCGCGGAAGGTGCCGGATTGCTTCAGAAGGCAGTCGACGAGAGTGGTCTTGCCGTGGTCGACGTGGGCGATGATCGCGATGTTTCGGATGTGCTGCATAATGGCCGTTTCCCTCCAGTAGGGCCGGCCAGAATGCCGGCCGGGAGGCAAACGTCAAGGTGCAGGAAGGGATAGTCACCCGTCGGATCGGTGACGATCGTGGGGCGATCCGGTGGCCGCCGTGCCCCGGATCAGCGGTTGTCGCCGTCGAGCAAGCCGCCCAGGCCGCCCAGGATCGAGCCCTCCTCGCGCCCGCTCCCTCCCGCCGCCGGCGAGGCGGCGATGATGCGGTCGGCCAGCCGGCTGAGGGGCAGCGACTGGATCCAGACCTTGCCCGGACCCCGCAGCGAGGCGAAGAAGAGGCCCTCGCCCCCGAAGAGCGCCGTCTTGACCTTGCCGACGTATTGGATGTCGAAGGCCACGGTGT